>CAYYXT010000036.1:0-2682 GCA_964475825.1 uncultured Nitrosopumilaceae archaeon | reverse complement strand
ACAAAAGATTTTATGGACAAATTACCCAATTTTGTTGGGTTCCAGTGGTGTAGATCTGTGTGGCCTCCTGCCCATTCAAAAAAGTGATCCCGGGTTCAAAATCTAACGATGAAAATCCCGGCTGGAGCACCAAGATTTAATTACTAATGAGAAAGTTTTTTGAATAGACCTATATCTTGGACAGGAAAAATATCGAGATTAATCCTTTACTTGAAACATATAGTAAGTATATCGATAAAATCAACCATGCATTAGATAGAGAATTATCACTATATTCAGAATCAGAATTCATTGAACCATTAAAATATTCATTAGAGGGTGGAAAACGAATTAGACCAATCATCTTAGTTTTGGCTGCTGAAAGTGTAGGAAAAATTGACGATAACACATTAGCAGCATCGTGTGCTGTGGAATTTTTACATATGGAGTCGATCATACATGATGACATTATAGATAACGAAACAATGAGAAGACAAAAAGAACCATTCCATATCAAATATGGATACAATACAAGTGTACTAACAGGAGATTTTGTTTTGGGATTAATTCTTGCAATTTCTTCAAGATTAGACAATGCAAGAATGACAAAGGATTTGGCAACAACAGCAATGTTGATGAGCGAAGGAGAAATGATAGAAAGCAGATTAGAAAGCAGTGAAGACGTTACTTTTGATGATTATCTCAAAGTAATTGAATACAAAACTGCCACTGCATTTGAAGTGGCTGCAAGAATAGGTGCAATTATGGCAAATGGTAGTGAAGAAGAAATAGAAGCACTAACAGAATATGGAAAAAACATAGGAATTGCATATCAAATAAGAGATGATTTGTTAGACTGGAAGAATGAGGATAAATTATTTAATTTGCTGATCAAGAAAAGTTCTGATCCAAGAGATGTTTTCAATAAAATGGAAGAACTTCTAAAAAAATATTCTGACAAAGCTAGAATAAGTTTAAGAAAAATTTCAGATAATGATGCAAAAATGAATTTGGATAATCTTATAAAATTTACAACATTTAAGGCATAATACCTAAGCTAAGTGTTGGAGCAGCAAGTTCTACAAATTTGATAATTGGATCTGGATAGACACCAAATCCTACCAAGAAGATTATTGAAAATATCATGATTGCAATTACAGACTTTGGTTCTGATACTCTTTTTTCAGTTTCTCCTTCAAAGTACATTTTTCTTGTGATCCAACCATAGTAAGCTAATGATAGAGCGCTGTTTAGAACTCCAGCGATTGCAAGCCAAGGTGCCCACCATATAGTTGAACCAGCATCCAATGCACCACCAAATAACATTATTTTACTCCAAAATCCAGCAAGTGGAGGTACACCAGCTAAAGCAAATAAGGAGATCACCAATCCAAGCGATGTAATAGGCATTCTTCTACCAAGTCCTTTGAGTTTATCGATGTTAGTTACTGCGAGTGTGGTTACTATTCCTGTAATTGCTATGAAAGCAGCACCTTTCATTACTGCATGATTCAATATTTGATATAGAGAGCCTTGCAAACCAAGAGGACTGTATGGAGCTACTGCAAGTCCAATCAAAATGTAGCCAGCATGAGCAATACTAGAATATGCTAACATTCTGGCAAGATTCTTTTGCATGATTGCAGCAATGTTACCAATGGTCATTGTCATCACTGCAATTATACCAAGAGCTAAAGTCCAATCAAGATTAAGTACGACCATTCCCAGAACAACTATTCTAATTGTTGCTGCAAATCCTGCTTTCTTTGTTCCAGCTGCAAGTAAAGTGGTAATGGTTGGAGGTGCACCTTCATAAGTGTCAGGCAACCATTGATGGAAAGGTACTAGTCCCATCTTAAATCCAAATCCTGCAATAAACATTCCAACCGATAGCAGTGCTAATGGCAATAACGAAGGATCAAGAGTAGCGTAACCCTGAATAACTTCACCAATATTTGTTGAACCAGTTAATCCATAGGATAATGAAATTCCATAAACAATAATTGCAGATGACAATGCTCCAAACAAGAAATACTTCAGTGCAGCTTCATTTGAGCTTGGATTCTTTTTCATAAATCCAACAAGAACGTATGTTGGAATGCTCATGAGCTCCCATGCAACAAATACCATCACCAAGTCAGTAGAGTATGCTACTAACACCATACCGATTGTTGAAAGTAGTATTAAAGAATAGTAAACAGCAGGATAATTCTTTTTTCGCATGTAGTTAAAGGAGCCAACTGTAGTGAAGATTGCAACAATTAGCATTGTTATTGCAAAGAATCCACCAAATGCATCATCTACAAGTACATCTTCAGAAAATAGAGCAGATGGGAGAATATTATCATTGATGAATTGATATGCAACATATCCAATTGATGCAATCAATGCAGCAAATGCAATAACTGCATAAAATGAGTTTGAACCTTTTTCTTTTCTGGCAATGCTGATTATAGGTAACAAAACTCCCACTGTGCCAAGAATTGCAATTATTACCAATGGAGTTGAACTGATTTCTAACATCTCATCTTATCTCCTATATCAACAATATCAGGACTACAAATAGTAATCCTGCTCCAAATACGAATAGATAAGATTGGGTTACACCGGTTTGAGTTCCTTGAACTACTTTGGCACTCCAACCAACTGCTTTTTGTAATCCATTATTCATTCCATAATCAATAACAGTCTTTTCAAAGTATC
>CAYYXT010000035.1:0-2690 GCA_964475825.1 uncultured Nitrosopumilaceae archaeon | reverse complement strand
GTAAACCATCTTTAGGATTCCAATTTGATGCTGCAAGTGTTTCATAGATTAATCCTGCCATTCCATAAATTCCTGGATCACCACTTGAAACAAGCGAGACTATTTTTCCAGATTTTGCTAGATCAATACATTGATGAGCACGTTCAACTTCTTGTGTCATTGCGTAACGATGAACTGTTTTACCTTCAATAAGATCTTGGACTAAGTTGACATAAGTTTCGTATCCTACGATTGTATCGCTTTCTTCAATTACTTCTTTAGCTCTGAATGTCATATGATCATGATGTCCAGGACCAACACCAACAATGTAGAGTTTACCAGTCAATTTTACAATAAAGTTTCTTTCAAGTAATTTATCCGTTTAGTGATTTTATTTTTTATTGGAATGGATCTATGAAGGGACTATTCACTATGTGATGACTATTCATGGGGCGGGCTAAACTGACTGAAATTAGGTCATTTGCTTTGAATGAATTAATATCAGATATGGTTTCAAGAATTTTTGCGTTTTCTGGATTATTCCATTCGATAATATAGATACGCCACATAGGACTATAATTTTCATAGCCAGGGATTACTGTAGCTATTCCTGCTTGAAATCCTAGAGGTCCTGAACCTTTAATCCCATTTTGGAATTGAAATAGATCAACTGTTGAGGAATTTGTAATTAGATTTTCAGATGTGGGTGAAAATGGAACGCCCATCATTTCAGCTGGACCAGAAGGTGTTGCATCAGTTACTATGTAGTAGATCGTTTTTCCATCTGGTCCCCATCCGCGATGAGCAACAAATGTTACTGTCATCTCATCTTTGTTAATTTCAGTAATTTGACCTCCACCAAATGTCAAATCATCGGTAATTTCTTTATCATTTCTTACTAACATCTGTCCATCAGGCCAGATTATTTGAGGTGTATTGATTACTACGCCAGTTTTATTAAATTCAACTCTTCCATCTTCTTCTGCATTAATGACTTCTTCAGATGATTCAAGAATTATTGCATTTTGACCTTTTTTCCACGTAACTTCAATGACAGAATTTAGTGCGCTGTATTCTAATTCTTGAAATGGGGTACTAGAAAAAATTTCTTTTTGATGTCCATATATTCCATCTCCTTTAACTCCATTTTTAAAAACGAATATTTTTTGCAGAATATCTTCTGGTATTCTTTCAATTGGAGGAGCAATCTCAACTTTCCAATCTTGTTTTTTAGTAATCATTTCAGCATATTCTTGCTGACTAGAATCTGTTATAATGTAAAAAGTTGAATTACCATTATAGAATCCTTTATGCATTGGAATGGTTGCAGCAACATTTGTTCTTGATAATAATAGTAATGGTTCTTTTTGTACTTCAATTTTTTGCATAATTACTTCAGTTGGTTGTCCCCTAATCCAACCATCAACACTGACGGTAGCAGTGAACCCTTTTGAATTGAGAGAATGTAATGCCAAAGCAGCTCCTGTAAATTCAAAGGAATCAGATTTGGTTTTAAGATCAATTAGAGATATTGCATAAATGGTATTTCCATCAATAGTCCATGTTGGTTGCCCTTTTGCATCATTACTATTGATTTCGTGTAAAACAACAATCTCTACAGGCTCGCTTGATGTAAATGTCATTGAACCATCATAAAGAGTGCCCTCATTTGGTGATAGAATTAGTGCTAATTGTTGATTTTCATGTCCCCGCCCTGGATCTTGGGAAGAGGTAATCGTTTTAGTAAAATTAATTTTTTTCGTAGAATTTGCGTCAACAAAGTTATCAGAGATAAATGAAACTGTGAGAATTCCTGTGGTAAAAATACCTAGAATTAAGATAACAACTAATCTATTCAATGAAATTCTTTGAAATTGTTCCCTTAAATGATTTTATTTCTAGTTAATTTTATCAAGTTCAAATGCGTCATGTAAAGCCTGAACTGCTACATTAGAATCAGAATCTTTGACAACAAATGCTAGATTTAGTTCGGATGAACCTTGAGTAATCATTGCAACATTGACTTTGTTTTTCTCTATGGCTCCAAAGACTTTAGATGCAACACCAACGGTACCACGCATACCTAAACCGATAAGTGCAATAATTGCAACATCAGTAGTTACTTCAAGTTTTTTGATTATTTTTCCTAAAAGTTCCATTTCTAATGCGTTAACTGCTTTGTCGAGATCGGTGTTTTTGACTACAATAGTGATACTAGATTCAGATGGGTTTTGAGAGATCATCATTACGTTTATGCCAAATTTGGCAAGAGTTGCAAAGATTTTTGCAGCAGTCCCAGGAGTACCAACCATACTGCCTCCACGTATATCGATTAATCCATTATGACGAATACTGCTCACACATTTTACAGTGTTTTTAGTAGATATTGAGGGGGAGTCAGTTACCAAGGTTCCTTCATTTTTTACATTAAAGGAATTTCTTATCTTCATTGGAATTTTTTTTGTTAATAATGGCTCAAATGTTCGTGGGTGAATTTGTTTAGCTCCAAATAATGCCATTTCAATTGCTTCAATGTAAGAAACCTCTTTGAGTAATTTGGCATTTTTAACAATTTTTGGATCTGCAGTCATTAATCCATCTATATCGCTCATTAACCAAATTTCATCAGCCTTTATGCAAGAACCGATAATTGTTGCTGTATAATCCGAACCTCCTCGACCAAATGTAGTTACATGTCCATGTTGATCTGC
>CAYYXT010000034.1:0-2821 GCA_964475825.1 uncultured Nitrosopumilaceae archaeon | reverse complement strand
ACTGAAAATAATAATCCTACAGATCCCCAAATTCAAGAATCGCGTAAGCATCTTTTCCCAGAAGTTGATGAAAAAATTAGGGCTAGAGGTGGTATGGAAAATTTTATTGAAAATCTTAGGGAAAAAGTTAAAAGGTTAGAACAACTTGGTGGTCCAACTTCGCCACAATCCAAAACTGAAAAAATAGCATCCAGAATTGCTGAAAGGCTTGAGCAACAAAAACTTGATAAGGAAATTGCTGGAATTTCTGGCCTATTTAATGATCTCAATATTAATGATCCTGATGCTATGGATACTAATTTAGTGCGTAATATTGAAACTGCAACTGATAATGATAATGAATATACTCTCCAAGTAGTTCGAAAAAAAAAGTAACAGAAAACAAGCATCCTATTAAGACTAAGGGTGGGAAAGAATCCAATTCTAGTAAGGAAAATAAGGGACTATCAATTGATACCAAAAGTCTGATTAAAATTATTCGTGAATTAATTATAGAAGAATTTACTCGTTTGGGGTTAAATACAGGCAAAGAAACTTCCAAGCCTAGTGAATTTATACCACCACAAAACTTTGATGACTCTATGGATATTGATCTTGTAAGGATTGAAAATGCCAAAGATTTGACTGCTATAGAGGGACAGGTAGAAGGAATATCGTTGCCAATCCTTCCAGATTCATGTTCTAATAGTTCTTGTTTACCTAAGGAAATTTGTAAAGAACTTATTAGCAAAAATCCGAAATTGACTTTTGATACAAGTAAAATTCATAGGCTTATTGGAGCATCAACAAAAACTAAATCACTAGGGACATTGGAAAATGTTTGCATAACTGTAGCTCCTGGATGTAATATATATGAAGATTTTGCAGTTATTGAAGATTATCCTTACCGAGAAGTACTTTTGAGCCGAACTTGCCTTAGGAGGTATAATTATGATTTACTTGAATCTAGAAAACATGTAGCATTTACCTGTGATGGAAAGGATTTCTTTATCCCATTTATTCCTGATGAAAATAGACGAAAAAATAAAAATCATAAATCTTTAGTCTTGCAGGCATTAGAATAAAAAATAAGATAAAGGGAAAGTGTTATTTTTTTTTATGCTCTACCAACTCCCAAGTACTCATTTACAAGTTCTGGAGCATCTTGTTGGAATCTATCTGCAGGTTCCCAAGTTGATTCATTCTCAGGATAACGTTTCCATTTAACAAGATATTGTTTTTTACCTTTACTAGTTCTTTGCCTAAGTATTTTTTCAGGAATGAATTTATCTGGATTGCCACGAATAACAGAATCTGGAGGGGGATTCTCGTTATCTGGAACCACTTGGAGTTGTTTTCTAATATAAGCACAACGTGATACTCCGAGTTGACCATGAGGACCATCTACAAGATAAGTTGGGGGCTGTCCAGGAGTAAGTATAAGTTTCTTAATAATTCGAATTTTTGGGTCCCATCTAATATCACCTGTGCGGAATTTGCCATGTAGTTTTTGACCAAGAACTGACATAGGCTCAAATAACATAACTCGGACTCGAGTACCTTCTGGCAATAATTCATCTTTTTCTGATATTTTAGGAGGTCCTTCTGGAAAAGGTGGTGGATTGCATTTCCATTTCTTTCTAAGGGCATCTAGCATAATTGGATAATCTTCAGACCATTCCACAGAAGTTATACCAGTTTTCATTTCCTGTGCAGTCATTCGGTTTGTAAGAGGCTCCATAATGGCTTGATTGGTCCTTTCAGCAAAACACTGTTGTTGATGTTTTCCAGGGAATCCAAACTTCATTAATACACCAACATCATTTATAAAAAAATCTCGCACTAAAGAATTTTTAAACTCTGTTCCATTATCAGTATTTAATCTGAAAGTAGGAGGTTTTACAATACCTCGTTGGTAGATCTTTTTGAAGGATTCTAATACTGTTACAGCATCTTTACTTTTGAGAGGATTTCCATCCAAATTCCAGGTTGAAACATCAACAACTATATGAGAATACCGGTATCCTTTTGGATCCATTGGTAATTCAAGTAAATCTGAATCCTGTACTGCATCGGCTTTCCAGACAATTACTTTTGGTTGTTCTGATCTCTTTTCTTTTTTAGGCCTAATGTGGAGATTGAAATGTTCTTCATTTTTTAACAATTTAGATGGTACACCGGATAATGAATAGTATTTATAATAACGATCTACTGGTGTTGACATTTTGAAATCCTATTTGAATGTATGTATCTTAAGTTCAAAAGATGGTTCAAACATATTGTGTAAAGTGCCGAGCTAAAACAAATTCAGTATCTGAAAGATTTGAAACTACAGAAAATGGGCAAAATCGATTGATTGGTAAATGTGTTGTTTGTGGTACCAATAAACATACCTTTGTATCTAAGGATGGATCTATTAAAGTGAAAACTACTGCTGAAGAAGCTATTGCTAGAGAAAAAAAGGAAAAAGCTAAAGAACGAAAAAAAGCCTTGCAACTTGCTAAGAAGATTATAAATAGTCAAAAATCTTAGTATCTGGTTATAATTCAATTATTTCATTAAAATTGTTACATTTATAATAAATGCGGTGAATTTCATCCTGATTTACAATATAATTGTACCTCACTAGGAAATATTCAAAGTTAATTAAATCCCTGCGAGCATAGATTTTATCATTATCCAGATCTGCATGCTTACACTCCAACCTTCGAGAAAGCGCATATTTATCTATACTTCCTGGATCTGCATAAAATAACTCGTTGGCTTCTAACCAATTCTTTTTTGCAACAGCACATATTGCTTTTATAGCTTTATATTGGACTTTCAATTGATTTCTTATAAT
>CAYYXT010000033.1:0-3182 GCA_964475825.1 uncultured Nitrosopumilaceae archaeon | reverse complement strand
AGAAAGTGTAGGCGAAGACTGGGGAGAGTAATGTCAAAAATTTGTATTGTGTTTGACCGCCTAAGAACGGAAGAAAAGATGCTTGAAAAAGAGGCATCAGATCTAGGTCACGATGCAGTAATGTTAGACGCCAAAACTACCCAAGTCAATACAGATAGTAAAAGAAAAGATTTTGACTTTGGAGATGTTGTTTTAGAAAGATGTGTCAGTTATTTTAGAGGGCTCCACTTTACTGCTAGTCTTGAATTTATGGATGTACCAGTACTCAACAAATTTCAAGTTGCAAATCAATGTGGAAATAAAATGTTCATGACTCTACTTTTGAAAAAATACCACGTCCCTACACCAAAGACATATTTTTCATTTTCAAGTGAAAGTGCATCAGAAAATATAGAAAAAGTTGGATATCCCCTTGTAATCAAACCAGTCATAGGAAGCTGGGGCAGAGGCGTAATGCAACTAAAAGACAAAGATACAGCTGATGCATTATTTGAGATCAGAGATATTACAGATAGTCCACATGACAGAATTTTCTATCTTCAAGAATTGGTAAAAAGACCACCGAGAGACATTCGAGTTATCACAATTGGTGATGAGCCCATAGCAGCCATGTATAGAAAATCATCAGGTGGTTTTAAAACAAACATAGCATTGGGAGCAGAACCAGAATTATGTGAGATCACAAAAGAGATCGAAGATATATCTACAAAAGCATCAAAAGCTATGGGCGGCGGAATTTTAGGGATCGACATAATGGAAGATGAAAAAAGAGGATTAGTAGTACACGAAGTTAACAATACTGTCGAGTTTAAGGGGCTAGCAAAAGTTTCACGACGAAATATTCCAAAAGAAATGGTAGAATTTGCTTTAAACTATGTTAGGAAATAAATTATACTTCCTTGCGGGAGGATTATCATGAAAGTTGGTGTTGTAGGAGCATCAGGTTATGTTGGAGGAGAAACACTTCGCCTCTTAGTAAATCATCCAGATGTAGAGATCACAATGGTCACCTCACGACAACATGCTGGTGAGTATCTTCATAGAATTCAACCCAGTTTGAAAGGATTTACCGATCTGACTTTTTCGGAATTAGATTATGATAAAATGACAGATCGATGCGACATAGTATTTACTGCAGTTCCACATGGAACAGCAACTGAAATTGTAAAAGCATTGTATGACAGAGGTCTAAAGGTTATCGATTTGAGTGCAGATTACAGATTGCACAATCCTGCAGATTACGAGAAATGGTATGGATGGGAACATCCACATCCAGAGTATTTACCAAAATCAGTATTTGGGGTTCCAGAGTTACACAGAGAGCAAATCAAAAAAGCACAACTAGTTTCTTGTCCAGGGTGTATGGCAGTAACTTCCATGTTAGCACTTGCACCACTTATTCGAAATGATCTAATTGATTTAGAACACATCATTGTAGATTCTAAGATTGGTTCATCAGGTGCAGGTTCTGGTTCAGGAACTGCTCATGCAATGAGAGCGGGAGTTATCAGACCATACAAACCATCAAAACACAGACATACCGGAGAAATAGAACAAGAGCTAAGCGAAATTGCAGGAAAGAAAATTCGTGTTTCAATGAGTCCACACGCAGTAGATGTAGTTCGTGGAATTTTATGTACAAATCACACATTTATGAAAAAAGATATGGATGAAAAAGAAATATGGAAAATATATCGTGAAGCTTATGGTCAAGAAAGATTTATTCGATTAATTCGAGACAAAAAAGGATTGTATAAATTCCCAGATCCAAAATTTGTGGTCGGTTCAAACTTTTGTGATATAGGTTTTGATATAGATGAAGAAAATCATAGATTGATTGCTATTTCAGCATCCGATAATCTAATGAAAGGTGCAGCTGGTTCTGCCATACAAAACATGAATATTATGTGTGGTTTTGATGAAATGGATGGCTTGAGATACACCCCGCTTACTCCAGTATAGAAATGATCACAATCAAAATCGGTGGGAGTGTAGTAGATAATTTACATCCATCAACTATTTCAGATATTAAAAAAGTTGCAGAGACAGAAGGACTAATCATAGTTCATGGCGGAGGAAAGGAAGTTACAAAAGTTTGTGAACAACTTGGAAAAGAACCAAGATTTGTAACATCACCTAGTGGAATAAAGAGCAGATACACAGACAAAGAAACAGCAGAAATTTTTACAATGGTAATGTCTGGGCGAATCAATAAAACAATTGTTCAAATGCTTCAAAAAAATGGGATCAATGCAATTGGCCTTTCAGGTGTTGACGCCAGATTAATTCAAGCCAAAAGAAAAAAAACGTTATTAATTATTAATGAGAAAGGTCGAAAACAGGCAATTGATGGAGGATATACAGGTAAAATTACAAAAATCAATTCGGATTTCATTAAATCACTTTTAGACCAAGGTTTGACGCCTGTGATTTCACCGATTGCAATTAGTGAAGAATCAGATTTTCTCAATGTTGATGGAGACAGAGCAGCAGCATATGTAGCAGGAAGCACAGGATGTGACAAAGTGTTGTTCATAACAAATGTAGATGGACTTTTGATGGATGACAAACTTGTAACTAAACTAACGTTAGCAGAAGCAAAGGAGATTAGACCAAAGATAGGTCCAGGTATGGAAAAGAAAATTCTTGCAGCTACTGAAGCCCTAGATATGGGAGTAAAAGAGGCACTCATTGCAAATGGTCAAAGAGAAAATCCTATATCATCGGCTATAGCACACGATAACTGTACGGTGATTCAACATGACTGAAGACGACTTTATGGGAGGTTTGTATCAGAGATTTCCAGTTACAATTGAAAAAGGAGTGGGAGCTCATGTTTGGGATGTTGATGGAAAAGAGTACATTGATTGTATGGGAGGATATGGTGTAGCAATTGTCGGATATCAAAATAAAAGAGTTGTAAAAGCAATCAAAGAACAAGTAGACAAAATAATCACAGTTCACAGTTCACTATACAATAAAACCAGAGAAGAATTTCTCAAAACATTAATCGGTCTTGCACCAAAAGGACTGACTCAAGTTCATCTAAATAATAGTGGTGCAGAAGCAATAGAAGCTGCAATAAAATTTGCAAGAAAGTTCACCGGCAAAAAAGGAATGGTTGCAATGAAAGGATCCTATCATGGAAAATCACTTGGGGCTCTCTCGTTAACATTTAATCC
>CAYYXT010000032.1:0-4173 GCA_964475825.1 uncultured Nitrosopumilaceae archaeon | reverse complement strand
ATTATAGATGGGGATGGGATACACATTCAACATCCAAGATTGACACCCTAGGTCTATTTTTTCTGTTTTTTGATTTGTTGTGCAACCATTGGTAAAAAGGCACCGACATCAGTCACTATGCCCAATGCTTGCCATGTTCCTCTATCCATAAGCTTGGTAACTGTTGGCTGATTGATGTCAACTACTACAACTTTGACATTCGCAGGCAACATATTTCCCGTTGCAATAGAGTGCAACATTGTAGAAATCATGATTACCATATTTGCATCCTTGAGGATTTTTTTGTATTCTTTTTGGGCTTCGGTTACATCCGTAATTACATCTGGTAATGGACCATCATCACGAATAGAGCCTGCCAATACAAAGGGGATTTTATTTTTTACGCACTGGTACATTATTCCACGTGTTAGTTTTTTTGTTTTAACCATATTTGCAATAGAACCGGCACGAAAAACTGCGTTTATTGTTTCCATATGATTTCGATGTCCACGGTATGCCAAAGTTGCATCATTAACATTCATTCCAAGTGATGTTCCCAATGTGGCATATTCTATATCATGAACTGCCAAAGCATTTCCAGCCAATAATCCGTCAATAAATCCTAGTTTGATCAACTCTGCAACCGCATTTGCTGCACCAGTATGGACTATTGCAGGACCTCCAACAATTATGATTTTTCCACCCGCCTTTTTTGTCTTGTAGATGTCTTCTGCCACTTTTTTTGCAATGTGTTGAGTTGGTCGCTCACTTGAGCTTGAGCTTCCCATAAATTCAAAGACGTTTACCCCCTCTCTTGGACGCTCAGGTGGAGTGATCTTGATTCCACCCTCGCCAACTATTATTTCGTCTCCTTTTCTTACATCTCTTACAGGTACACAAAATGCTCTGTTATCTTTGACTACAATACATTTGTCCATCATCATATTTTCAACTTGAATCCATTTTTCATTATGGAAAACCTGAGTGTGATTATTTGTGGTACTGTAAAAATCATCAGGCATCACCATGTCTTTTGGTGATTTTTTTAGCAAAATTCCTTTTTGTATTTTTGAGACTGCCCCTTCCCGATAAATTGTTTTTAAAATTTCATCTAGATGTTTTTGATTCTTCCCCGTAACGGATAATCGTGCATATGATGGATCTTTCTTCTTTTTTCCGATATTGATTTCTTCTACTTGAAATTCACCATGCAGATCCATAATTTTATCAAATATTTTTGTGAGAATCGACGAATCAATAAGATGACCACTGACTTCAATCTCTTGAGAAAACTTTGCCATTTGTTATTCTAAATATGATGATAACAAAAGCTTTACGCTGATTTTTTTGACTATTCTTGGTAAAAAATTGTCAATTTCACTATACCGGAAGTATTACTTTGCCTTTGTATTCTGAAATATTGTCTTTTTGAAATGAATGTTCAAGAATTTCTTTTTGTTCCTTTGTCACCCCCTGAACAATTGTTTTAGAAATACCATTTTTATCAACTAGTGCAAGTATGTATCCGCTGTTATCTGTTAAAACAAATCCTGCTGATTCATCAACAAACGCGTAGAGATTTTCCTCTCCTACTGGCTCCCATACATTTGATTTGTTATCTCTTAATGCAAGTGCAGGCATTGCCTTTCCGTTGGTTAATTTGTTTAGATATTCTCTTGCACTTGCAACTCTTTTTTGTCCTGTTTTTAAAGCCTGAAAATATTGCACGACTCAAAGAAGATGTGATTGTTATAAAAACAATATCTCAAAAGACTGTTATATCTTCTAAATCTGATAAAATCATGCCCCTGACAAATAACGTGATAATAAAATTAAATGAAATCACCACCATTGTTGAAGATAAAAGCAATCTAAAAGAACAAGAAATAGAAGAGATCAAATCCATTTTTAGAGACATTCTCAAAAGTGGCGAAAGATACGATGTAGATGACATTGAATCATGGTTTGAAAATGAAGGTAGTTGGTCAAACAAGGCATCACGAATTAGAGTAATAAATCTCTCCCATTACATTCAAGACAAATATGAACAAACAGCAAGACTGAAAATTATTTCCGATGATTAAGATTCATGTTGTGAAAATTAAATTTCTAATTGTTCTAAGAGTCTTCCAACTATACTTGCATTTTCCTTTCTCTCGTCTAGTATTTTTGTCAGTCTTTGATTTTTTGTTTTGTCATCAGAAGAAATTATTTGAAAATATTCTTCATCCAAGTCATTATTTGCTTGTAACCTTTTGATAACTTCAAAAAGTATTCCGATGACTTGTTTTTGTGCTTCAATTAATTCGTCTTTGCTTTTTTCAGACATGGTAATTATTTCTCTAATATTTTTCTAAATAATTCTGATAATTTTGGATCCGTTATTTCGTTTCTTGCAGAATTGAAAAAAGAGTCCAATTTTTCTTTAGAATATTCCTCATTAGAATAAATTTTTGCCTGCAATGCCATTTCCAATTTATCTATCTGATGAACGATTTTTGCTTCTTTAGAGTTATTGGATTGATATTCATCCCAAAGAATACAGTATTGTTTTTGAAGTGATGGAGGTAAATCATTTAGGATTTTTTTTATTGCGTTGTTTTCCAAAACCGTTTTTTCCTCTTTTGAAATTTGTTCGGGAGTAATATCACCTGTTATGGATTCTGCTAAATCATGTAAAAGAATAATTTTTAAAATTTTTTCAGTGTTGTGATTTTCTAAATCCGAAAAGATCATCCCAATTATGGCCATAGAAAATGTATGGTCTGCAACCGATTCAGGTTTATCTACGGATAATTTGTCAATCCAACCTTGCCGTGGAATCTTTTTTAGATTTGCAGATGTGTAAAAAAAATCCAGAATCAAGATCGTAAAATTTTCTGCATATTGCATTCTAATCCAGAATCATAATAAATAATATCGATCCATTTGGTTAGTTTGGGATTATTTTCAAATTCTGAATTACAATATGGAAAAATATCTTTAGACAACAATTGTATTTGTAAGTAAACGGTAATAAATAATTCGAACAACATAATAGTTCAAGGTATTTTTCATACAATATTGAAAATTTACACAAAGACCGGGGATGACGGAACTACCGGATTACAAGGCAATTCTAGGGTATCAAAATCCCATCCAAGAATAATTGCTTATGGTACAATTGATGAAGCAAACGCGGTGTTGGGAATTGTACTGTCTTATGAATTAGACAAAGATACTGCGGTGTTGTTAAATCTAATTCAAAACGAATTATTTGTAGTTGGTGCTGATCTTTCAAATCCAAACTTGGAAGATGAAAAAAACAGAGTTACATCAAATATGATCTATAATTTAGAAAAAAACATTGACAAATATGAAGAAGAGTTATCACCTCTAACTAATTTTATCTTGCCTGGGGGTAATATTATGGCATCTCAACTTCATCATGTTAGAACAGTCATACGAAGAGCTGAGACATGCATCATACTGTTGAGCGAACAAGAAAAAATCAATAATAACTGCATCAAATACATTAATCGCTTATCTGATCTTTTTTTTGTTTTAGGACGTGTATTAAATAAAAGAAGTGGACAAAAAGATATAATTTGGAAAGTCTAAAAAGTCACCAGTTAACTATTTTATATTATTCATTTATTATTAGATAAATTAAATCAGGATTAACCAAATAAACAAACAACAATTTTATCTTGTGCATTATATCTTAAAATATCGTCACTTGTTTGTGTGGCTATCACGTTTTATTCGTGTCCTTATTTTTTACCACTTATGTATTCCAGTAAGGACAAATGGGTGAAAATTATGTTAAAAAACAAATGAAAAAGTTATTGATTAAAGAGCCGGAAAAATTAGAACGTGAAGTACAAGAGGCAGTCAGAAATCGATTGAAAAAAGCGACTCCTGACTAAATTTTCCTTTTATTGAATATTGTTTAACGCTGTTTTTGATTTCTTGATTACCTTATTTGACTCTAGATGTATTGGTTCATAATCTCACGTATTTTTGCTATGTTAGTATGGTAAAGACAACTTTTAATTCCTCAACCCAAAGCAAATTTGTTGTGCCAGCGTAGCTCAGCCTGGGAGAGCACTCGGCTGAAGACCGGGCCGTCGGGCGTTCAAATCCCCCCGCTGGCATCTTTTACTTTTTGAGTTGTGTAAGTTCAAAAATATTTAGTCCATCTGTACCTAGTTC
>CAYYXT010000031.1:4383-4474 GCA_964475825.1 uncultured Nitrosopumilaceae archaeon | reverse complement strand
TGTCACCACCACTACCATTGTCACCACCACTACCATTGTCACCACCACTACCATTATCGCTGTAACCACTACCGCTGTCACCACCATTGTC
>CAYYXT010000031.1:0-4283 GCA_964475825.1 uncultured Nitrosopumilaceae archaeon | reverse complement strand
CTTACCGCTGTCACCACCATTGTCCTTACCGCTGTCACCACCATTGTCCTTACCGCTGTCACCACCATTGTCCTTACCGTTGTTTGTACCATCAAAGCCTGTTTCAAACTGGCCTTTTTTTACATCTTCAAAGGAATCACCTGAACTGCTACTAACATCATCAAGAAATTGATTCCCTAAACCTTGACTGTTTGCAACACCATTTTCAGATGGATTGTCTCCAGATGCATCTAACGCATTTGTAAGTTCATCTGATTTTCCATTATTTTCCTTATTCTCATTTTTTATCTCCTCAGCTGCCTTATTCTCATCTTTTATCTCCTCCTCAGCTGCCTTATTCTCCTTCATCTCATTTACAAATTCACTTTTATCGCTGGTCTTCTCTAAGGAATCACTAGTATCTCCACTTTTTAGGGCCTCTAATGTGTCCTCTAATTCACTAATTGTTTTTTCAGTTAATCCTAGGGTTTCTCCTTTTGATAATAATTCTTCAATGTTACTAATTGATTTTTGAACAAATTCATCTATTCTTTCATCTTGATTTTCTTGAACCGCTGCATTAATTTGATTATAAAAATCAGATTTAATTTCATTGGCTAGTGCAAGTTTTGCCTGAGCATTTGGAATATCTCCATTTGCCAAAACATCTTTTGCAAGATTAATTGTTTTATCATATTCAGTAAGATCTATGTTTAGATTGTTTGAAGAAATCAAATCTTTTAGATTCTCTACCTCTACTTCTACATCTGTAATCTCTTCTTGCATTTCAAAAATATTGGATGCTGTAACCTGTTTCATTATTCCTCCTACCCCTTGTCCGTTTTGCGACCCTATGATTGATGCTGAATCCTCATACAATGCCATTGCTATTAGCGCATGCTCTCTGGCTGCTTCCAAATTCCCTCCTTCTAATGATGTAATTGCCTTTTCGTACTCTTCTTGTCCCATATCATAAAATGTCTGAGATGTAGGAGGAATTTCACTAGCAGAATCAAGCGATTCAAGAAGATTTTCTCGTGTCAGATCAAGAATCATTCTGATTGGAGATTCTGATTCAGATTCCGTAGATTGTGCAAAAGCTGAGGATACACTAACTGATAATGCTAAAACTACTATTATGCCGAATAGGCCTGTTTTCAATGCCTTTATTACATTATTATTTAATTTAAGACTCCGGTTCGATCTCCTCTCGTGTCTAGTTCGAACTATCTTCTTAATTTCATAACCTGTTATTACCGGTAATGCAAAATACATTCCCACATTCATCAAAATCGCCACCACTCCGTATCCTATAATCTCTTGCTCTGAATCCGCTACTGATAGAATTGAAAGTGAAGAAATCATTGGAGTTATCCCTATTTTTACCATTTCCTTGAATACTGGATTTTCTCTTTCATAATCTGCCACATATGGTGAAAACGAGTAATAGAATTGGTTGAATCCAGTCATAAATGAAGCCCCTGATACAGTACTCATAACTTTGTTATCGCGAATCTCTCTGAGAAATTGTACTTGAGGTGCCATCTCAGAGCCATATGTTGCAGTAGCAATTAGACATCCACCCCCCTCATCATTTGACACAGGTGACAAATCAAAAATTTTCACCAGTCCTTTTTCATGAGGCTCTATTCTTATCCATGAATGAGTACTATTTTGATGAAATTCTCTAAAATCTACCGGTTCATTATTGAGTGTTATATCATTTGGATTTGCAAGTAATAAAGTTGGGATAATTATCAAGACTGTTGCTTTATCTTTGATGATAAATTGAATTTCTTTGTCATTTGCTGCAAATTCTTCTATTTTGGCTGCTGTTATTGCTTCTATTTTGTGCTCCTCGTCTCCAACTTGTATGATAAATTCTTGTGACGTGACTGGTCTTATTGTATAACTAATGGAAATATCTCCAGACGGCAAGACGTAATTTCTTTCATTTACTTCAATGGGTATGGTGTTTATTGAGACTATCTTTGATAATGGAGGTAAAATTACTCTTGACTCCTGATCGCTGTTATATTTGAGTCTAAAAATACCTGATTCGTAACTGATCACGTCTGCATTATACTTTAGGTCTACTACTGATGCTCCCAAAGTTGCAATTTTGATCGAATCTTCATTCTGAGTTGTTCCTAAAAAAATGTCTTTTTCATCTGTAACTAGCATATTTGAAATTTGGTTTGAGATTAAATGTGCATCAATAGTTGAAACATATGTTTTAGGGAAAAGTGCTTGTGATACTTTTGCTTTACCGTCTGATGTGATTGTGATTGTGAGATTATTCTCTCCTAACTGAGCAATTACAGAAATAAATGCTATTGTTCCTACGAGTGCTAAAATTATGCTAATTTTCATGCTCTTTATTTTCTAGGTGTTGGAAGAACACCCTTACCGGAAATGTTTTTCCCTGTTCCATTTGCATATTTTTGCAACGCGTTCTTCTTTAGTTCAATGCTTTCATCATACGTTCCTAGATCAAGTGTGAATGAAACACACTCAAATTTTGTTACCTCTCTAATCTCCGCAGATCCATCGTCTTTAAGAAACAAATTTGTCCCTTTTGAATCAACGACATAAAGAAAATAGTCTTTAATAGAACATTGTTTATAGACTAAAGTTTCAATTTTCTCCCCGTCTCCTGAAAAGATGTCAATTGATACATCTAAGAAACTGCTCCTGTTGACATGCTTCTTGTCGTCCAATGATTTCTTCACTAAACTGTAAAATGATTTTTTATCTTTACTTGGAATGGATTCTAACAAGAAATTTGAACCACCTGCTACAAAGCCTATCCTTGAAAATGAATCATATGTTCTCTCAGTGGCCGTACCTACAGGTGTGACTCTTATTTGGATGGTTTTGGCTACATCTGCTGAATTCAATGTTACTCCACCAAAAGCTTGCAAGTCTGGATATGAATAAAGTATAGAAATTGTAAAAATAATAGCAACTCCAATTATGATCCCCATGACTGCAAATGGTCTATTTTGCATGCATTTTGATTTGTGATTTTGGTTTATAAGCGATCAGGTATATTTTTGGTATTTGTATTGAAAATAGGTCTAGTTCGCATGGTTCGAACCAAATTTTATGCCTAGGAGAAACCCTTGGTTATATCGAAAGTAATCTATAGCATTTTGAAGATTAATGAATACACTACAGGAAATCACACTGTTTGACAATGATTCAGACACTGAATTATACAAACACAAGCTTACTCTTGAGAGAATCAAAAATGAGCTAATTAATTTTGGATTAACATCTAACCAAAGCAAGGTGTTTATCTATTTAGGCAAGTATGGCTCGAAGGCAGCTGCCGAGATAGCAAAAGCACTCCAATTGCCTAGAACTGAGACATATCATCTCGTAAATTCACTGCAAAACCTGGGTTTAGTAACTGCTGAACTAGCCCATCCTACAAAATATTCTGCAATGGAGATGAAACAGGCCATTGAAACCCTAGTGAAGCAAGAACAACAAAGAGTCAACTCTTTGGCAGGCAAAGAAGAGTCTCTTTCAGAACTGTGGAAACAGGTTCCATTCTTTGTAGTAGAGACTGACGAGTCAAAATCTGAAAAAATGCAGTTACTACATGGTATGGGTCCGATCGCTAACAAAATCAAAGAAATGACTGAAAACAGTATAGAATCTTTCAAAATCTATGGAAGCATCCCAGATGTATTGCGCTTTTACCATTCTGATGTGTTTGATTGGATTGAGAAATCCCCATCTGATCTCCAAATGGTTATCTCTCCATTAAGCAAGACTCCTGAATTTATCTCTGAATTAGATCAGGAAAAAATTCGTGCAATCACATCTGATTCAGACAACAAATGCTTTGTCATCAATGATGCAAAAGAGGTTCTGATCTTTATGAGAAATGCAACTCATCCAACACGACAAACTTTTGCATGGTGGTCTGATTCTGAAACGCTTGTAGATATGATGACTTCGTTATTTGATCTATCTTGGGAAAAGGGGGAGACACTATATTGAATGGTACTATCTTGGTGCTTTGTAGTCTGGAGCAGGAAGTCGGTCATATGGCAAAGAATTCCTATGATCAAGGACGTGAACATCTCCATGATCTTGAAATTGAACACTTGCTAAAAATGACAAAACATGTTGTCATGAAGATAAAAAAACAAGTAATGGAGAGTGCACTATGACTTACAATTATCTGGTAGATTCTGAAATGAACGACCTGTTACAAATAACAGATCTGTTTCTAATGAAGATAAAACAACAAACAAAGGAGACAGTGCAATGAATATCTGCGAAGAGCG
>CAYYXT010000030.1:0-5565 GCA_964475825.1 uncultured Nitrosopumilaceae archaeon | reverse complement strand
GCTAATATTAAAATAAAAAATTATATCTTAATTACAAATAATAAAATGAAAATTTTTCATCAACTTACAAATAATTATCCTCTTCTTTGATTTCCACTTAATAATATTTTCCAATTATTTTGTCTAATGAAATCCACTGCTTCTTGGTCTCTCATTACATCTACTAGTTCCTCAGAGTGTGTAAATCCTGTAGAACCTTCAACAAGATGTTTAACAATTATTTTATGTTTAACAAGGCCTTTTAAAACCATTTTTTCTAAAAGATAAAAACCAATATCTCTTTTTAATATTTGATTTTTTCCCACTACCAAACCCCTCAATATTATTCAAATCATTATTTTTAACATTTTTATTATTTGCACCAAAAAATACATCAATAACATCCTCCTTCTTTACCTTTTCTAACTTACCTCCTAATTCCTTTGTCCTTTTCAACAATTCATGCACCATACTTGCCATTAGTAAAATCTCATTTTCTAAATCTGTCAAAATTACATTATCTTGCTGCTGTCTCAAACAATTATCACAGTGATTGCATTTAGGAATGTTGGGATCACCTTCCCAGCAATATTGGTAGCAAGCCATTTGTTGCCGACATTCATAGTTGGTTTCACAGAAAAATGCCATCTCAAAAATTCTCTGAGAACATTTATTAAAATGGTTTTGAAAATTAAAATTACTTACATCTTCACTGTTAATTTCAGTATCTTCTTGGTAAACAGTATCCAAATCATCTAATGAAGAATCTGTATTGCTAAAAAAAATATTTTAAATGAGTTTTAATTTATTTATAATCCATTTATAAAATATTAACTTACATTTCTTTTCCACAAGCAGCAATTATTAATAAAGACCGAATATCTGAACGTGAATAGAATATTATACAATGAGCATTGTTTCCATCTCTAGCTGCTCGACCAATTTCTTGTACATATTGATCCATTGACATTGGGATAGTAGTATGTATAATCACCCTGACATTATCTACATTTATACCCATTCCAAAAGCATTAGTAGCTACCATAAATCTAATATTACCATCTTTCCATAATTTTAATGTTTCTTTCTGTTCAGTGGAAGGCATTTTGCCATGATATTTTCCAACTAATGCCACACCATAATGATTTGCTAATTGGATTATCATTTCATCACATTCTTTACATGTGGCATTATACACAATTGCACGCCCAATATCAATTGAATCAAGAATCTGATATATGTCTGTCATTCTTTGATTTTTATTTAGAGGCTTATTCCTAACTTCAAGTATTAATTCTGGTCGATACACCTTAGAACTATGAAATTTTATCAAATTGGAACTGTTGAAAAAATTATGAAGGTAATTGGCATTATTTTTAGAACAAGTCCCTGTTAGTAACAAAATAGGAGATACTGGAAAGAGATGTTTTAATTTCCAAAGCTTGCTCCAATCATTCCTATATAAAAAAAATCAAGTTAAAATATAAGTTAAAAGTTTAATTTACAAAAATTTAAACCAACCTAAAAAATTGATATTCTACAATGCAATGGGCTTCATCAATAACAAATTGGATTCCTTGTGATTTTGATAACCTTTCCAACATTTTTTGAAATCCAATATTTTTAATAAATTTTTCTGGTGTTGTTAGTAAAATTCTAGTAAATCCTGAAGCTATTTCCATGAAAATTTTTTCTTGGACATGTGGTGGCTGATCTGATGATGCAAATAATGTAGCAGATGGAATTCCCATCTTTACCAATTCCATCTGTAGATGATTATTTTGGTGAATGTTAATGAATGAATTTACAATTATAAAAAATTATAAAGATCATAGTGCTTACTAATTGATCTTCCATAAGAGATTTTAATGGTGTAAACACTACTGTTAAACCTTTAAAAAGCAATGCAGAAGCTGCATATATAAGAGTTTTTCCACATCCAGTTGGGATAACAGTAAGTGTATCATGTCCTGTAATAAATGATATTATACTTTCCTTTTGTAATTCACGATATTTTGTAAATCCAAAAACCTCTCTACAAAGATCATCAACAAGGATTTCAATTTCCATTGTATGTGGTGTGTTATCATGAAATTGACTATTTGGAATCAGTTCAGAATAACCATGTTGGAAATTAAATTCACACACAATACAAAATCCATTTTTAGGGAACCGTTTTGGAAATGAATGACATCCTTGACATTTCACCAATGAGTCAAAATTATAAATAAGGGAAGAAAAAGATGGCCTAAATTTTGTATTTTTCATTTCTTCCTGCACTATGTGCCCATAAGGAACCAAATCCTATAAAATTGAATTGTATCTTAATTTTGCTGCTTTAAAAAAATTTATGATAAGAGGTATTAACATACCTTTGAAAAATCAAAACCCTTAAGGTTTTCTTTCTGATCCATAATTTTTTTAACACGTGCTTCATTTCGCTCAGCAATAACAGCCACATTTTGGTTTCTTTTTCGATTTCTTTGTTGTTGAATAGAAGTAATATTGATAATGTCCTGTTCTGAAAATTCAGCAATCTCACCTGCTTCACGAGCAACCTTCAATAAATATTCTACACCATGATTATTATGTAATATAGCTAATGCATGTCGAGCAGAAAAAGATTTTGGATAATCTGTTTTCTTATCTGTATAATTGAGTTTTATACGATTAACAGCTTCATTTTGACTGGTTCTGATAGTGGAAATGAGAGTTTGTCCTGATGGTAGTTTCATTATATGTTCAAGGAACTTCACTAATTCTAAACATTCCTTCCTATTGTGATTAATTAAATTTGGCTCCATTAATACTAAATCAGAATTGTCTACATGCCAACAAACATCAGGCCAGCAATTTTCATGATTTCCACAAAGATGTGAAACCACCACCTGTGTCTGCATATGAAACAAATCATCATCCGTTGGAGCTTTTGTCTTATCTTTTGAGCTATGTAAAATTGCAGCATAAACACATTTATTATAATAACTCATTATAGGCTGCTCAAATAATTTCCATTTATTACTTTTTGCTATATAGTTAAATGAAAAAAAAGTTAATCGTAATCTTATATTAACAATGAAACCAAAAAAGAATTCATACCAATCTTTGTTCGAACTAATTTTGCTTTATGTTTAAAGTCTGCAACAATTCGATGTACTATCTGCTGTCCACCTAATAATGTCTTATTGCTGTTTAAGTCACCATCAATACAGATATCAAGAACAATATCATACACTTCAAGAACTAGTGTGATTTTTTCTATAACTTCTATAAGAATGGCATGCTCCATTTGACGAGAACTCATGTTGTAGTTACCTTCATTTATAACAATTCTTTTACCATTTTGATTTGTATATATTCTAGGCTTTTCTACAACATGAAATCCTAGAACAGGTTTATGAGCAAAACCTTTAAAAATAAAAAGATTAATATTTAAATAATTGTTTAACTATATATTAATTTTTTAATCATACCTTCCAATTCACCATTATATATTACTTCACCACTTGCTTGTGGTGCTTCTCTGACTCCAGGAACAATCAAAACTAACTTCCAATATATATTTTCCTTGATCTCTAAATCGTTCACAAGCAGCATGTAAAGCATTTCTTGCACTTACCTCAGCTGAATGAATCAAATGTTTGAAATGAAGTTCTTGATTTTCAAAGTATTTAGTATGTGAACTCTGGTGAGTGATCCTGATCATAGCTAAAATTGTTCTACCAAAACCAGCACCTGCCATACACACAGAAAAATCCATTTCTTCAGATTCATTACTAAATTTTTCTTCATATTTGCAAATGGAGCATGTTACAGTTATTGTATGAGATAATCCAGTAGCTTTGATTTTGTATTTAGCATTTCCACCATTATGATTCTCACATTGGGAGCATGACCTTTTAAGGATAAGATCAAGATATACATCAGTATTTACCAGAATAGTAGACCCTAACTTACCTTTTTGAACCAATTGTGATTTTTGCAGTTCAATATTATCTTCAATTGTATCATCTTAATCTAATTCCACGGATTGATCCTCTTCACTTTCTTCAGATTCGCTACATTAAAAATTCATATTAACATTAAACACCAATAAAAAATAAATTAGATTTATATAATACATATCTGGATGAATAAAATCCATCTTCTAATTGACTGTTTAATTTGTTAATTTTTTCAAGTGCTTGCTGCAGTTCTTTTTCTGTATGGTGTAATCTCATTCCAAGACCCTGAATTGTTTTTTTATCTGAGCTCCATCCTCAACTGACTTCAACTACTTCCATTATAATATTCATGGAATTGCTACTATTCTTTTGAAGTTCTTTAATGATTCTACGAGCTGTCCGTGTCCCAAGATTTAATATCTCAATTTGTTTTTGATTAGCTTTAAAAAATTCATATGATTCTGGAAATAAATTAGGATTAGTAATTGAAATAAAACCTCTAAGCCATTGGACATTATCAGTACAAGTTAATCCTAGTAGCCATGGTATAGAAATGTTTCCTTTATAAATTGTATGGTTAGAATCTAAAATATATTGTTTAATATCACTAAATTTATCAAATAATTTGAATGAGAGAAAGTAATCGATATAATAATGTTTCATCTTTTGGTTCTATATTAAATTGTAAAAAAATACCTGACAGAGAAGTAAAAATTGTATATCAAGGTATTAATGGTACCCAAACCTTTTCTTTGAAATCAGGCTCAATATTTAATACTTTTAATAAGAGATATAATTTTGATTGTGTAGGATCAGTTGGAACTGATTGATGGCCTGGAAATAAAGTTAAATATCTTTCCTGTTCACTCACAAAGGTTGTTCTTCCTGATCAACAATATTTTTTTCTATTCGGAATTTCATCTAAAAGTTCTTGAATCCAATTGATTTCAACACGTTCCTATTTTTAAAACAAAAATGTTATATAGCGTTCTAAAAATAAGTACGACAAAATATGTCTTTATTTTGTTTTTGTATTTGTATAAGAGTTATGTTTTTACCATGTCTTTTGATCTTAAGCAAGGTTGCAGGGAATTAATCAAAGAATTTATTCAAAAAATCTGAAGTAAAATAGGGCAATAGATAAAAAGTTAAGCGAAGATGAGCAAAATGCAAAGTGGATGAGCAACCAGAAAAAAAATTCTATTCTTTATAAAACTTTACCAGAAGGTAAAAAATTTCACTCTATACTATGAATAATGTGGAATATATATTTAATAAATCAAATGATTTGATTTTTAGATAAATTCTTCTAATTGGTTAAAGACATGCAGTAGTCACAAGTTTGGTGCTTCTTAAAAAATATCAAATCCCGCGATCGGCACTAATTAACATATGTGTAACAATATCATAGATGGATCCTACCCTTAATATGATTTGCCATTTAATTTGGCAGTCACATACGATAGAGTTCCGGTCCTGTGTAATGGGATTAGTACATATAAGGAAAGAAGGTTGATCTATCAAGAAGGATTAAATCCATTTTAATAAATAAAAAATCAAGGTTTTGACCTGCCTCAATAAAAATCTTCTCAACAAATCATGATCCAAAACCATTCACTGGTATATAAGGCCTAAACTATCT
>CAYYXT010000029.1:0-6535 GCA_964475825.1 uncultured Nitrosopumilaceae archaeon | reverse complement strand
ATTCACTGATGCAACAGCAAAACAACAATTAGAATTCACTGATGCAACAGCAAAACAACAATTAGAATTCACTGATGCAACAGCAAAAAGTTTCAGTCAAAAACCAAACATAATAGACGTACTTCTAAGCAGAAAAGAAGCAGACATAATAGTTGACTCGGCTACACTGATAAAAAATGTGCAAAATAGAATTAACAACGCCTTGGAAAACGGATATGAATATACAAGGGCTATCGATTCGTCTGGAAAATTTCTAAGAAAGAGTGTGTTTCAGCAAATAAACATGGCAGTTCTGTATGTGGATCTTGTAGGCTCTACAAAAATGAGTGTAGAGTTACCATCAGATAAATTATCAATACTGATAAGCTCATTTTCTCAGGAAATGGCTTATGTAATAAATGCACATAATGGATATGTTCTCAAATTTGTTGGTGATGCAGTAATAGGATATTTTGTAGAAAACGAAACGAGTTCATTTCAGACTGTAGATAACGCGGTGGGTTGTGCAGAATCTATGATAAAGGTAGTAAATCAAGGAATCAATCCCATCTTAATTGAAAAAGCAGGACTTTCAGAGATTAGCATAAAGATTGGTATTGATTTTGGCAAAAACGTAATAGTTAGGTACGGAGCTGATGAAAAAATGGCATACGTTGACTTGTTGGGACCTACAATGAATTTGGCATCAAAGATTCAAGATTTGGCAAAACCGAATCAAATCCTCGTGGGCCAGGAAATACATGACAGACTGCATCCAAGCATACAGGAATTTTTCTCAGACATAACAAATGAGTTGGCAGGTAATTGGCAACATCATTCAAAAAATTCAGAACAAGTTTATCGTGTATATCGATATAAATATGAATAAATGATGTCTAATCAATTTTCGATATTTTCTTAAATCAGTCAGTTTAAGGCTTAATACAAACAATGACTATACAATGTGATGTCAAAATTATCATTTAAAAATACACAAGATTAATGTTGGTTTGACTGAGAAAGGCAGACTATTTGCATCAACGATTTCAAAGACTAGCTGATACATTAGTCCAGAACACTAACAAACTTGTTCATGATACTAACAAACTTGTCCATAACACTAACACACATGTTCATAAAGCCAACACAAATGTCAGCGCAGCTTAATACAAACAATGACTATACAATGTGATGTCAAAATTATCATTTGAAAATACACAAGATTGGAGATCTGCAAGCAAGTACATTCTGAGTTTTCCAGAAATAAGGTTTATTGGAGTCATAAACAACATGGGTAATCTTATCTTAGGGGATTATAAAAAAGGAATTGTTCCAATCGCAGAGATAGAACTGTACAAGATCTGCATGGAACATGCACTAGAACTATTCATGAAAAAAGATCTCGATGTTACTCTAGGACCACTATATTACATAGTATCAAAAAGAAAGAACGTAGCAATAATTACAGTTCCAGTGAATAATTATCTCGTATTAATATCTGCAGAGCCTAATGCAAAGATCGAACCTATCATTGAGGATATACTTCAAAAGTTGAAGTATTCACAATAGGACAATTAAAACAGAAAATATACGTGAAATTTTTAATTTGTCTGATAGATGATTATGCTAACATATTGTGAAAATATGGAATTAAAACTATTTGTCATGGTTCCCAATGACAGTCACAGTTACATCCTTTATGGCATTTTACTCGCTTGCAGTCTGAGCAGATTTTTTGTCTCCAAGATGGAGCGGTATTCATGATATTATTGGTACTTTGATCCTAATTAACCAACAGTATGGAGTATCTATAAGTGACATTAACGTATTAGTAACGTAGTGGTATGAATTTGCATATCCATGAGGAAGGACTGAATTAACTTATCTACATGTGATTGTCTTGTGACTAAAATTTTCTGTCCTCATATGTTAGCAATGACCTAATCAAGTATGTTAAAAGATTTATTTGTAAGACTAAAAGGAAAACAAGAAAAGACATGTCTGAAATTGAATTAAAAATTGAAGAGATGCCTCAAGCCTATGTCGGCAAAGGAGTAGCTATTGTAGATCCTAAAATAATTGAAGAGAATAATTGGCAGCCGGGACAAATTCTAGAACTATCTTCAAAGAAAAAAAGCCATGTCAGATTATGGTCAGGATTCCCAGAAGACTATGACAGTGAAGTTATTCGCATAGATGGTCTGACTAGATACAACATAGGAGCAAGTATAGGAGAGAATCTTTCTATTAATGCAATTGAAGGAGTTGATGCAGAACAAATCGTATTATCGCCTATTGAAAAAATTCATGCCGAAGGATTACACGAGTATATGTCCTCTCTTTATCAAGGACATGTATTTACGACCGGTGATACAGTTATTGTCAATACACAGATGGGAAGTAAAATTCAACTAGTTGTAACTAGCACAAAGCCCTCAAAACCAGTATTTGTCACTGAGGAGACTATATTCAAGTTGGGTGCTATTACAAAATTAGATGATCCTTCCATACCAAGGATAACATATGATGATTTGGGGGGATTGAAAAATGAAATTCAAAAGATACGTGAAATGGTAGAATTGCCAATGAGACATCCAGAATTATTTGAAAAAATTGGAATAGAATCGCCCAAAGGCGTTTTATTGTACGGTCCACCCGGAACTGGAAAAACTTTGTTGGCGAAGGCAGTTGCAGGCGAAACAAATTCCCATTTTACTTCGCTTAGCGGTCCAGAGATTATGGCAAAGCATTATGGAGAAAGTGAAGAAAGATTACGAGATATTTTCAAACAAGCAGAAGAAAATGCACCTAGTATAATTTTCATCGACGAAATTGATTCTATTGCTCCTAAAAGAGAGGAGGTTTCAGGAGAGTTGGAAAAAAGAATTGTCTCTCAACTATTGACATTAATGGATGGCATGAAAAGTAGAGGTAATGTAATAGTGATTGCTGCTACTAACAGACCTGATTCAATTGATCCAGCTCTGAGGAGACCAGGTAGATTTGATAGAGAAATCGAAATTGGGATTCCAGATGATGAAGGAAGATTACAAATTCTAAACATTCACACACGA
Source organism: uncultured Nitrosopumilaceae archaeon (assembly GCA_964475825.1). Classification (GTDB taxonomy): domain Archaea; phylum Thermoproteota; class Nitrososphaeria; order Nitrososphaerales; family Nitrosopumilaceae; genus Nitrosarchaeum. Next base: position 3,482 of record CAYYXT010000029.1, on the reverse strand, counting down.
GGAATGCCATTGGATAAAAAAGTAGATCTCAAAAAAATATCCAAAACAACTCATGGGTTTGTTGGTGCAGACTTGGAAGTACTTTGCAAAGAGGCAGCCATGAGATCTCTTAGAAGAATTTTACCTGAAATTAATCTTCAAGAAGAAAAAGTTTCAAAGGAGATACTGCAAAAAATCAAGATAACCAGTGAAGATTTTACCGATGCACTAAAAGAAGTAAAACCATCGGCTCTCAGAGAGGTTCTAGTCCAAACTCCCAACGTTAGCTGGGATGATGTAGGTGGTCATGACCAATTGAAAGAGGAATTACGTGAGGCAATTGAATGGCCATTAAAATATAAAGATGCCTTTGAATACGCTCAAATCAAACCCCCAAAAGGCATATTGCTTTATGGGCCTCCTGGAACAGGAAAAACTTTGATTGCAAAAGCCGTTGCAACAACAACTGAATCAAATTTTATCAGCATTAAAGGTCCCGAGTTATTATCAAAGTGGGTTGGAGAATCAGAAAAAGGTGTGCGAGAGATTTTCAGAAAGGCCCGTCAGGCAGCACCATGTATAATTTTCTTCGATGAGGTGGATGCCCTTGTACCAAAAAGAGGCAGTGGTGATTCAGGCTCACATGTTACAGAAAGTGTGGTATCACAAATTCTCACTGAAATTGATGGATTGGAAGAGTTGCATAACGTCTTGATAATTGGTGCAACAAACAGATTAGATATTGTGGATCCTGCACTTCTTAGACCGGGCAGATTTGACAGAATAATCGAAGTTCCAAATCCAGATGCACATGGCATAGAAATGATATTCAAGATTCACACCAAAAAGAAACCACTTGCAGATGATGTTAATCTAAAAAAACTAGTAGAAATGGCAAAAGGGTTTAGTGGAGCCGAGATTGAAGAAGTTTGCAACCGTGCAGCACTTTTGAGCGTTAAGAGATTTGTTGAAAATAAAGAAAAATCTGTCAAGTCAATTAAAATAACTCAAAAAGATCTAGAGTATTCCATAGAGGAAATAAAGAAAACAAAACTATCTTTACATTTTGCATAAAGGATTAATGTCATGCTAATATTTGCATCGATACATAGTTCAATTTAACTATCTTTTCAAAAAATTAGCCGTACAACACAAATTATTGTTCAGAGAAAGATTACAAAACTTGGATATTGGATTTCCGCTGAAAAGTACGTGGTGTCAAATTTGATACAAGTTTGTCGATCAGAATTTCATTCCCAAAATCTCAATTTTCATTATAATTTTCGTTAATAGTCAAATCTAACATCCTTATCTATACTCCAGCACTTCAACATTGATTATCAAATAATTATTTGTTTAAATAAGAAAATCATATTAAAAAATTATTGGGTTTAAGAGAAATCAAATTAGAGGAAGAATATCGTTCAGATAGAAACGACATTGTAAGAGACTTTTTCTTTCCATGTCTAAGTAACTGTATAGAATATAATAGATGTGTAGATTTTTTGTCAATTCGAGGTTTAGCTGGCATATCTATGGGCTTTGATAATTTCACTACAGGTAAAGCAAAATTAAGAATGATCACAGGTAATAGGTTCAAAATAGCAGATCTAAACATATTAACAAAACTTTTTTCAGAAAAATACACTAAACGCTTTGATGGGAAATTAATTAAAGATAATAAAATCCAGAAACTGCAAGATTTCATAAATAACGGCCAAATTGAATTAAAAATTGCAATCACAAATTCTGAGGAGATTTCCAATTTATTCTCAGAAAGAATTGGAATATTCAAAGATGAAAATGGAGAAGCTGTTGCGTTTACTGGGACATCATCATCTCTTTCTACTCAAACAAGAGATTTTGAATCAGTGGATGTATTCACATCATGGAATGATAAATCAAGAGTTCAAAGAAAAATAAAAGATTTCGAAGATCTGTGGGAAAATAAGACAAAGTATGTGGAAGTTTATGATTTTATGTATGCAGAAAAAAATAATCTTTTAAAATATTCATCAGAATGGGCATTCAGCGTTTAAAGTTGAGATAATTCTTCCAACCCTGTTTTGTTTTCATAAAAATTCATTCTATTAATTTTATAATAGATTACTTCTCCACGCCTTTCAATCACTGCTATTACCGGTTCTTTTCCCATTTGTGTAATTTGTTCAATTTTTTTCTGGAGAGTACCCATCTTCTCTTGTTGACCTTCATTGAGACCAAAAATTAGAAATTTTGCTCCTTTTTCACCAAATTGTCCTCTTTCATACACTCGAAAATCAGAACCAAATCCAAATCCATCTTTGACGACATATCCCCTAGTTTTCAAATCTCTGTAGATCAAAAATTTTGTAAGAGTTTCAGAATCATTTTTTTGACAGATGCTTATTAAATCATCAAAATTAATTTGCTTTTTGCCCTTGCGTAGAATTAATTTATCGGTATATAACAAATAAAGAGATTCAAACGACTTTAAGAATAATTTTTCTTTTTCAAGTTCACCATATCCTTTGAGTTGAAGTTCATGAATCATTTCTTTATCTGAGATACAGGTTTGATCTGAGACCAATTCACCTTTCACTAAAGGAGTTTCTTCCATAATGAAGAGAAAGTTAATAGTTTTCCATATAAGCATTGGAGAATACGAATGTAGGTTGTCTAACCGTTAAAATATGGGCATTCTGGTTTGAGATTATCATGCATGGTGCTAATTATAGAGTAGGAAGAGGACAGCCATTTTGTAGAAAAGAATTCATCAAAGGTAATCCACAGATAAAAATCGCAAAATTCCAAGGAGGAAAAAGAGCAGGCTATGATTATTGTGTTCAATTACTCACAAACGAAAAATGTCAGATCAGACATGTGGCTATAGAGTCTTGCAGATTAGCAGCAAATAAAACACTTGAACAGACAACTGGAGAAACAGGATATTTCTCCAGACTCAGAATTTATCCTCATGTTCTTCTTAGAGAAAATAAAATGGTTGCAACTGCCGGTGCAGATAGAATTTCAGAGGGAATGAGAAGAGCTTGGGGAAAAGCTACTAGTTTAGGTGCCAGAGTAAAGCTTGGACAATGTATTATGGAGTTTTATGTTAATACACCACATCTAGAAAAAGCAAAAAAAGCCCTCAAAAGTGCTTGTGTAAAACTACCTGGAGGAGCAACAATCAATGTTATTCCTTGGGAACAAAAAATGTCACCATAAATCTTCTAGATCAGATTTCTTACTTTTAACAAATTCTAAAAACTCTGCAAATTCAAATTCAGTTGGTTTTCGGTTTAGAATTCTTTTTGTTTGATAATAAAAGGCGTTGTAGAGTCTTCCAACAATAATTCCAAGTGCAAATGATTTAGAATCATCAACGTTTGAAAGTAATTGAATAAGTTGGTGTATTTCCTCTTTGTTTGAAATAGTCTCATGAATTTTTTGCTTAATTTTTTCCATCAGTATTTCATCCATAGTTTATCTTGGATGCAATAGTTAAAAACATTTTAATTTCC
>CAYYXT010000028.1:0-6902 GCA_964475825.1 uncultured Nitrosopumilaceae archaeon | reverse complement strand
AGCTACTCTACCAGCTGAGTTATGGGCGCAAAATTAAATTTTTAAAAGCAAATCATTTGGTTTATTAACAACCGAAAAAAACCACAAGTAAAAAAATTAAAAATAAACAACTTCGTGCATCAATTAAACCACAACAAGTACATCATGTTGCACAAGCATTTGATGGGACTGGAAAAGAGTTGATGGAAAAATATGATGAGCGAGGAATAACAAGAGAATTAATCAAAGAATTAGGACTAGAAAATTCGATGGAGCAAAATCTAAAAGAACTTAGTGGAGGAGAGCTTCAAAGATTAGCCATAGCAGCTGTTGCATCAAAAGATACAGAGTTTTACTTTTTTGATGAGCCATCATCATATAATGATGTTTTTCAAAGAAAAAGTGTAGCAAGAGTAATTCAAAGTTTAGCTAAAATTGGAAAAAGTGTAATGGTTGTTGAACATGACTTAACACTACTTGATTTTCTTAGTGATTACATCGAAGTACTTTATGGCGAACCTGCAGCATATGGAATAGTGTCTAGTGTATTATCAACCAAAATTGGAATCAATGTGTTTCTTGATGGTTATCTGCCAACTGAAAATGTTAGATTCAGAGACAAGAAATTTTCTTTTGACGTATCTTCTTCATCTACTGATGAATTTCAAGAAGGGAGTGAAATTATGTCATATCCAAAATTGGAGAAAAAATATGGATCATTCTCAGTTACTGTTGAGCCGGGCAGAGTAAGAAAAGGTGAAGTATTAGGGATAATGGGTGCAAATGCACTTGGAAAAACAACACTGATGAAGATGATCGCAGGTGTAGAAAAACCAGATTCGGGAGATATTGATAAAAAAATAAAAATTGCATATAAACCACAGTATCTTCAAAATGATATTGATGCTGAAGTTATTGCATTATTAGACAAGGCAAATGGTGGCCCAATTGAAGGAAGTCAGGAAGAAGAACAGATACTAGAACCATTGAAAATTAAAAAACTATACAATAAATCAGTAAAGAATCTATCAGGTGGGGAATTACAAAAAATTTCAGTTGCTTCATGTCTTTTACAAAAAGTAGATCTTTATGCACTAGATGAGCCATCTGCATTTTTAGATGTAGAAGACAGAATAACTATTGCAAAATTCTTACAAAAATTTGTTCGATCATTTGGAAAATCAGCTATTGTAATAGATCACGATATACAATTAATGGATCTTATATCTGACTCTATGATAATTTTTGAAGGTGTGTCAGGATTATCGGGACATGCAACATCTCCAATGCCAAAAGTAGATGCAATGAACAGATTCCTAAAATCACTTGACATGTCATTTAGAAGAGACGAGAGAAGTTTGAGACCACGTGTAAACAAATTAGAAAGTAGATTAGATAAAGAGCAAAAAAGTTCAGGAAATTTCTATTATAAAAATTGACTCGAATGTTAAAGAGGTCATTGGAAAATATACTTACTTCACAAGAAAGCCAAGAACTTATCTCATCTTTTGATCAGATTGGAGATATAATTATAGTTAGAATTCCTGATTCGTTACTAACAAAGAAGAAACTCATCGGTGAAACTCTTCTAAACGAAGTAAAAATTGCAAAGAGTGTTTTTTATCAAGCTTCTGCTGTTGAAGGAGATTTTCGTACCAGAAATTTAGAAATCCTAGCAGGAGAGGATAAGACAGAAACAGAATACAAAGAATTTGGCTGTAAATTTACAGTGGATGTTGAAAATGCATTTTTTTCGCCTAGATTATCTACTGAAAGAGAAAGAATTGCCAATTTGGTTCAAGATGGGGAAACTATAGTCAATATGTTTGCAGGAGTAGGCATGTTTTCAATTATGATTGCAAAAAAGAAGAGATGCACAGTATATAGCATAGATATTAATCCAGTTGCAGCAAAACTTTGTGAAAAAAACATCATCTCAAACAAGCTTGTAGGAAACATTATCTCAATAAATGGAGACGCATCGAGAGTAATTCAAGAACAATTAGAAAATAAATCAGATAGAACTTTAATGCTTCTTCCTGAAAGATCAGATGAATTCTTAAAGTCTGCAATTAATGCAACAAAAAGTGGTGGAATAATTCACTATTATTCTCATATTCATGCAGATAAAAAATCAAATGCAGGAAAACTTTCTGAAGAACACTATCTGCAAGTAACTCCAGTTAAATCAGAAATTTTAGGATCAAAGATCGTCAGAGCTGTAGGTCCTAGATACTATCAAACAGTTGTAGATGTAAAGATTTCAAAATAAATTAATCATCTGATGAAATTGATGCGGATGAAGGTTTTGTCGTTGCCATTACATACCCAATCCAAGCTACTACACCAAGTATTCCACCTGCAATCATCAAAATAGATAATTGTAATACAATAGGACTCCACTCAGATAGCATTAGCAAATATGCATAAAGAAAGAATGCGGTAATGCACAGTACAAAAATCGTAATTCCCATTCCTTTACGCTTATCCATTGCGCTCAAGTTTATTGTGAGTTATTTATTGGTTTGAACTAGTTCAATTCAATTGCCATAAGATATGCATCTTCACCATCACGATAATATGCATTGAGTTTTTGTCTAATAACAAAACCTAGTTTTTCATACAATCGCACGGCATCATTATTACTACATCGTACCTCAAGATAGAACTCGTCGCATTTTTTTATTTTAACACCATTTACAGATTCTTCAACTAGTGCTTTGCCAATTCCTTTTTTTCTATATTCGTCAAGAACTGCAATAGATACCACGTGTCCTTTTTTTACAAATCCCAATTTTTTAAAATTTGAAAAACCATATTCAGTTTTGCACATTATGTAACCAACGTGTTTTCCTTCAATTTCTGCAACAATGAATGCCTCTGGAATTTCTGCAAGCAGGCTTTCATAGAAATAATCAGAATAGTGTTCAGGAAGTGTTTTCAGATTAATTTCCATGACTGGAATCAGATCGCTTGGTTCTACACGACGTATGTTACAGTCACCCAATTGTCTGAGAATTACTTGCATTACTAGTATATTTTATTGTCAGTATTTAATTTTAAACCACAAAACCATTTAATGGAAAGAAATAGCCGTAAACAGAATGAGCAACCCTACTCAGGAAGACGTGATTTCCTTAGTCAATTCATTGTTTGAAGTAAGTCAATTCAACAGAGAAATGTACTCTTTGGAGTTTAGGATTAATGATCATGATTTCAAATCAAAATTTGAGGATTTGGCAAGAAAATTAGAAAATATGAACTATGTTTGTAAGCTTGAACAAATGGAAGATGGCAAATATATTATCATTCAAAAATTCACTCCAAAAAAACAAAAGTGGTTAAGCGGATCTTGGACTCCCCGAATTTTGTTTGCAACTGTTATCACCTTTGTAATGATTGATGGCTATTATCGTACTACAGGAACAAATTCCATTATAGATATTGGTGAGCCACTAGAAATGGCAGGAATCTATACACTTTCACTTTTAGGAATTTTAGGAATTCATGAGTTGGGTCATCTAATTGCAGCTAAGGCTCACAAACTAAAGACAACATGGCCATTTTTCATACCAGGATTACCAGTTATTGGGATTCCAACTTTTGGCGCATTTATTCAATCACGTGGATTAACAATTAATCGAGAAATTTTATTTGATGTAGCAATAGCAGGACCAATTGCAGGGCTGATAATTGCAATTATAGTTTCAATGTATGGTGCATACACTGCACCGATATTACAAGAAGATGTCGCACAAGGACTTTTTGCAGATTCAAGATTAATGGAATGGAATCAAGGAGAACCATTACTAATGACTGCAAGTTTAGTATTGTTTGGAAAAGGTGGAACAGGTCATGAAGTAATAATGACGCCAGTTTTATTTGCAGCTTGGATTGGATTTTTAATCACATTCTTGAATTTATTACCAGCTTGGCAGCTAGATGGTGGTCACATGGCAAGAACTTTACTTGGTGCTAAACGTCATAAGTATGCAACAATTGGAAGTATGGCAATTCTTGTTTTGTTAAATTATTGGCTAATGGCAATGTTGATTCTTGTTTTAAGTTCAAGAAATCCTAGTGCAATGCCACTGGATGATGTTTCTCCATTATCAAAAAATAGGAAACTTGCATACTTGGGGGTTATAGGATTAGCTGTTTTGTGTGCACCGATACCAACAAATTTTTTACCTAATTTTTTACCTTAGTAAAACTCTAGCCCCATCCATTACAACTGCAACTTTTTGTCTAGCACCTTGTGTTTTCAGAATATAATCCAAAGATGGTTTTATTCCAGACAGGGAAATCATGTTTAATTTTTTTACATAGTATTCTGGAAGAATTGAAACCAACCCAATTTGAAAATTCTTTTGTATTTCTGATAAAAATAATAGATCCTCCATTCCAAGAATGTACTTAGTTGGATTTCGAAGTTGATCAAGACTTAATCTACCCTCAATGTATTGTTGAAGTGCGTCAGAACCCAAACCAGACTTGCATTCTGCTACCAAGATAGATAAGCCACCATTTTGTATTGCACTAGCACAATTCCAAAGAGACGAAAGAGATTTTCCAAGATTATCATTACTTGAATCTTTTCCAGTACTGATTATCATTGATTTGTGGTGACCTATATCTTTGATTGCAAATAATTCCAGAGTTTTTGTAGATGAAACGGTTTCGGAAGGATGACCTGTTGTAAAATCAACAATACCTTGAGAATTTGCTACAATTTCAATTGCCTTAATTTCAAAATTATCAGCAAATTTTCTTGCTTCATCAAAACTTTCTGTCAGTTGTCCAGGTGCAGGAAGATTACTCTTTCTTTTCGCATATGCAGAAAGCATTGATTCCTGACCAAATTTTTTGATTAATCTAGTAGAAATGGTCTCATACCCAAATAAACCATCAAATTCCATTTCTCCGATGAAAACAAGATTAGAATTAGAAAGATCAGTATTATCAAATTCATTAATTGAACTTCCTTCTGGTAGGCCAGATTTTACCAGATTCATTATTTTTTTCTCAGCCAAAATTTTAGGAAATGGTAATGATTTTTGTTCACATATTGTAAATAATGATGAGATAATTTTTTGAATGGATTTTGAGTTATGTAAAACTACAAGTTCCATAGGTTTTGTTAGATCAATACTACTCAGTTTTTCATTGATCGCTGTATCTTCCAAGACTTTACCATCAGAATCAATTTTTTGTTCTAAATTCTCTGCCCGAATATCTAGAACAACATCAGTAATACCATAATTTAACCAGATTTCAGGCATGATTAATACACAATACAAACCAAAATAAATCCAGTGTAGTTAATTTAGATATGGAATTTGTAAAAGAGTTTGCAACCTTTTTGCATCAAAAGGGGATAATAAAATTTGGAGATTTTACACTTGCTAGTGGCAAAAAAAGTTCATACTATGTTGATTTGAGACTAGTTCCTAGTTATCCTCATCAATTCAGAACCATGGTAAAATATCTGCAAAACAATATTGCAGAAAGTATAGGATTGAATAGTTTTGATTCTTTAGCATCAGTTCCTACCGGTGGTTTGGTTATTGCATCAGCATTGGCAATTGAAATAGTTAAGCCATTAATCTATGTAAGAAGCAAACCAAAAGACTATGGAACTTCCAAATCAGTTGAAGGGCAAATTTATGAAGGAATGAAGGTTGTAATGATAGACGATGTTGCAACAACTGGAGGTTCGGTTGTAAATGCAATAAAATCATTGAAAGAAGCAAACATAACAATAGAAGACGCATATGTAATTGTCAATAGAATGGAGGGTGCGGATGAAGCGCTAAAAGAATTAGGAGTTAAATTGCATTCTATCACCAACGTAATGCAAATCACACAAGCATTACACGAACAAAAACTTGTTGATGATTACATTTTAGAAAAAGTAAGAAAACAGATTGATAAGTAATTTTTGGCAGCTCAGACAAATGCCTTTCAATCATCTTTCAGATATAACTCTGATTCTTCATTGCAGCCAGTAAATTTTGTCTGTGCTCATTTTAAAACTAACGGAAATAATATGGGCCCAAAGGGCTTCGATCCCTTGACTCCCCGGTTATGAGCCGGGTACTCTACCAAGCTGAGTTATGGGCCCTAAGCAGATGGATTTTACCTTCAGTATAAAATGTTATGAGCTCAACAATATGCTTCATAACAACTATCAAGCAACAGATTTTGTGCAGAAATAGATTTGTCTGCAATTCGGATCAAGTTATCTGAATCAGTTGATGTTTTTTCAAGAATATTTCTCCAAGATGCAGCATGACGAATATCAGCTTCCGTATGAAGTTTAAAGTATTCTGTAGCCTCATCATTAGACATTCCATAGAATTCTGCCAAGCCATCAAGTTTTGTTTGGCTAATTTTAGGAATTTCTTTTTCAAAAGCATACATTGCACATGCTCCGCCTTCATAGGTATTCATTAATTCAGATAATTCTGAAACAGATTTCCTAGTCTTTTCTAATCCTTCATAGTGAATTAATTCATATTCAGAAACTCCTAGTTCTCCTGCAAATCTAATCCATAATTTTATGTGATCAGATTCCTCTTGTTGGTTATCAATCAATTCACTAATCACAGAATTTGGAGCTTTTTCTATAATAGGAGTCATAAATGATGGAACTGCCTTAACGAGTTGAAAGTATTCTTTAGAATAACCAGCTAAAGAATCAAGAGTTAATTTTCCATCAGACCACATCTGATAGAATGGGTGTTTTAGTAAACTTCTTTCTTCAATCATTTCATCAATTCGTTTTATTAGATTCATATCACATCTCCCAATTCGCCAATAAAAAATCTTTGTGGTTTACAAAAGATTTTATGGACAAATTACCCAATTTTGTTGGGTTCCAGTGGTGTAGACCGGTCAAGCATACTGCCCTTTCAAGGCAG
>CAYYXT010000027.1:8019-8408 GCA_964475825.1 uncultured Nitrosopumilaceae archaeon | reverse complement strand
AAACAAATACACGACATGTACGATGATTTTATTTTTAATCACTCCTAGCGAATGCCATGCATTTTGATTTGATGATTTTATTTTTAATCACTCCTAGCGAATGCTATGCACGACATTAAGAAAATAATTTTTAGAGTCTAACATAAGTAGATAGTAATTATGCACAAATCTTAAATGATACTCTATTTTTAATATTATTAATATGAGTAATAATCTTGGTGTGTTTTTCTTATTTTCTGTACTTGTTACTGGGCTAATAATTAATCCATCTTCATTTCCAATTTCTTTTGATGATAATTCTATATCTGATGATTCTGAATTATCTTTTAATCTGCTAAGTTTTGCATTTGCACAAGAAACTTCAGTAAATGCAACAACAACTGAAGATG
>CAYYXT010000027.1:7400-7919 GCA_964475825.1 uncultured Nitrosopumilaceae archaeon | reverse complement strand
AAACTGAGGATGAAACTGAGGATGAAACTGAGGATGAAACTGAGGATGAAACTGAGGATGAAACTGAAGATATTCATGAACAACTTACTGTGTTTGTTGAAGAATCAAGATCTTTGTTTGAAGAACAAAAAGAAGAGACACGTAATGTAATTAAAGAATGTCACATTTCTTTGATTGCGGCTGAATCATCTCAACGAGATGGAATAAGAAAACAATGCAGAGATAATCTTAATGAAATTAAAGAATCGTACAAAGAAACTAGAGAAATTTACAAGGAATCCTTTAAAGAATTCAGAAAAAGTATGGATATTGCAATTCGTGAAGCTAAAGGATTAGGTGTAGATGCCTCTGAGAAAATTGCTGCTCTTTCTGATATTAAATCTAGTTTAAAATCTAATACTGATATAGAAAAAATCAAAGAACTTCGTAAATCCATCGCTGACGAATTAAAAGAAGAGAAAAAACAACTTCGTGAAGAAAAGAAAGAAGAACGTAAGCAAATGAGAGAAGAGAAAAAGG
>CAYYXT010000027.1:0-7300 GCA_964475825.1 uncultured Nitrosopumilaceae archaeon | reverse complement strand
AAGAACGTGATACTATGAAAGAGCAAAAACAGGAAGAACGTGATACTATGAAAGAGCAAAAACAGGAAGAACGTGATACTATGAAAGAAGAAAAGAAAAAAGAACGCGAAGACTATACCCCATAAATCATTAAATTTAGATATTTTTTAAATTCTGGCTATCTTTTACACACTTAAAATTTTAAATTGAAATCATGTACATTCTGTTTGAGAAAACAAATAATTTTTCAATCTGCTTTTTCTTATAGCATGCTGAATTTTTTTCAAGTGAAATACCTTCACACAAAGCCAACTAGAGCAAATTATCTTCCCAATGAATCGAAATTAGTAATTTATGTTTTAATCTAATCCTGTAAGTCTCTCTGGAATTAGATTTTGAATCTTTAATACTGCTGAATATTTTCAAACCCTAGTATGTCTTCTACTTCCTTTCTATGCTTTTTACAATAAGGCACACTTTTTTTACAGTCCGGGCAGTTTAGATACTTGGTAAAGTCCATACAAAAAACACTTCTTCATAGGTTAAAGAATTTACCATACATTTCCACTGGTGTTTAATTGACTAAAAAAATACTTGTAAAAAGGTGTAACAACTATCAAGACTAGTTTCTACATGTATGTCAAAGCAGGCTCATAATCATGCTCAAGAATTATCTGGACCTCTGGCGAATCAATCAATTATTTTGCCATGATGTGTGTGAAAATTGAATTGTGATTTACTTGATTGTGTTATTGGTATGGATTTTTTTGAATGTTTTCATACTCTTCAAATTCTATGTCTTTTTGCAGTTCTTTAGGAAGCCCAACCCACCATTTTTTTATGTTATCAGACATTTCTTAAAATAAAAAGACTCAAAGTTGGTAATAGATCTACTGGTTAATTCTACAAAACAATTGTATAACAAAATATGACAAACTTTAGTCTTTTTTATATGTGATATTCTCTTTTTCTTCTGGAGTTTTTATTTTTATTATAAGTGTGCCTCCTATTTTATTGAAGATTCTTTGACGATTTTCATTTGTAAAAATTAGTCCTAATACAACATCCAATGGCAAAAGAAATGTTTTACCAAAACTACTGATCATGACTCCTTTCCAATCAGGTGGTTTTCCATACATGTCTGTTACTTTCAAATTTAGAATTTTTTTTCCGATTGTCTGGCCTTTTTTATATTCTAAAATTGTCCAATATGCAAAAAAAATGATGCTAGTTGGAATGAATTGTGTTGTTTCTGCTAAAATCCATTTTTCGCTTAACTCATAGTTGATTGTTCCAAAAACTGAAGAAATTATCAATATTGAAATTATTGAAATAATGCAAAAATCAATCAACCATGCAAAAAATCTATCACTCCATTTTGCAATCGTTATCTCTGAAAACCCGTCTGAACTTGACTCACTCATATTCTAGATATTGTGTTCAAATTAATAAAACATCTCCAATTGGTAAACATAACATAGAGCTAATCTTTAGTTAGCACTTATTGCAACACAGTTAATTTATTATTGATGTGCTATCAAATATTATGAAAGCAAAATTTGCATCCTCTTGTATATCGTGCGGAGATAAAATACAGTTAGGCAAAGAAATTGCCAAAAATAAAGATGACAAATGGGTTCATAAGCACTGCGTTGATGATGCTGAAGGTTTACCCTAGAAATTAATAAGATCTAATTTCAACTCCATTTGAAAATCTTTTTGATCTTGATTAACCCCCTTGATGTCTTTTTTTGGACTATTAGAAAAAATGAGAAAGATGTCATAAATCTCTACAATTCGCTTTCCCCTATAATGCAACTTGCAACAGGTGGATCGATGCTGAATTTTGGCTATTGGATGGAAAATACGACCAAGCCTGTCTCTGCCCAAGAAAACCTCTGTTCATACTTTGGTAAATTGGCAGAACTGGAAAATGCAAAAAATGCCGTTGATGTTGGAAGTGGGTTATCTGCCCCTGCAATTTTTTGGAGAAATAATTATGAAAAACTAAATCTGTTTTGTATAAACATCAATTATGATCAATTGTCTTTTTCAGGCCCTCAAAGAAATCTCGAATTTCTAAATTCAACTTCTACAAAATTACCATTTTCTGATAACTCTGTAGATCGTGTGTTGGCATTAGAGTCTTCACAACATTTCAAACCTCTGAAAGATTTTATTTCAGAATCAAAACGAATTTTAAAATCAGACGGAATACTGACTTTGGCATTACCTGTAACTCTTCCAAGCGCTTCTTTTATGAAATTGGGGATTCTGAAATTTACTTGGTCCTCAGAGCATTATGGGTTAGAACATGTAAGAGAACTTGTGACGTCTGGTGGCTTTACCATTCACGATGAAAAATTAATCGGAAAAAATGTCTATGATCCATTGGCAAATTACTATATTGAAAATCGCAACGAATTAAAAAAATTAATATTACAAAAATATCCAAAATATGTAGAAAAAATACTCTACACTTCTATTCTTAAAATGAAAAAGGCGTCTGAACAAAAAATTATTGACTATGTTGTTCTAAAATGCAGGATCTAAATTAGACACGAAGAATTCCCCGTTCCAATAAATTTTCTATTGCATTTAGGTATTCTGATTCTGAAATCAAATCGTCTACTAGCCACATTGTAATTGTCTTAAACCATCTTGGTATAACAAGTTCGTTTGATAGATATTTTTTCTCAAAAATATTAGTATCTGTTAATTCTGTTTTTTCCCATTTGATTGTCATGCCTGTTTCTTTATGACTATCTGAGAACAGCAGTCCTGTTTCTTTATCTATAATCACCGTGTCTTGTTTTTCTGAATTTTGTGCAATCCACACCTGACGTGTTTTACCCTTGAATTCATATGATGTTTCTCCTATCACTTTCAAATCTATGGTGATCATATCTCCAAAATTAATTGGAGTTAAAAATATGAATTTGTCTATTACACAACATTTCTTATTTTCTGGAATTGTTCCATGATTGTCAATGTTCATATTTGCAAACTCTTTTCCGTCTCTTGAAATTTTTTCTGTTTTCATTAAAATTTCATCATCGCTAATTGAATCTACAGTGTATATTTCTGTAATATCTTGGCCATATCTGTTAGAGTATGAATATTCCATGAAATCTGATTTTGTAATACACAGTTTATTTTCATTACACTTTTTATCTGTGTTATTCAAAGATGGATTTAGAATATGATCTTCTAGCATTGTTCTAATTCCATATGCAAATAACGTATCAGTAGTTTCTCCTCTCACCCACATTTTTGCATCATTTTTTATCCACCCTGGCATCGTATCTGAATTTCTTATATGTCTCTCTTTGATGTATTTGGCATCGCCAAGATATTTTTCAATCTCTGCAATTAACACAATATCTCTTGCTGGATGTGTACTCTTCCAAGCTACATGATTGTACAAAATTACACATGCTCTAAGATTTGGATAACTCTGATGTTCCTCGGTAAGAGTTTCTGCTCCCATGAAAACATACTCGTCATAAAAAAATTCACAAAATTTTAGAATGTCTTTTGTGGTTTTTATCTCAAAATCTGGGTCATGTGCAAATGCACTAGGTACTCCACTTACTCCAACTACCACTCCTATTATTACTAGGAGCATCAATACTGGCAATCTCATTGAGATCTGTTTCTATTTTTTTACTTATTAATTACTAGTAGAAATTCTCTTAACTTGATGACCAATGTGGAATTTTAATTCCAAAGATGATTCCAACAAATTTGATAAATATCTGTATCATTGGCTAAGTTTTTATTTTTGATATATTGACTGTACTCCGTTGTCTGCTCAAAATAATACTGCCCTTTATAATGAAAAATGTTCCCAACTTCTCACAGAACCCGAAATTAGATTTGCTGGAATTGTAGATAAAGATGGAAAGCTAATCGCTGGTGGTTTTAAAGAAGGGATTATCCCTTATGAGGGTGATGAAACTAGATTGCACTCTTTTTTCGAATTTGTATCAAAAGCTTCCATTCGAAAAGAATATGATGAAAGCTTGGGTCCAATTAATTATATTGCAGCAAGACGCGATAAGGCAGTCTTAGTAAGTTTTCCATTTCCGATTACACAAATTCTTCTTTTGATCTCTGCAGAACCTTCTGCCAACATTGAAAATTTGGCCAAGAAGGTAGTTAAAATTTTTACCAACGTTAATTAAAAACTCCTACTATCTGGCAAATTCTTTAATATGTCATAATTTTTTATTCTTGCGTTGCTTAGACTATTTCTAATTTTATTTTCAATTTTACTTGTATCTGGTAATTTCATTTCGGTGTTTGGGTCTGTCCAAAATTTTTCTACAGATAAATTGATATATCATGACGGTGATACTCTTAAAATTTCGGGTACTGTAAACTATGATTCTGTCATTCCTTCTGTAATACTACAAATAATTACTCCTGGAGGAACTGGTCTTGCTGGAATTGCAAATGTATTACCAAAATCTGATGGTTCTTTCTCTACTACATTTCGTGTGGGTGGACCTACATGGTCTGATGATGGTTCTTATACAATCAAAGTATCCTACGGTGGAAATCTTGAAAAAACATTTTCCTATCAAAAATCATCTGTGAATTCCAAAGATGATGCATTTATTGATGCTGATAATTCAAATGAATTATTTACTGAAAATCCTAAAATGCGAATATCTGACTTTCCTTCTTTAGACCGCTCTCCTCAATATTACATTGACCGATACAACAATGAACCCAACTACAAGTCTTGGTTTGACTCTCAATTTCCTGATTATATGATACAAGATGTTGTTGGATACACACCAACACATATCCAAAACTTTCCTTCTTTAGACCGCTCTCCTCAATATTACATTGACCGATACAACAATGAACTCAACTACAAGTCTTGGTTTGACTCTCAATTTCCTGAAAAATCCCTCTATGACATATTGGGTTTTTCAACCTATATTCCTGACTGGATTAAGACCTATGCTGAATTGTGGGCCACAGGTGATATGTCTGACTCTGAATTTATTACAGGATTGGATTTTATGTTAGAGCATCACATAATTGTAATTCCAAATTTACAGTATTCTGAACAAAACACTGTATCTAATATCCCAAATTGGATACGAAACAATGCTGATTGGTGGGCAAATGATCTAATTTCGCAACAAGAATTTGTAAATTCTTTGGAATATCTAATTGAAGAACAAATCATTGAAATTGAATAGTTAAAAAACAATCTTTGAACTCTATCATTACTACTGATCAAATAGTTTTAATCTGATAAAATTATTATTAAAATCATGAAAGCCACATTCGGTGCAGGATGTTTTTGGCATGTTGAAGACCTGCTTCGTAAAACTAAAGGTGTGAAATCAACACAAGTAGGTTACATTGGAGGCAAATTGACAAATCCGACTTATGAAGAAGTCTGTACTGATACAACTGGTCATGCTGAAGCAGTCCAAGTAGAATATGATCCAAATGAGATCTCTTATGATGAATTACTCAAAGTATTTTGGAGTAATCATGATCCTACATCGCTAAATCGACAAGGCCCTGATATTGGGAATCAATACCGCTCTGCAATATTTTTTCATGATGAAGAACAAAAAAAAATTGCACAAAAATCCAAAGAAGAACTAGAAAAATCAGGAAAATTTCAGAAACATATTGTAACCGAAATTGTTCCAGCTCCTGAATTTTATAAAGCTGAAGATTACCATCAAAAATATTTTCAGAAACACGGACTATCTTAAAATCATTTTACAATGAGTACTGGAATTTTTGATGAGTGAATGACATAATTTGAAACACTACCCAAGAATAATTCTCTTACTGCACTTCTTCCTCGTGAGCCCATCACAATTAGATCAAAGTTTTCTTTTTTGTCATGAGCCAATTTTATGAGATTATATCCTATGTCTCCACGCATCAGTTTTTCTTTGAAGACTATGCCGTTTTGTGCTGATAATACCTTGGCATCGGTCATCATTTTTTTTATTTCATTATTCCATTCTTTATTTACTGAGATCACTCCTTGAAACTCTGAATATGGCTGTATGTTAATCGAGTAGGCGCCAATAATTGTAGCTCCAAACTGTCTTGCCATGGATATGGCCATTTCAAGTGCACGCATAGAATTTTTTGAACCATCTAATGGAACTAAGATTTTGCTGATTTTTTTATTTATCACAATTTGTTTTCTATTCAGATCTTAAAAAACATATTCTCTCTTATCACATGCGTGAAAATTTAGAAAAGTAATAAAAACACCTGATCGGTAATCGTAACTAAACTTAACTAGGTAAATCATTGACGCTAAAATGGTGCAAGAAAATTTTATTCAAGTGGATGGAAATAAGATTAGATATCTAGAGTCTGGAGACTCCAAAAACACTCTGGTGCTAATTCATGGATTGGGTGCATCTGCTGAAAGATGGAATAATGTAATTCCTAATCTTGCAAAATATTATCATGTGATAGTCCCTGATTTGATTGGATTTGGTTACAGTGATAAACCGATTGTGGACTATACCCCTGATTTCTTTTCAGCATTTCTTGGAAAATTTTTTGATGCACTAGGAATCAAACGTCCGAATATAATTGGTTCTTCTTTAGGTGGTCAAATAGCTGCAGAGTATGCATCTGCAAATCCAAATAATATAGAAAAATTAATTCTTGTGTCTCCTTCAGGCGCAATGAAGCAATCTACTCCAGCATTAGATGCTTACATAATGGCTGCCTTGTATCCAAATGAACAAAGTGCTAAAAATGTATTTGAGATGATGGAATCTTCTGGTAATGAAGTCGATGATAGAATTGTTCAGGGATTTATTGAAAGAATGCAATTGCCAAATGCAAAATTGGCATTCATGTCTACCGTTTTAGGATTGAAAAATTCAGAAATCATTACAACTAAACTGTATACAATTCACAGTCCTACTCTGATAATTTGGGGTTCCAAAGATCCCGTGATCCCAATTCAGCATGCAGAAAGTTTTGCATCTTCTATCAAAGATTGCCGATTTTATAGAATGGATGGCTGTGGTCATACTCCGTATGTCCAAGATCCTGATGCCTTTTCATCTATAGTTTTAGAGTTTCTTTCATCCTGTTAGTTTCATTTATATACCATTTAGTTCCTACTGTTACCAATGAGCGGTAATTATAACCAATTTAATCCTTCAGAGATGTTCAAAGATTGGATTCAAAAAAATGGTCGTGCACAAGCTGAATTTATGAAACACTTTGGCTTATTGATGGCAACCCAGAATACCCAAACATTCAATCCTTTAGAAACTCTAAGAGAAGTATCTGATAGTACAAG
>CAYYXT010000026.1:0-8633 GCA_964475825.1 uncultured Nitrosopumilaceae archaeon | reverse complement strand
GGACAGGAGATAATCTCTCCAACAGAGGCATCGTCTGGGATGTTAAGAGTTGCATCACATTCTTGACAGTTCATGTTTTTGTTGACATTTTCTTTTGTAATTTATTAGCTTCTGTTGTTTGAATTCCCCACAATTCTACAAATCCTTTTGCCAATCTTTGATCAAAAGTTGATTCTGCACCATAAGTGGCGATCTTATGATTATATAGCGAATATTCTGATTTTCTTCCCACAACACGAATGCTTCCTTTGAAGAGCTTTAGTTTTACAGTTCCTGATACTGATTTTTGTGATGTTTGAATAAATGCATCTAGATCTTGTTTTAGTGGATCTTGCCATAATCCTGAATATACAAGATATGCCCACTCATCATCAATAATTGATTTAAATTTATTTTCATGTTTTGTGTGAACCATTTTTTCTAAATCAGCATGAGCTTCAATAAGACATATGGCTCCTGGCGTTTCGTAAACTTCACGAGATTTTATTCCAACCACTCTGTCTTCAATATGATCAACAATTCCTACTCCTGCATCTCCTGCTTTTTTGTTTACATACTCGATTAATTTTATAGGTTCAAGAATTTTTCCATCAACTGCAACTGGTATTCCTTTTTCAAATTTAATTTCCATGTAAGTTGGCTTGTCTGGTAAATTTTTTGTTTTTACCCAAATGAATGCATCTTCAGGAGGCTCGTTGTAGGGATCTTCTAAAACTCCACCTTCAATTGCACGTCCCCACAAATTTTGATCAATGCTGAATCTTTTCGCTACCGAATCAATCTCAATTCCATGCTTTTTTGCAAACTCTAACTCTGTCACTCTGTCTAAATTCTTGTCTCGAATTGGTGCAATGATTGGTAAATCAGAACCAGAACGTAATGTGATATCAAATCTTACTTGATCATTTCCTTTACCTGAACATCCATGAGCTAGTGATGTTACTTTTTCTTTTTTTGCAATTTCTAAAACTTTTTCTGCAATTAATGGTCTAGCTAATGCCGTTGCTAGACAATATTTTTTTTGATAAAGTGCATTTGCCTTAATTGATGGAAAAATAAAATTTTCAACAAATTCTTTTCTTGCATCTATGTTGTAATGTTTTTTTACTCCAAGCTTTTTTGCTTTGGCTTCAATTTTTTTCGGATCATCACCTTGACCTACATCTACAGTTACTGTTATGACATCCATGTTGTATTCTTCTTGAAGATATTTTACTACGACTGATGTATCTAGTCCTCCAGAAAATGCAAGAATTCCTCTTTCAGTCATAAAACACATTTTCCCGTCATATTTTGGAATTTATCTTTTGTGATACGCTGAAAATTAAAAATGTCTTCCAAATTTCATCTAACTAGCTTGAGCTAAAATTCGATGATTATTTAACCGTCAAAATATAACGCTGTTTTATGAAAACGCGATCAGCAATTTTTGCAGGAATTATAGGTGTCACTTTGATCTCTATTGCTGTTATTATAGAAAGTTCTGATGAAACTACGCATGAAAACAAGATTAGGGTAGCATATTTTCCCAACATAAATCACGCAGTACCAGTTGTAGGAATGGAAAAAGGAACATTTCAAAATCATATTGGAAACAATACTGTAATTGAACCAATATTGTTTGATGCTGGACCTCAGGTAATAGAATCTCTTTTTGCCGGCTCGATTGATATTGCATATGTTGGCCCCGGGCCTGCAATTAACGGATTTTTAAAATCTGAACATCACAATGTAAAAATTTTATCTGGTGCTGCAAGTGGTGGCGCTAGTTTTATTGTTCATCCTAATTCTAAAATTAATTCTGTTGCTGATTTTGAAGGAAAAAGAATTGCGGCACCACAAATCGGAAACACACAAGATATTTCATTGAGAAGCTATCTTTCTGAGAACGGATTAAAACCAGCTGAAAAAGGTGGGTCTGTTATTGTCTTGAATATTTCAAACCCTGACATTTACACATTATTTGCAAAAGGCGATATTGATGCTGCATGGGTTCCTGAACCAACTGCTACAATATTGGTACAACAATTAGATGGTAAAAGATTATTTAATGAAGAAGAACTTTGGCCTGAGCATAGATTTGCATCAGTACTGTTAATTGCTAGAGAAGAATATGTAAATCAGAATCCTGAAGTGATAAACAAGTGGCTTGAAGCACATCAGCAAACAATAAACTGGATAAATTCCAATCCAGAACAAACTAGAATGATTTTTATTCAATTCATGAAAAAAGAAACTGGTAAATCCCTCTCTGATGGCTTGGTTGATGAAGCATTATCTAATTTAGAAATTACATCTGATCCTATTGTCAGTTCTATTCACACATTTGCTAAAAGAGCAGATTCCCTTGGTTATTTAGGAAGACATGGTTATAGTTTGGACGGAATTTTCTTTGACATAAATTCAAATTCCCAATTACAGGAGGTTTTAGTAAATCATGACAAAACTTGAGGCTAAAAACATTGTAAAGTATTTCAAACATGACAGTCACCGTCTCAAGGCTTTGGGTGGTGTAAATCTGCAGATTGAAGACGGTGAGTTTGTCTGCTTAGTGGGACCATCTGGATGTGGTAAATCTACTTTTTTACGAATTGTTGCAGGTTTGGAAACTCCCGATGAAGGTGAAATTCTCTTTGATGGAAAACCAGTCACAACTACCGGTCCTGAAAGAATCATGGTCTTTCAGGAGGGCGCACTATTTCCATGGTTGAAAGTACAAGATAATGTAGAATTTGGCTTAAAGATGGCAGGAATTCCAAAAGAAGAACGAACACAGATATCCACACGATATTTGGACATGATGCAATTAACAAAATTTGCTGATTCATACACGTACCAACTTTCAACTGGAATGAAGCAAAGAGTAGCGATAGCTAGAGCACTTGTCATGGATCCTGATGTGTTGTTAATGGATGAGCCATTTGCAGCACTTGATGCACAAACAAGAGATCTGTTGCTAGTTGAAATGCAATTGATTTGGGAAAAAACTAAAAAGACAATTCTATTTGTAACTCATAATGTTACCGAAGCTACAGTGCTTGGAACTAAAGTTGCCATATTTAGTAATAGACCTTCTACAATTAAAAAAATAATAAATGTTGACTACAAACGACCACGACTTGTAGAAGATCAAAATCTTTTTCCGCTTCAACAAGAAATTTTATCTGAATTGCGACCTGAGGTAAAGAAGGGCTAAGTGACATTTTATGAAAAAAAATACTCTGGCAAAACAAATTATCTTTTATGTAGCACTCGTAGCTATTTGGCAGCTTGTCTCGATGACAAATATCTGGCCCAATAATCTTTTTCCTTCTCCTTATGATGTAGCTGAAGATTTAGTATATACTGCATCTGATGGAAGTCTGTTCTTTGGAATAGCAACTAGTATTTTGAGATTGATAATCGGATTGACAATTGCAATAGTTGGTGGGATGATGCTTGGAATTTTTATGGCCAGAGTGGAGATTGTAAATCAAACCATAGGTTCATTAGTTTTAGGATTGCAATCAATTCCATCTGTTGCTTGGGTACCGCTTGCAATACTTTGGTTTGGATTAACGGACGGTGGAATCATCTTTGTTACTGCAATTGGTTCGATGTTTGCAGTAACAATTGCTACCTATACTGGAGTCAAAAACATCAATCCTCATTATATCGAGGCTGCAAGAAATATGGGTGCAAAAGGAACTCAACTGGCTACATACGTCTTAATTCCTGCGGCATTTCCATATTTGATTTCTGGTTTCAAACAAGGTTGGGCTTTTGCATGGAGAGGAGTGATAGGTGCTGAATTGCTATTTTCATTTCTAGGATTGGGATTTTTGCTCAACGTAGGACGACAACTAAATGACATCTCTCAAGTATTTGCAATAATGTTGGTGATTATGATGGTTGGTATTGCAATTGATGGAATAATTTTCAAGAGAATTGAAAATAAAGTCATGTCTAGATGGGGATTGCGTTAAGTCTCTTCTATGATTTTATTTTTAGTGACACTATAAATGCAACAATGATTATTGCAATTGCAAAATACATCACAGATACATAATTAAATGCAAAAGCAATTGCGCCTGCAATTATTGGTCCTACAACAGCTCCAATTGAGATAGTTGAACTAAAAATTCCCGTTGATGTTGAACGTGGATTATTTTCCATTAAGTGAAAGCTCCCTCCAATATACAAAAAAGCCCAAGTAGCACCTACAAGTGCCATAAATGGCATTGCCATCCACCAGTCCTTTATCAAAGCTAGTCCAACAAAGACAAATGTGGTACTGCCAATTCCAATCTTGAATTTTGTTACATTTGAAATTTTAATTTTACTTGCCATCAAATTCATTAAAACAAAAGCAGCTAACGTGTTTGCTACATATACAATTGAAATTTGATAAAGTTCAGCACCTAATTTTTCCATTAGCATTATTGGAAAAATTGTCCATACAGATGATGCACCAATCTGTCGTAAGAGAAGTGATATGAATAGAAATTTGTTTTTTATAATTACATTTTTCGTAGTTCCAGGTTTCAATTCTTTTTTTTGTAATGTGTTTGGCATCTTAATTGTAAATAACAATCCGATCAAAAAGAAAACTCCGCTAATCAGAAAAGTTAGTTTGATGTCATTTACAATACCAGCTGCAGCGGTTCCTACTAACCATCCTAATGCATGAAATGAAATTACAGTGACTGCTCGTTTTTTTCCATGATTTGCTTCATAGGTATAAGCAATCATAGAAGGAACCATTATTCCACTTGCAACTCCAGCACCAATTCTGGCTAAAAGCAACAGTTCTACATCATCTGCAAAATAATGTAGTCCAAAAGCTATAGCACATCCAATGAAGCCTATTCTAATGAATTTCAGCCTCGTTCCTTTTTTATCTGAATGTCGTCCAAAGTAAATTTGAGATAAAATCTCGGCAAAACTAAATGATGCAATTATTAGACCAATTTCGAAAACAGAATCTGTTACCCCCATTGCCATGATGGGCAAGAACACAAAGACAATGGAAATTCCAGCATGCTGAAAAAAAGTAGCGCTACGAACTAGATTGTTTAATTGTATTTTTTGCATAAATATACAAAATTTCTCTCTCTACCTAATTTCAACATAAGTGCCAATTAACCTAAATTGTATGGATGATTTTTCTCAAAAGAGTTAAACTGTATAGAAACACTCTAAAAATAAATTGGTACAAAAAGAACCCTTCCTCACCGCATTACAAAACAGAATCTTGCTTTTTGATGGGGCAATGGGAACTGAGATTCAAAAATATAATCCAAAACCTGAAGATTTCCCAAATAATCAAGACGGTTTTAATGATGGTTTAGTTTTAACTCATCCAGAATGGATTAAACAAATTCATCGAAATTATTTGGATGCAGGTTCTGACTGTATTGAAACTAATTCCTTTGGTTCAAACAAAATAAAACTAGATGAATATGGTTTTGGTAATCAAACAGTAGATTTCAACAAAAAAATAGCTCAATTAGCAGTTGAAGTTTGCTCAGCGTGTACTGATAAACCTCGATATGTAATTGGTTCAATGGGACCATCCGGTTATCTTCCAAGCTCAAATGATCCTGACTTGGGACAAAAACCTCTCGATGAAATTAAAGAGGCATTTGAATTACAAGCTGAAGGTCTAATTCTTGGTGGAGTAGATGCTCTTTTAATTGAAACAAGTCAGGATATCTTGGAAGTAAAACTCGCTATTGAAGCATGTCACAATGCGATGAAAAAAACTGGAAAAAAAATTCCAATTATTGCAAATACGACTTTAGACCAATATGGAAAAATGTTACTTGGAACAAACATTCAAGCTGCATACACAACTGTATCTGATATGGGAATTGATGTTTTTGGTTTGAATTGCTCTACAGGTCCAATTGAAATGACTCCAAGTATTAGATGGCTTGATGAACAAAATGAGCATAATCTATTGGTAGTTCCTAATGCAGGTATGCCTGAAAATCAGGGTGGACAAGCAGTATACAAGATGACTCCTGAAAAAATGGGAGAAGTGTTAGGTGATTTTCTTAAACAGTATAAAAAAGTTCGAATAATTGGCGGTTGTTGTGGAACAAATCCTGAACATATTGCTGTACTAAGAAAAGTAATTGATGAAAAAGACTATTCTATCATGGGTTAAGTATTTAGATAATTAGAATATGCGTTTTTTTGTGACTATATTTTATGGGCGATTGCCGAAATTGTTTGATTAATCTATCAAACAACATTAAATCCATGAAAATCTAAAGAAATTTGACCATTCTGTACATTTCTCGCGGACAAAAGTAGTATTCCGGAAGCGGTCCTCTTGGAGTTTGGCTTTGGAGAAAGTGGGATTTTACAAAGAACATTTTTCTGTCTCAAAGAGAAATTAGAAAAGCAATAAACCAAAAGAAAAGATTTTAAAAAAACTCTCTATTTGATTAGATTTCACATGTTACTTCGCTTTTCTTTCCGTCATCATAGAGAAATGTTATAGCATCAATATCACAATCTGAGATGTATGGATAATCAGTCTCGATTGTAGGATGCATCAGATCTTCAGGAGCTGTAGAGTGAGCAAGACCCAATGCGTGACCAAACTCGTGCCTCAGTATAGTTTCAAACTGTGCTTTTGATAATTTGTCTACTTCATATATTGTAATTTCTGATTTTAATATCTGATTCTGCGCATCATCTGCAATTGATTTTGTAAATCCTGAATAACCATCGCCACTACTTTGCGAAGTTAGTTTTATTGTAATGTCTCCTTCACCTCTTGATGACTCTATTATGTTGAATTTCTGAGGGATGTAAAATTCAGATGGTATCTTTGATGCACTTGCAAGTGCACCTGTCCAACCCACATAGTATGTAGATGTTGTACCTTTGAGACCCTTATGCAATAGTGAGTTGTCTATCTCAATTGATTCCTCTGAAAGAATTACAGTTCGTACAATTTCAGCTTTATCGGGATATTTTTCACCGTCAATCAAGTTGATATTAAGTATAGAACCGTCAACTAATCTCCATGATAGCCATGTGTCTATGGTATCGCCCCTCAGATTCTGGATGACATATCTTGATTTTACCTCACCTAGATTGGTCAAACTGTATTCTTGACCCACAAGATCAACTACGAATAATGAGTATCCCGTAGTGATTATTGCTATGATAATTGTAGTCCCTACTATTGTCAAGATATGCTTTTTTTGTAAACGGAAATTCTTTTCTTGCTCGTCTTGTACAGTCTTTAAGGTAAACCAATTCACTTGCTCTCTTTCTTTTATTTTGTGATCACTGTCTTTCAAGTCTTTTTTAAGCTCGACATTTTCTTTTTTAGTTTTTTCCAGTTCATCAGAAAAAGCAGTGTTTATTCTATCTAGGATCTTCCTTTCCTGTCCTAGTTCATTGATTTTATGGTCTTTACCTATTTCAGGTTTATTTGTTGTAACATCAAAGTTTTTTTTATTAAAAAGATCTTGTATTGTTTGTACTAGTCCTTTTGTACTAGAGTTTATAATCTCTAGTTGTTTTCTTTGCTCATTTGATATTGAATTATGCCTGGAATCCAAAAGCATGTCTGTATAGGCTAGAATTGGCACCAAAGGGGTCCTAAGTTCATGATTAATTTTTATTAAAAATTCACTAGTGATTGTTTTTCTTGAGGAAACTCTTTCCACAAAATTTCTCGTGATGTCAATAAGCTGATCAATACTTTCAATTTTTTGATTTAAATCATGTTGGAGTTTGGTTTTATCATTATCAGATTCAATTATTTTCACCATACTTTCTGCCAGCAGTTTGATCTGTTGGGCTTCACGAATCATATGTGTGTCTTTCATCGAAAGTCCTTTCATATTGTTTTTATATTTTCAAACTGTTGTATGTGACCCAAGAGAATGTCTGGATCGATTGGTTTTTTCAAACATGAATGAACTCCTTTGCTTTTCAGCGTTGATTCGTCCTCATAGCTTAATGAAGATGCCGTCAATATTACGATGTTTTGATTTTTTATTTTTCCGCTTTCACACAATGCATCTATAACATCAGTACCTGAAAATTCAGACATGGTAAGGTCAAGTATGACTACATCAAATGTCTGATTCTCAATAAGGTTAAGACCACTTCGACCATCATTGACAACAGAACACGAGTGTCCTTTAATCGTCATATACTTGGAGAGCATTTTTGCAATATCTTTATTATCGTCAATGATGAGAATTTTCATAATCTGATTCTATATTTAGGTAATAGCATATAAAGCATATTCCCATGCAAATTACGTTATACACTATTTACAATCATAATGGAAATTTCATGTAAAAGGTAATTCCTGTTTTCCAATTACTTTCAAATCATATTCTTCATCTAGAATATAATCACATTATCTAAAGTTGCTTTAATTAATTTTCTCCAAATTTCAATATGTGTGACTGTGAATCGAATATTTTCTTACTAGTGAAATTAGTCTAACATATTTTAAAGAAAATGGATTTGTTTTCACGTTAGCACAAGCGATTATCTGACAGATCAGTAAACAATGCTGACAAATTTGTATGTGAACCGGACATAAATGTAAGCGTGACTTAATAACCTCTTTACTAACAATAAACTAACAATGATTAACATTAAAACCTATT
>CAYYXT010000025.1:0-8942 GCA_964475825.1 uncultured Nitrosopumilaceae archaeon | reverse complement strand
TGATTCATTGAGTGTTACAGATCTTGCTGCAGATGTGGTGATGACATCTGATGGATTCAAGGTCTCTGTTAGTGTTACAGATCTTGCTGCAGATGTGGTGACTGTATCAGATAGGGATAGTGATTCAGTTAGTGAGACAGACTTGGTTACAGTAGTGCTGACTGTATCAGATAGGGATAGTGATTCAGTTAGTGAGACAGACTTGGTTACAGTAGTGCTGACTGTATCAGATAGGGATAGTGATTCAGTTAGATTCTTTGTTTTGATTGTGGTTATGGTAAGAGAGTCTGTCATGGATACAGAGTGGGATAGAGTTTGTATTACATTATAACTCACAGAGAAATACCATGCATATACAGTAGCAAGACCAGGCGCTCCTCCAGTTCGTATAGCTGAAAACTGTGCCTGTATTTGTCCTGGAGCATCGGGTGGAGCATTCCAAACCTCGGTTCTCCAAGCTCCAGCTTGGCTTGCAAGTAGTGTGGTTCCAGTTACAACTGAAGTTCCAGCAGCATCAAGTATTGATGGAGTGATGTTTGCTTTAACTCCAGTTGTTGCCCAATAATGTAATGTAATAGAGTTCATGTTGTTCTCAGTTATTCCTGTTGCACTAATTTTTGTGATGTCTAATGTTGGTGATGCTGTTGGTGTTATAGAGATATTCTGGCCATCACCTAAGGTTGATGGATTAGTAGGATCTCTTACTCCATCATCTAGAGTAGAAAAATGAGTACCAGCAGATGGTGTCCAATTAATCGTAGCTCCTTCTGCAGCTGGATCATAATACACAATAGGATCGGCCGCAACATACCAAGATCTTGCTTCATTAAATATATGAGAATCATCATACTTAATTTGAATTGGACCTAATGGGTAAAGTTGTGGAAACACTAATGGAATTGAATAAGTATACTCTACTGATGTTTTGTTGTTCTCAAGTGATCTAGTCCAAGTGATCACTTTTCTATCTCCGATTTGTGTAATTTTACCTTTAGTAACAATGTCAAATGTTACTGGAACTGTCTCTTGAATCTGTATGGATTCCTTACCTACAAATGATTCAATATCTATTCTGACATCAAATGAGTTTGGATTACTTATTGGATCAATCTTGCTTTGAGCAATCCTAATTATGTCAAATTCATAATTTGATAAAACATCAAATGTTGTGTTAAAACTAGTATCAATTCCTAAAGATTGGGCATTAATTGCTATATCATACTTTCCTTCAATGCTAGTAAGATATGATGCATTATACAGGCCACATTCAGAGCCTTGTGAAATTTCATTTCCTGAAGTTAGTAAAGTAGAGCCAGAGTTTGGATCAGTTATGCTCATTGAGAGATTAGCATCACAGACTGGGTGTCCTTCTGAATCAAGTACCACTATAATAAAGTCTGCAATCTCGCCTGGTTTGTAAATACTTTTTACAGTATTTACTGATACAAGTCCCCATGCAAATTCACTTTCACTTTCATATTTTTGTCCGTTAACATTAAGAATTGTTTTAATTTTGTACAATCCAGGTTTTGAATTTGTAGGATCTATTTTGATGTGGAATTTTCCTTCTCGCTCTTTTACAAAAGTAACATCAAGGTTAACTTTTTGATTTTTTGCATCATAGATTTCTGTTGTGATTGATTCGTTGTTTCCATTCCAGTTTTCTTTTTGTGTTTTATTTTCCTTAGATATGTCTTCTAGTTTTGTAATTACTGAGTTTAGTTTGTCTAGCTTTTCTTGTTGTGTAATTTGTTTTTTCTCGTCTTTGAATTGCATTAATAATAGTTTGATCTTTTCTTTGAGAGTTTGAATTTCGTCTTTTGAGACTTGAGAGTTTTGTCTTAATTGTGATATCTCCTCTTTGATCTGTTTAATTGTCGCTTTTGTAGTAATTTTATCCTCTGCAGCAGCTGTTTCTGGGAAGGGAACCAAGATTGACAAAAATCCCAAAGTCGGGTTTATCCCAAGGCTTGAAGGCTCTTTGAAAACAACCTCAGTTTCTGAATCTGCTGAATTTATGGCCTCATTGAGCAGTTCCAGCTCCTTATGCATTGCCTGAGACTCGCTATAGAACTCTAGTACAACTTCGGCATCTTCAGTCATAGAGTAAGTTTCCTTTATGGGCTCTAGAATAGGCATTATTGATGTAAAATTGGCAGATTGTGCCTGGTTTATGTCATCATATTTAAATATATCGCTTATTAGTAGACTCTCAGATAGACTAGCAATACTGCCAGTTGAGATTTGTGCTTGAATTAGGATAATTTCTAGACTGTCTGATATTAATGACTGCTCAGAGCTTATAGAGGAGTTTGTGCTTGGATTTATGAATTGGTTTGAAGTTGAGTTCAATCCTGCTTGGTTTTCTAAGATAATCTCTTGCAGTATCTTTTCAAGATCTAATTCTACTGCAGTATGAGAATCAATACCTTCTTCATACAGTTGGGTAATTTGTGCCTGGGAGAGAGTGGTATTGAAGAGTAAGATATCATCAATAATTCCAGAGAACAGGTTCTTTGGGTGTGCTATCTGGTCTTTTGTATTTAGATATGCACCAACCACAATATCATTTTCTGAAGTAATAGAATCCAGAGTAGATGTGGTTAGCTGACCATTTAGTGATAATGTAGGTAGTTTCCCAACCTCCATAGAGGATTCCGGTACACCGTTAATGGAAATTCCAAGTGTCTGGTTGTAAAATGAGGCTGATACATGTGTCCATTTCTCAGAAATTTCAGTCTTTGATGTTACATCAGTCCATTTTATTCCATCAAAAATTGAGAATTTAGCTTTGTGACTTGATGGTAGATTTTCTATTGCCAAAGAGAATGCCTTTTCTTTACTTAACACAGTAAATTCTGGGGAGCCGCTAGAAAAATCTGGCTGTATCCAAGCAGAGATCGTTAAAGTATCAAGATTATTTGTATTATCTTCGCTGATTTGAACAAAATCGCTTTGTCCATCAAGATTTAACGATGGATTGATTGAGCTTGTGTAGATATCATCTAGGCTTGTTCCATTTTGTACACTGTCAAAATTAAGTACTAAGATAGCATCATTAGATATTCCACGAGTAAGAAATGCTGTAAGAGTATCAGATAGGATTAAGGGATCAGACGAGAACTGTGAGCCCGCTTCAAGCAGATTAAATGACAAGATGTCAGCTAGTGACATTGAATCTATGCGTGAAGATTCTAAGGTAGATTCTATACCAGTTGAATCAAGATAGAAAGGATATAGTGTTGTTGAGAGCATGTCAGATAATGACATTGAATCTATGCGTGAAGATTCTAAGGTAGACTCTATACCAGTTGAATCAAGATAGAAAGGATATAGTGTTGTTGAGAGCATGTCAGATAATGACAAGTTCGTAAAAGATTCAATTGAAATATTTTCAAAGTAATTAGATGATTCAGTAGGATAATCTTGAATACTAGTAAAGTTATTTAGATCATTATAATTTTTATTTTCAGAAAGTAGATCTGTTTGATTTGTATTTTGTATTTGATCAGATTCTTCAGCAAAAGCCATATTCCAATAAGAATTTGAAATTGACAATGGAGTAATGATTGTTGAAGTGGTAAGGATAACGACAATGCTTAAAGTAATAATTTGTTTAATTTGATAAAACTTTGTTTGTTTATTTTCATAATAAATTAAAACAAAACCTGCAAAAGGTATCAACAATACTAAAAGTATTGGATTATTAGGATCAAAAATTAGATCAATCGGTTGATCTAATTTTTCAATATTATTTTTAGAGAAAAATAGTTGTTCAATGTTTATGTATTCATTCATAATTTTTTCTGGATTTGAAAAAATCATAAGATCAGGAATTTGTATAATCTCAAATTCTGATTGTTCAATAAAGATTTGATCATGTTCATGATATGCTAATTTTGTTGGTGTTGGTACAGATGGGAATTGAGAATTAGTTTTTAGATATTTTTGTTGTCGATCAAAAATTCTTTCCATGATTGCTTGTTTATCAGAATCAGATTTGATTAGAAGAATATCATTTTGATGTGAATCAGAGATTACAGACATTTTTTCATCCAGTGAAATTGAAAAGTAATGAGCATTGCTTGATGGTTTTTTAATTTCGAATATTCCAATTCCTTCATCCAATCTTACAGTGAACTGTTGTGGTAGATTGTTTGGAGAAATATTTTCTGGAACTGATTCTGCAATTACATAATTAGTTTCAGATGGGAATAATGACAGTCCTAAAATCAAAATGATGGATATGGTTAAAAATTTCAGGACATATCACCTCCAAAAATTGATGGATATGGAGCTGAGAAAATTCTAGAGAAAACATTTCCAAAATACTGTTCAGTAATACTAAACTCAAATACCATATCCAAAGAAAATTGCTCTTAGATCCCCCATAAGGAGAAAGGAATTTTTCATAAACAAGTAGCTCCGTGATGGAAGATCTATGATTATACAGTACCAAATTGGAAGATTCGTTTTTTGTAAAAGTTTTAAGATTTTATCATATTTGAACATTAGAAAATAATTTCAAACAATTGATTAAAGAAACAATTCTACTTAGAAGATTACAGAATTTTATAATTAAATAATTTCAATTATTAATTTTTAATAATTTAACTGAATGTTTTATTTCAATCTTTTTTAGTTTTTTCAAATTTAGTTTTGTCACCCGATGTAAATATTACAAGAGAATTTTGTTTTGATGTATCACGGTGAAATTTTTTTGATATTTTTGTAACTAGTTTCACAGGATCAATGAAAGTTAACTCTGGAAATATTTTATAAAGTAATTCCATGAGAAAATGTAATGTCTACTGGAAAGCATGATCAGATCTTATATTGTTTTTTAATAACGTTTTGATTAATGGTTTTTAATTATTTTCTTAGACTTTAATTTATCACTAAAAAATATTCCTGATTCTATTAATTCGACTATATGAGATGTATTAATTTTAATAATTTTTTAGGGTTAAGTTTTTTTGATATTGCATAATTTTCAATCAAATTGCTATTTACAATTGATTGTGTTGTAAGAATTTCAATCTTTTCTAATTTGTTTAGTTTTATTGCATTATCTATTGGCGGTAACACTTTTACAACATTTCTTATGTTTTTATTCAAAGTTAGTGAAAATGTATTTAATCCTATGACTATAAGATCTGAATTAAATTTATTTTTTAGTTGGCTAATTGTGTTTGATGTGATCTTTTTTATTTTTTCAATAGACTTTGTTCCATATGGATAATTTTTTGAATCTGCATAATAGATCATTTGGCATTAAGATTTTTTTGAATTGTTTTCAGTAGCAGAGCAACAGGTTGGAGACAAATTCCAATCTGTACCAACTTCAACTGGACTTTCACAATTTTCATCATCTAACTTTGAATAGGTTTTATAGAAGCGAAAAATCACATTTTTTTATTTTTCAAAATTCTCTTATGGTTTTAAGTAAAGATGCATCTCGATAAATAAGCGTGTCTGGAAAACAGTTTAACATTTTTCCATTATCAATTTCATAAAATTCCCAATTTTTGCATTCTGTATCATATTCATACGGATGAGTGTTATCAAATTTCCAATCAAATCCGTTTGTTATCTGTTTATCAGGATATCCATGTCCTTTGATTAAAGAGATAGTATTTTCATCGTAATTTACTTTAATTTTTGCATGTAAAGCATTTGGATATAGATAGATTACATTAGGATGAGATGTTATTGCATCAAATTCCTTTTGTGTGACATATTCATTATGTAATAAAATTACTTTATCAAAATTTTTGAGAATATCTGGATTTTTATCAATATCAACATCACTGATGAATTTGTAATTTAGAAGTTTTAGAATTTGTGCTCCGTTTCCACCTATTTCTGCACGTAAAATTGGTTTTATTGGTACTGTTAAACAGCTGTGGTCACATTGACCTTTATAGTAATTATAAAAACCTGGTTCGTTGTATGCAGAAGCAGTAAAAATTGGATAAATCACGATTGTTTTATCATCATTGTTAATTAGTTCATCATAGATAGACTGATTTTTATCGTCAAGTTCAAAAAAAAGTCTGGTATACTGTTTAAGATTTTCATCTATAATGAATTCTCCTTTAACTCCGCTTATTTTGAATATGGAATCAATTGGTAGCTCTTCTAAATCGACTTGATTAGTTTTGATGTTAAAATTAAAGAATTTTTGTTCTTCATCATTTTGAATGAAATTATAGTAAATAATTACTGATACTACTATAGCAATAAAACCAAAAATAATTTTTTTATCAATAATTACCAAATCTTTTCCTTAAAAGTTCATTTTTATTCGATATGTAATTGCTAAAGATGGAAATAACGATTGAAATCTTGGATTATCTGACATAATTCTCTTTAATAATCATTAAAACAAATGAATATTAATTTTTAATATTTTTTGTGCTTAATAATATCAAAGTAACTAATTGTGGTTATTTGAGAAATATGAGAATTTTGAAAATAATTGTATACTAATGATTATTGGGAATATGATTACAAGAAGCAAAGACAAGTTAAATTCAGGCAGAGATTTGTCAGGAGATACAATATCTCCCCATTGATTTGGACTTGGAATTGAGATAATACTTTGGTTATCAACTTTGTAAGGCCAAGAATAGTGATTTTTAGTATGAGCATCAAAGACGGAAATGAAAAATCCGTAGTTGTCTGAACGACCTAAAAGATTTAATGGTATTTTGAATTCGTAACTGGGATGTGGTGTCTTGTTGTATCTATCATGCTTATCAGATGATGAACCTATAGCAATAAAATCTTTATCATTTGGAATTTTTCTAAAATATCCGTTTATTGCAGGAGTTTTATTTCCTTGATAAGAAAATGATTTCTTTCCATCAAGAGTTGTAAAAAAACAATAATCATCTGATTGTGGTATTATTGTTTTGTCATTTTTAGTATCAAAACAAATTACTGCACTATCTAATCCTTTGTCAATGAACATATCAGAGGCTACATTGATTTGAATATAGATGAAATCAGCCTGATGAGCTGTTCTTAAGTGGATCTCTGTTCCATCATCAAATGTAAGACGATCGTAACTTGATTGTTTCCATTCGTCGGAATTTGTCCATTTTCCATCAAATACTACATTGTCAAGTTCAGATGAAATTGATATTAGGATTGGTTCCTCACCAGAGACATTCAAAAAGAGTATTGGTGATAATACGAGTAAAAAAATAGCACATTGTATAAAAAATAATTTGGAAGCCACTAATTTGATATATTTTATTGTCTAGTAGAAAAATTTTTATAATTCTTTTAATACTTGCCTCAAAGTATAATGATTATGAATAAGAAAGTAATAATTGGTATTATCATAGTAATTGTTATTGGTATTGTATCTATAGCCTTGGCACAGGTAAATCAGAATGATGAAATAGATATTTCAGGTACTGAGGATGCTCAAAAAGGTTCACAAAGCTTCACAGTGGGATTACAAGAATCTGTAGGCGTTAGTGAAATCCCATAAGTTCCATTTCGGATCTTTAATTGGGGAAAATTTACCATAATATCTATAAGCAAATTTACAGACACCTAAATAATGAAAAATACAACAAGTGTTGGTATGTTCGTTGCAATAGCATTTGCCGTAGGAGTGGTTGGAATCAACTTTTCTGATGGCTCATTAAAATTGCAAGATAATACTCCTGCTTCCACAATGGATGGAGGAAGTATTACAGGACATATTGAGATCATACAGACCGACAAAGATGGAAACATTCGTGCATACATGCAAACTGATAACGCCATAGTCAATGACGGAAGAAACTGTACTGCTGCAGTATTATTTGGAGGAAATTCAGGATGTACTGATACAACTCCGGGTCCATATACTGTAATAGGATTAGGTAACGGTACCGCTCTTGCTGGAAGCACTAGTCAACTATTACTGAATGGAGAAACTACTGGTGATGGATTACAAAGAGCTACAGGAAGCTTGGGTGCATTCACAAATGCAACAGCTGATTCTGCTCCTGCAATTCAAAGAATAACAAATGTCTTTACTTACAGTGGTAGTCAAGCAGCAAACTCAATTAATCAAGCAGGACTATTCAATACAACATCCGGAACAACTTCGACATTTGCACTGAAAAACTTCCCATCTGCAGTAAGCATGAATAGTGGCGATCAGTTAACCGTTAACTGGGATATTACCATTGACGGTACAGATGCATATTCTTAGAAGAAATCCTTACTATTTTTTTTATTTTTATTTGCTTTTCTATAGCCATGGCTAAAGTCTTTGTCACATAGTTTTGAATATTCATAATTGGTTGAATCAATTGCATTATTGATAATTACAATTGTTATACAAGTAATTTTTACTCCAAACTTTTTTTGTAATGTCTTACAATGTTCCCTTGATAATTTTTTGATTATCCCAGATTACACAATATATAACTGCCATAGGAGTTGGTTTTTTGTATCCACCTGCAATTGCTTCTTTGGCAATATCTGAAAGTAGATGCACACGGAGATGGAAGATTAGTATAGCTTCCATTTTGGATTATATGTATCAAGTATTTCCTTAAAATAAAATAAAAAGTGACAGTCGTCTTTCCTAAATTCTAATATGTAGAAGTAGAGGATTGGGACGATAGTCCAGTTGGTGTTGGTACAGATGGGAATTTGTCTCCAACCTGTTGCTCTGCTACTGCAGATGCTTCTTGTAGGATTCTTTCGGTTTCCTCACTTGAAGCGCCAGTCTCCATGCTAAATGAGTCTCCTGCGAGGGAGTCCATCATTAGACCATTGAGTGTCTGTGTCATGGAATTCAATTCCGAGTCTGCTTCTGGCATGAATCTTCCTAGAGATGACTTCAATCCCTTCATTGTAGACATCGCTGGGCCGATTGCTACCATAGCATCGCCTAGATCATGAATAGTTGTCAGTCTTAATTGGACTTG
>CAYYXT010000024.1:0-9429 GCA_964475825.1 uncultured Nitrosopumilaceae archaeon | reverse complement strand
CTGCTGACATTTGGGATGCATGCATGTCGTTACCGTGACCAGTAACTTCATCTGCTGGAATTGTCAGTGTCATTTTTACGACATCACCTTGAGTGACTCTTAGTGTTGGTCCTGGGACTTGTCCACTAAAGGTCATTGCATTGTATGTCTTTCCTCCCATAATTGGAAGTGTAACACTTTCACCAGTCAGATTAAACTCGACGACGTTTCGTCCAGTTTCTGCTAATGCGCCACAATCAGTTACTGCGAATGCCTCTGGCATTACAAGCTGTAAACCGCCCATTTGGTGGATTTGTTCAATTACATTGGCATCCATTTTTGAGACGTCAAGTGATTGTCCACTAATTTGGGTTTGTGTGTATGTGCTTCCGAATAGCGTTGCCCCCATTACAGCTACTGCTGCAATTGTAAAGAGCATACTGATACGCTTATTCATTATGCAACGTGACTAGCGAATCCTATATAATAATTCCCATTAGTGGTGAATGTGAATTTAAAAAAACACCAGAAAAAGAATGAATAATGGGGAATTAAAGGCAAGATTGATTTGAAATTTAGACTAGATGAGGATTCTTTGGGAAAAGTCAAAATTCCGTCTGACGCATATTATGGGGCATTTACAGGAAGAGCGATTCAACAGTATCATGTAACAGGTAACAAAGCGCATACTAATTTGATCAAGTCATTTGTCATGATTAAACGATCTGCAGCAATAGCAAATATGAAGACAAATGCAATAGATGCAAAACGTGGAAAGGCAATAGTTGCAGCATGTGATAAAATATTGTCTGGAAAGCATGTTGACCAATTTGTAATAGATATGATCAACTCTGGTGCAGGAACTGCATTTAACATGAATTCTAACGAAGTCATTGCAAATGTGGCACTAGAGATATTACACAAAAAGAAGGGTCAGTACCAGTATCTACATCCAAATGATCATGTAAACATGTCACAGTCAAGTAACGACACATATCCAACTGCAATGCATGTTGCAATTCTGATAAATCTTAAAGATGTAATTCCTGCAATTGACATATTAATAAAATCATTAACAAAAAAGGCAAAAGAGTTTTCTTCGTTTAAAAAAATTGGAAGAACCCATTTGATGGATGCACTGCCTGTAACTCTTGGAAGTGAATTTGCAGCTTATGCTACATCCATTACAAAAGCACGAAACGCAATTGTTTCATCTCAAAAGGAATTACAAAATGTTGCATTAGGTGGAACCGCAGTAGGTACTGGTGCAAATACACCAAAAGGATATAGAAAAATTGCAATAGCAGAACTGGCAAAGATTTCAAAATTATCACTAATGCCAGAAAAAGACATGCAGTATTCATTGCAAAGTAAATTTGCAGTTGCAAATCTTTCAGGGGCATTACGTAATTTGGCACTTGAAATTGGTAAACTTGCAAATGACATTAGATTAATGGCATCAGGCCCGATTGCAGGATTATCAGAACTGGGAATACCTGCTGTTCATGCAGGTTCATCCATCATGCCAGGCAAAGTAAATCCATCATTAGCAGAATGCATGAACATGATTTGTTTTAATATAATTGGAAATGACACGGCAGTATCTTATGCAGCTCAAAGTGGACAGTTTGAGCTAAATGTAATGATGCCAGGCATGCTAAAGTGCATGCTAGAATCTACAGATATGCTGAAAAATTTCTTGCCAATATTTTCTGCAAATCTAATAGATGGGTTAACTGCAAACAAGGAAAAACTTCGAAAGAATATAGAAAATAGTCCAGTAATTGTAACACTTCTTACACCAAAAATTGGCTATCTAAAATCTGCAGAATTATTCAAAGAATCTCTAAAGACTGGAAAAACCATTCGAGAATTAGTAACATCAAAGAATTTGATGAACAATAAAGAAATTGATGCACTGTTTGGATAAATCATGGCAAAGATTTTCGTAGAAGCATACGGATGTTCTGCTAGTTTTGCAGATTCCGAGATGATTTCGGGACTAATTTTAAACGGAGGGCATACTCTTGTCAAAAATTCTTCAGAATCTGATTTGAATATTGTTGTGACATGCTCTGTCAAAGATTCAACAGCAAACAAAATGATGCATAGAATCAAGTCATTAAAATCAAAACCTCTTGTTGTTGCAGGTTGTCTTCCAAAAGCTGAGAAGAGCACGGTAGAAAAAATTACAGAGAAAGCCAGTTTGTTAGGACCAAACTCATTGGGAAAGACATTGCAGGTAATAGATTCCACATTGAGAGGAATAAGATATGTAGCACTGGAAGATTCAGATCTATCAAAAATAGGATTACCAAAAGTAAGATTGAATCCAGTTGTAGGAATTGTAGAGATAGCTAGTGGATGTATGAGTGAATGTACTTTTTGTCAGACTAAATTATCAAAAGGGGATCTTAAGAGTTACAGAATAGGAGACATCGTCAGACAAGTTGAAACTGAAATTAGTGAAGGGTGTAAAGAAATTTGGTTGACATCTACAGATAATGGGTGTTATGGTTTTGATATCAATACAGATTTACCAACTTTAGTAAAAGCAGTGTCGGAAATTCCGCAAGATTTCATGATACGTGTTGGTATGATGAATCCAATGTATATGCCAAGAATAAAAGAAGAATTGATAAAATCTTATGACAGTGACAAAGTCTACAAATTTCTCCACATACCAGTACAAAGCGGTAGTGACAAAATCCTACACGATATGAAAAGAGGGCATACTGTAAAAACAGTTAAAGAAGTTATAAAAAAAGCCAGAAAGCGATTTACAGACTTTACAATTTCAACAGATGTCATAGTAGGCTTTCCATCAGAAACCAAGAGAGATTTTGAGAAAACAGTTGATCTTATAAATGAAATACGTCCAGATATTGTGAATCTTTCAAAATACAGTGCAAGACCAGGTACAGAAGCTGCAGAATGGGACCAAATAGAGACATCAGAAGTAAAAAAGAGAAGCAAGATCATCTTTGATCTGATAAATAAAATATCATTAGAAAATAATCAAAAATGGATTGGGTGGAAGGGCAAAGTTTTGTTTGATGAGAAAACAAACGAAGGTATCAAAGGAAGAAATTTTGCATACAAACCAGTGTTTGTAAAAGAAGAGATCAAGATCGGTCAAACACGCATAATCAAAATCGTAGATGCAACTATGCGTAGCATTCTAGGAAAGATCGCAAGCTAAATTTTTTAGATCGGAGATTTGATTAAAATAACGTAAGAAGGTTTTTTATCCAAATTATAGAATAACACTTGTAATGAGTTTTCAAGTAAAAGAACCGATCTTAGTTATCGGTTTAGGTGGGGCAGGCTCAAAATTAGCAATACAAGCCAAAGATATCCTAAATTCAGATTGTCTAATAATTAGTAATGATCAAAAAGACCTTCAATCAGGCTACAGCTCAATCAAGGTCTCAACTGATTCAGTCATCAATCCATCAGTTCAATTAATCAGAGGCTCAGCATACAAAGTTGCAGATCAGATAAAGTCAAAGATTTCAAATTATTCTACAATTGTACTCATGACAAATCTGGCAGGAAAAACAGGTTCTGCAATATCACCAGTAGTTTCAG
Organism: uncultured Nitrosopumilaceae archaeon; assembly: GCA_964475825.1. GTDB lineage: Archaea > Thermoproteota > Nitrososphaeria > Nitrososphaerales > Nitrosopumilaceae > Nitrosarchaeum. The sequence continues at coordinate 5,859 of CAYYXT010000024.1, read as the reverse complement.
AAATTTGCAAAGAATCAGACAAGGGGCTTATTTCATTTGCCATAATGCCATTCAGATATGAAAAAGACAGAATTTTCAATTCTGGCATTTCACTAAAAAGAGTAAAAGCAAATTCAGAGTGCACTGTTGTTTTGGATAATGATTCACTTTTAGAAAGTAACCCGGATTTGAGCCCAAATACATGTTATGACATTGCAAATAATGCCATAATGCACGTAGTTGGTTCCCTATGTTCTTCAGAAATACCAAATCAAACAAATATTCTAACTACAAGCAAAGACGGACAAAGCCTAGAAGAATCATTAAGAGATTCACTCAAAATGCTCTATGAAAATGCACCACCTAATGCAGTAAAACGCTCAATGCTTTATGTCGTGGGAGGAAATAATATTCCAGTTGGGGTTCTCAATTCAATTACAAATCTAACTAGGGGAATACTAAGTGAGAGCAGTTCTCAAGTGGATTTGACATCATCTTCTAAAGAATCTAAAGTAGTAATGTTATCTTCAATTCAAGGAATGACAAAATTTGATAAATATGATCCACTTGGAATGATTCCACAAGAGGACACATTAGATTGGTCACATCCAGACTGTAGTATTGACTATAAACTGGATCTATACCAATTAGAATAAAATAATTTTATAACAATTTTTTATTAAGAATAGAATTTTCTATTTAGATTTTTTATTTACTTCTTTAGCTGATGTGTCTTTCTTTACTTCTTTAGCTGGTACATCTTTCTTTACTTCTTTAGCTGGTACATCTTTCTTTACTTCTTTAGCTGGTACATCTTTCTTTACTTCTGTAGTTGGTGTGTCTTTCTTTACTTCTTTAGCTGGTACATCTTTCTTTACTTCTTTAGCTGGTACATCTTTCTTTACTTTTTTAGCTGGTGTGTCTTTCTTTACTTTTTTAGCTGGTGCATTTTTCTTTACTTTTTTAGATGATGTGTCTTTCTTTACTTTTTTATCTGGTGCATCTTTAGATTCTTTTTCATCAGTATATGGAGAAACTAAAACATATCCTTCATCAGTTTTACTCATTCTGACTCTAATTTTTCTTGGAGGACTTCTAACTCCTTTTGACCAAATTTGATGAGCAAGATCTTCTTCAATTCTGATGTCTCTTGTTTTCATATGATGGCGAGCAAATTCCTTAATCATGTTAATAGCTCGTGGTGCACGATGTGTATCTACGGAAAGTAAAACTTTACCCAAATTGATAGTATAGACTCTTTCTAATTCTTGAGACAACTATCCAACCTCCACATCTGTTGATCTCCAAGCTCTACGTTTTGGATTTGATCTAACGGTTCTCTTTGTCCTTAGAATAATCCAAGCTGGTACGGGTGAAGTCTGTCTTGTCTTTTTCAACAGGCGAATTTTTCTTGGAGATGACTTGCGTGCAGCCATAATTTTCAGGCACGAAGAGCTCTTTTTAAATGAATCTCAGGAATTTAGGCGATTTACTATTTGTTTTAGAATTCTTGCAGATGCACCCCAGATAATTTTATTTTGATATTCAAACGTGTACATTTCTTGAATTCTGTTGTGAGTCGGGTTCGGATCATCTGCCATTGTTTTTAAAAAAGACTTGAGAGGAATGTGAAGTATATTTTCCACTTCAGAATTTGCTGAAAGGGATGTAATTTCATCAACTATGGAAACAAATGGTAAAATGGTGAAACCCGAATTAAGAGTTACAACCGGTTCTAGTTGTCCTATTACTTGGTTTTTTGAAATTCTCAAACCTATTTCTTCTCGAGTCTCACGCAATGCAGTTTCTAAAAGATCAGAATCATTTGGATCGAATTTTCCACCTGGAAATGAAATTTCCCCAGCATGAAGTTGTAGATGTTTTGGTTTTTCAGTCATCACAATAATTGGCTCCTTACCATAAATCACAACAAGTATTGATGCAAGCTTATTTGTTCCATAATGTTCCAAGACAGGATCAATTTTACTTGAAAGTAAAGATTTTAGTAATTCCAAGTCCACTATGATTATAGTAACTATCTATTTTATTGAGTTTGCGTTTAAAGGTTTTAACCAAGTTAAATTTGAGATTCTTTATGGCTGTTATCTACGAAATAAATCCACCAAAGATTCCAGAAGGTATCAAAGTATCAAATGACGAAATAAGTTCATTATTATCAAAACTTCTACAAAGAGTTTCAGATATCAGTACGCTGTGTGACGGCATTCATGTAACAGATTCTGTTTTAGGAACTAAACGAGTTTCAGCGTTAACCGCAGGAAAATTGTTAAAGACAAACCATCCTAATTTACAAATTACAATCAGTATGCGCGTAAGAGACAAAGATATGGATTTGATTAAACAAATAGTGCAAGAATCAATAGATCTTGAATTAGACGGAATTCTCGTTCTGAAAGGTGATCCGTCAAAAGAGAATCCAACAGATTTAGGTTTGATTCCAAGTCATGTAGTTAAGCAACTAAATGAATTAGGTTATGGCAAGAAAATGAATTTTTTCCTATCATTACCTAGTAATCCTAACTTTGAAAAAATTCAAAAAAAAATTACTGCTGCACCTAAGGGTTTTATGACACAGGTGATTCATTCAGTAGAACAAGTACAAAGAATTTCTGACAAATTAAGACCAAATGGATTTAGAATTATTCCATGTATTTTGTTACCTACAGAAAAAAATGAGAGTTCTGCAAAGTTTTTGGAACTAGATTGGTCAGGTTACAAAGAAAACCCTGTTGATTTTATCAAACAAATTCACAATATTGCAGGAGACGTACTAATCACATCGCCTAATGATTTTACATTTGCAAAAGAGACATTGAAGAAGATCTAAAGTACGAAATACTGTGATTCAGGATGATGCACAACAATTGCCGCCGTTGATTGTTCCGGAATAATTTGTCCAGATTCGGTTAATGTCATTCCAGATTTTTCTGGTTGTAGTATCTTCCAAACTAGATTGTGTTGTAAGACATCAGGACAGCTTGGAAAACCCCAACTGTATCTTAGTCCTCCTTTTTTTCCAAGTTTTAATTCAGATTTTATTTTACGGTTTATCCATTCTGCTAATGCCTCAGCTACTTCAACTGCCAAACCATGCAAATAGTATGCATCAGTATACTTGTCTTCTTTATTCCATTCTTCTATAACATCTGAAGCTTTGTTTCCAACCGTAACTGCTTGAAATGCAACAATATCATCTTCTCCAAAATAATCAGTAAGACAAAGATGACTAGATTTGGAAGAGCGTGGGAAATCAAACTCAACACTTTCACCATTTGGGTTATCGACTTTTAGCTTTCCGTCTTTATTGTGACATTTGAAAAAACCATATACGATTTCTGGTTCAAATAATTTTTCTCTGATTATTCGAATTTTCCATTCATTTAGTAATCTTTCATGGTATGCTTCAGATTCAGCACCTGCTTTTCCACGTAGACCCCAAGATAACTTGAATAGTGATTTTTTGTCAATCAATTCCCAGACTTCACCCATTTTGATTTGTTCAGATTTCAATCTAATTGGTTCTCCAATTATAGGAGGAGTCGGCGGAACTACAGGTTTGATGTCACTTTTTGGAAGATTCAAAGTGTCAATGACAGCCGTAGATCTTTCTTTCCAATTTTCAAGTTTCTCTTTCCATTGTGCTAAAAATTCAGGTTTTTTATTTGAAACCAGTGTATCCATGGTTTTCAAACCTTCAAACATCGTATTACAATAAAACATTCCAGATTCGTAGATACCACCTTCTTTTGCAATTCTGTTGATATAATTACTATTGATGGCAGCACCACCACATAAAATCGGAATACTCATGTTGTTTTTTCTTGCATGCTCAACAAAATACTGCATCTGCTTTGATGTTGATACCAAAAGTGCAGATAATCCCAGAGCATCCGGTTTTACTTCATCTATTTTTTCTAAGAATTTTTGTAAAGGTACTTGCTTTCCCAAATCATAAACAGTATAACCATTATTTTGAAAGATAGTTTTTACCAAATTCTTTCCAATATCATGAACATCGCCATAAACGGTTCCAAGTACAAGCTTTCCTTTAGACGTGCCTTCTTCTTTAATCAGATATTTTTCTAATTCTCCTACGGCTGCCTTCATACATTCAGCAGATTTAAGAACAAATGGCAGGATTAATTCTCCTGAGCCAAATTTATCACCAACTTCCTTCATTGCAGGAAGTAAATCCTCATTTAGCGTTCTAAGTGCCCCATCATGAGTAATTGCAGTAGAGGCATTTAGAGAAAGAATACCGTTGTGATCTTCAATAATTTCATTTTTACCTATTTTTTCTGCAATAGCAGAAACAACATCGTTTTGAATTCCATCTTTTAGTCTATTTACAATTCTAAAGTTCGCACGTTTTCCAGGAGGCCATGTTGGATCCACATCCATTTTTTTTGAAGTGGTATTACCTTGTGTACCTGTCTTTTCAAAATAAATAATTAATTCAGATAACGCATTTGGATGAGTATTAAAGATTAGATCTTCAGCTAGTTTTTTTTCTTTTTCATCAATTTCCCCATAAGGAATTATTTCTTTTGAATTTACAATAACTGTATCCAGTCCAGATTTTACTGCATGATACAAAAATGCAGAGTTGATAACTTTCCTTGCATACGGAACTAATCCAAAACTAATATTGCTTAATCCCAAAGTAGTAAATGAGTTTGGAAATTTTTCTTTGACAAGTTTGATACCTTCCAGAGTATTTTTTCCTGCATCTAAGAACTCATCTTCTCCAGTAGCAAGTGTAAATGTCAGAACATCAAAAATAAATTGTTCAATTTTTAATCCATATTTTTTTCCTGTTTCATAAAGTAATTCTGCAGTTTCAACTTTCTCTTGAGGAGTTTTTGCCATACCTTTTGGCCCAATACATAATGCAATTGCAGGTAAACCGTACTTTGCCATTATTGGTGCAAGTTTTTCAAATCTGCTTCCATCCCCCTCCAGGTTAATTGAATTAATTATTGGTCTTCCAGGAATTTGTTCTACAGTAGCTTCTATCACATCTGGATCTGTAGAATCAATTACAAGCGGGGCATCAATTTCCAAGCTTAATTTTTTAACAAGATTTAGCATGAATTGACGTTCATCAGCTCGTTCAGTAGTGGCAACACAAACATCAAGACAGTGTGCACCATCTTCCACCTGAATTCTTGCTAAATTAACTAATCCATCATAATCATCATTGAGTACAAGCTGTTTTGCTTTTCTGGAACCTTGTGTGTTGATTCTCTCTCCAATGATTAGAGGTGGTGGCACTTGCTTCAAATCAACTGCTTTTAGCGCAGAGCTAACTCTAGGAATAGTCAATGTGATAAATTCTCCTCAGTTTTTCTAAAAGATATTTGTTTGTAAAGTAGCTCAATCAAGTTTTGGTTAATTGACAAGATCGCAAGCCGCAAGAAAAATAATGGATTCAATTCAAGATGATAAAGATACAAGATTTGGGGTAAACGGTGAGCCTGTTGACGATGCAAACAAAAAACAAGATTGTAGAAACCCAAACTAACACGGAAACAAGAACATTGGAAATCAATTTTCCACAAGACAGAAGTGTTATAGAGATAACAAGAACTATGATAGTGCCAGAATTTCCGTTGCCTGCAATAACACTAGCAATTTCTCGTTGTTCCCTACTTGTATTTTATAGAATAAAATTGAGAAGATAAAAATTCAAACACTTCAAAAACTACAAGTCAAAATGACAAATCCGGCATAATTGAAATTCACCTAGAGGAAGTGGGATATAGTTTTCTTAATTTAGGTTGTAGTTTTTTTGTTCTAGTAAGATAATCCTGTCTAGTATCTTGGCATTATGCTTAGTCTTGTTTTTGCAGAAACTGC
>CAYYXT010000023.1:0-11912 GCA_964475825.1 uncultured Nitrosopumilaceae archaeon | reverse complement strand
GATTCCCTGACAGTTTAAAGCTCATTTAATTTTCCAATCTTTTTTTCAGATTTAGGAACAGTCGTGACATTTCTTGAGATCTATCTATATTCAAATGTTGGTGCTCCCGTCGGGATTTGAACCCGAGATCACTGCCTTGAGAGGGCAGTATGCTTAGCCGGACTACACCACAGGAGCTTGTTCAAAAACAAACTCCATCTCAATTTAAAGGAAATGTTTTGATAATGAATCCATTGGTAAAAATTAGTAAGTTTGTTGCTTTATACAAAATTTAAAATGAATAATTTCATGGATTTGAAAAAACTAGCTGAAGAACAATCCCTGACAAATTTTCCTATTGGTTTAGGAGGATGTAGAACAACTAATTCTTTTTTTGACTCATGTGAATATGACATAACAATATTTGATAATAAATCCGAGCCAGACAAAATCATCTTTTATGATGACAATTTTATAAAAATTCATCATGGCTCATTAAAAGAAACAAAATCTGATATTCTTGTAAAATATGACGGAATGCAGATAATTCATGATGAATCTTGGGAACTTCGAATGTTTCTATCAAAAATTAAGGAAAAACGTTTAACACTTTACAAAGACTATGCAAAAAATTGCCTGTTTGACTCTCTTTTTTGCTGTGAAAAAACTAAAGAAGGAATCAAAACTTCAAATGTTTTTTCATCCTGTTGGCAAATATGTGCGTCTTATTTTTTAGCCGATGCTATCTACTCACTAAATCTGTATAGGCCAAATCCCACACATATGTTAGATATGATGCGTAAATTTGAGAAAAATCAAATCAACGAACAAATCTCAATAGTGACACAAACAGTTGGAATTGAAAGGGCAACCCAGTCTCTATTGGAAAGAAAGCTAAAATCAACAATTGGTTTTTCTGACCTGGTTGAAAATAACAACCACTCAAAAATCATCCAACAGAAACACGATTTGTTTGTAAAAAATTCAATGTTATCTGATTGCTATTTTTACTTGGGATACATAAACAAAGAAAACTTTGTAAAGATTAAAGACAATATTGACCGCCAGCCAGATCTTATTCACATCCTAAAGGTCGCCTTTGATATTGAGGCTGACTCTAATCTGCTTGAGCACCAAGCAAAAATCATTCAAAAATCATGCAATACCATTCTTGGCCTCATTTCTAGTGCGTGATTTTCTAAAGCCTTGTACTAACATTTTAAAATAAGTGGAATTATTGTGTATCTATGACAGATCAAGCATGTGGATGCGAAGCAGATAGCGGCGATCCAACTTATTCATGTGATTGTGATATGCAAGGTCATTGTATATGCAGCGCAGATTGCAAATGTAAAACTGACGTTTGTAAAGAAGCAGTCAAACAACTGTAAATCATAGTTGTTTTAATTTTATTTTTTCTTTTTAAATTATTCTTCTTCCTCAAAGCCCCATGATTTTACCAATTCTTTTTGGAACTTGTCGGACTGTTTTTCATCTAATGCAAATCCGCAATTTTTATGAGTTGGAACTACTGTCATTCCATCAAGCTTAAACTCTACTTCGTACAAGTGAACTTTTGAGCACTCACACATTCTAAAATTTCTTAAATTTTCCTCTATATTTGCTTATATGAATAACGTTTAACTATCTGTAACGTACAATTTTTTTGAATTGAAGACATCATTTTTAGCTTTACCTGTAATTGCAATCTTGATTTTTGGAACTATTCCCTTACCATATGCAGCAGCACAGATTCAAGCAGGTGGTGTTTCTCTTCCAGGTGATCCAATATGGTATGCTGGTATAGGTCTCAAACAAGGCGATTTTTTTTCATATTCCATGTGTCATGTAGATTACAAAGAATGCACTCCATTTGAAATGGATATTTGGATTAAAGGTGACACAAAATCTGGAACTGAGGAAAAATGGCTTACAGAAGTCGTTGTTTATGACGGCAACAAAGTGATTAAGGGCGAAATGGATTTAGGAAAACTAGCACCAGAACCATCTGGTGGCAGTACTGATCTATCTGTTTACCGAGGTGCATTCAAATCCTCTATTGTGTGGTTATCTGCTTTTGCAAATGGGTATTATGAAGGAGGTGACAAGGGACCGAAAAAATTCTCTGCTAAATCATGGGGTAAAATTGGAAACATAGGTGGCGAACAAATAATCCCAACAGCTATTGAAAAAGTTACTGTTAAAGCTGGAACTTATGATACTGTTTTGATATCCTGGAAGACAGGTGGTGCTACAAGTAAAGTTTGGGTAGTTGATGGTTTCCCATTCCCAATAAAAGCTCAAACATATACACATGTCTCAACTGGAATTCCACCAACAGAATATAAATTTGAATTATTAGAGTATAAAGAAAACGTGAAACAAAGTCCGTTTACAAATATCATTTCTGATGTTGATAACCCAGAATTAAAAAACTGTCCGAAAACTGATTCGCTTACTAATTCAATTAAGAAACCAACCAAAAATTTTTCTTATCAAATTCATGCTTACTATAGTCCAGAATACCCTGTACAAGGATGTCCAATGAAATGGCAATTTAATTTTCTTAGCAAATATCATGATACCGAATTCTTGAATCAAGTTCAGTATGATCTTCTAATTGTTGACGATAAATTTACACTTCCACCATTACGTTCTATTGCAAAAGACCAAGGTTATGATTATGTGTATTCTCCATCCGGACTATCTACTATTGACATGATAGTTCAACAACCTCTAGGAACTGCTCATTTTGTGGTTTATGTATATGGATTAGCTCCACAAGGAATTGTTCCATCTACCCCTTTAGATTACCTTGTAATTGATCTTCCTATTTCAGCCAAGACTGATAGTCCGGATACTCCACAAAACATTCCATCTTGGATTAAAAATAACGCTGGATGGTGGGCCGATGGTTCAATTGATGATAACTCTTTTGTCCAAGGAATTCAGTTCTTAATCAAAGAGGGAATAATGAAAATTCCACAAACTGCTCAAGGTTCAGGATCAGGAAGTAATCAAATTCCATCTTGGATTAAAAATAACGCTGGATGGTGGGCCGATGGTTCAATTGATGATAACTCTTTTGTCCAAGGAATTCAGTTCTTAATCAAAGAGGGAATAATGAAAATTCAACAGCCTGCTCAAGATTCAGAAGGTTCTGAGCCAGACTCTTGGTTTGGTTAAAAACAACACTATTTTTCATGTCCTACATTCAAATTATTAAAGTTTGATGAAAAATCAGATGATAAAATGGTTGGTCTCTTTAGTTATCCAAAACGACATCTCAAGAAATTAGTCAAAGATGGAGATTATGTTGAAGCACTTGAATTTGGAAAAAGTTTGGCGGAAAAATTTTCTAATGATCCTGATTACATGTTTATGATGGGAAGCATTTATTTTATTTTAGAAGATGCAAAAAAAGCAATTGCATACTTTGAAAAGGTTTTGGAGATAAAACATGATGACATTGAAACTCTGACACTAAAAACAAATGCTCATCTTTCATTACAACAAAAAGATGAAGCAATAGATTGTTGTAAAAAAATCATAAAACTAGAACCTGACAACTATGAAGCTCATGGTCTGCTTGAAAAATTAGAATCTCTTTAAATTCTCTGCTAATATTACCCTGTTTTACTTTTCATCTCATATGCATTTTCCATTAGCCAATCACAAAACTTTGTAACCTTTTCATCAAACTCAGTCCAAATGTGGACTGAATGGGGGAGAATGTCTATTTTCCAATTATCTGAATATACTCTTACTCCTTCTTTATTTTCATACATATAGGCATCTTGAACTTGTATGTCGCCCAAAATTTCTTTTGCCTTCTCTTTGATCAACTCTCTATTAATTGGAAATCTCTTTCTTTCATAATCTATAATTAAGCTAAGATCTCGTTTACCATACATGTCAAATTCTTCTATTCTCCCCACTTTTGGAAAATTTACCACTAGTTTGATATTGTATTTTTTGCCTACTTCCTTACCGATCTCGACGATTCTAGCATATGCCATGGCTGGATTTTTCTTTAACATGAAGCGAATCTGTGCTAGATTCGTTTTCAATTGTTGTTGAAGATCCAAAACTAATTCTGAGAATATCATGATATTTGTGGTATGAAATCCCATTATAATCATTAATCTTATGACAGGATTGGTTTTTTAGACGTAAAAATAATTATCATTATTGGCACTACCAATGGATTATGATGGTGTACGAACAGATGATAACTCAGAAAGAACAGATAACGTAAATGACTACAAAGTAACATGCATTGATTTTATCAAAGATATTTCTCATGATTATGATGCATGGGTTGATTACTATAAACTTCCAGAAGATGAAGACAAAAAACGACGCACTGGAATTAGAGCAACTATAGAAAGAACAAACGAATGGATTGCAAAAGTTGCTCAGACAATAAAAGCTGTTGATGTTGTAATGAATGACGGAATTCAAAAGATGGCCGAATCCACAGCAGGAAAGCCACTTGAAATTGGTGTCTTTGTAAATGGAAAATCAAGCTATACTATGACAAAAGCCGGAATTATCGATGTTAATGTAAAGTCTAGTGGCAGACAAGGTAGAAAAACAAAACTGGGTTTTCATTTCAAAGATAATAGATTTAGAATTGAATCAACATGTGGAGCATTCTTTGATGAAAATTACTTGCCTATCCAGGAATTTGATTTGATGGATATTCACCTTAAACTTCATGCAGAAAATGCAAAACAACGTGATGTGATCTCATTTACTGTTACCATTAGTGAAATGGAAAATGATATCGAATTTGAACGAAGAGGTCTAACTACTATTGTTCATATAGTGTAATTTCTATTGCAACTCTTTTTTCGTCAGCTCTTTTTTCCCCTGGATATTTTAATTGAGAAATTTTTTGCTCTAGTTTTTCATCTTCAACTAAATTTGCTTTACCTGCGTATGTTGAATTGTTATATTCTATGATTACATCTGGATTTGCCATGGCATTTTTGAACCAGTCTCCATCTGGTCTGTGTCTTGAAAAATAAATTTTTTCATTATATTTTACAGCACGAAGCATCACTGAATGCTGCATTCCTGTCTTTCTGCCCTTTGTACTTAAAATTGCACGAAATATGTTCTCTTCAATTACCATGAGCCGATATTTCTGTCAAGTAATTTAACCTCATTGCTAGAAATTTCTGATATTTGGTATGATAAGCAAATCTGAATAATGTGATACATGTCAGTTAAACTAGAAGATATGCCTGAAAATATGGTCACAGCTGATGACTTTGTTGGAAAAAAAGTCATAGATAGAGAAGGCATAGAGTATGGCAAAGTCAAACACATACACATTAACCAACATACTCTAACCGTTTCAGGAGTTACAATTCATCAGGGATTCAACAAGGACTATTTCCTTTCTAATGATTACATTGACAAATTCACTGAGGAAACTTTGTTACTTAGCAGACCTCCAGTCAGAACAGGAATTCCAGTAGTTGACATTGACAGTCACAAGATAGGCAAAGTAAAAAAACTCCATAGAAATCCTGATACCAACGAACTCGAATCTGTTGAAATCAGCAGTGGTTTGGTACATTCCAAAATTATATCCAAATCAGAAATTTGGGGCGTAGGCGAAAAAGTCATTCTTAAAATGACAAAAGAAGAATACAAAAAACTGGAATAGTTTTTTTCAAAATCACAATCTATGCTATGTCTTTTTGCCACATTTTAGACAAATAGGGGTTCCTTTTTCAATTGTTATCTCTACATTTGATGAGTGACACTTTTGGCAGAGTCCTTTCATGTTATAATTACTTCAAAAGGCCTTTAAATTTTTTATGAAACAATTATCTTCTGAACGCTTAGCAATTTATAATTGAGATAAGCGATCAAAGTGTTGTATTCCGTAGAGACTAGATCTCTCTCAAAATCTTTTGGTACCGTAAATGCAGTAAATGATATTTCATTTACTGTTGAATCTGGTGAGATCTTTGGATTTCTTGGGCCAAATGGTGCAGGTAAAAGTACTACTATAATGATCCTTACAACACTGCTAAAGCCAACTTCTGGGCAAGCTTTGGTTTCCGGTTTTGATGTGATGACACAAGCAAAACAAGTCCGTCAAAGCATCGGATATGTGCAACAAGAATCCACAGTAGATGAATATCTTACAGGAAGAGAAAATTTACTTTTACAAGCAAGACTCAATCATATTCCAAAAGATCAAATCGATAAAAGAATTGATGAAGTCTTGGAACTAATTGAATTATCTGATAAGCAAAATGATTCTGTGGTTACATATTCTGGTGGAATGAGAAAACGATTAGACATTGCTGGTGGACTGTTACATCGTCCTAAAGTCTTATTTTTAGATGAACCTACAGTTGGATTGGACATTCAAACACGTAGAAAAATTTGGGAATATATCAAAAAAATACACAAAGAATTTGAAATGACTATCTTTCTTACGACCCACTACATGGAAGAAGCAGACCAACTATGTGATAGAATTGGAATTATTGATCATGGAAAAATTCAGGTAATTGATTCACCTGAGAATATGAAAAATGCCATGGGCAATGAAGTTATATCATTGACATTTGAAAATGGAAATTCTGATGACTTTTTGTCTCAATTACGCCAGATTGATTTGATAAAAAAGATCAACGAAGATGATAACAAATTAACTATTTTTGCATCCAAGGGAACAGAAGTAATTCCTAAAATTTTTCAAATTTCTTCTGAGCTTCAAATTAAAATTATTTCTATATCATTAACTCAACCTACTCTGGACGATGTCTTCATTTCTTACACAGGTCGTGAAATAAGAGATGACGATACTGGATTTAATCGAAAACAAGAACATGCAAAAATGAAGAGGTTACGTGCATGAATTCCTTAATGTATGATACCTATACTATTTTTTGGAGAGAACTAAAACGATACAAAAAATCCCGTAGTGGGGTTTTAATTCGATTAATTCAACCTGCAATTTGGATAATTGTAATTGGAAATACCTTTTCAGGAACTAAGCCATTAATTCAATCAGTTGGTTTTGAGGGGCAATACATTGAATTTATGACTCCCGGTGTGATTATACTAACTGCGATTTTTACTAGCATTTTTGGTGGAGTCAATACTCTCTGGGACAGAAGATATGGATTTATGAATAAAGCATTGACATCTCCGATTTCACGCTCATCTATTGCACTAGGAAAAATGTCTGCAATTTCTTTAATTTCTGCATTGCAAGCTAGCTTGATTGTGGGAATTGCTTTGGCAATTGGCGTAACTTTTCCAAACCCGTTTATGATTGCGCCAATTATGGCAATTGTAATCTTATTTTCTCTGGGATTTTCTGGAATCTCTGTTGTAGTAGCTGCCACTGCAAAATCTCAAGAGACTTTTTGGGGCGTGATCAACTTTCTTGGAATGCCTTTGTTTATGTTGAGTCCAGCGCTTTTCCCACTAGAATTACTCCCTGATTGGCTGGCAACTATTGCAAAACTCAATCCTGTAACTTATACTGTTTTATTGGTTAGAGAAATGATGACTGGAGTTTCAGAAGGAGGAATCTCTGCATTACTAAGCATAGGAGTTATTGCTGTATTTGTGCTAGCGATGGTTGGCTTGGCTAGCTATGTGTTTACTAGAGAAGTAAACAAACCATTTTAACAAAAACTGCAACAATTGATAGATTCGTTTTTCTAATTTTGTGATTAAAGTGTTGACTTATTTCTATATAGTCAATAGAGAGATATTGTTTTTCCGTAATCTATGATTGTTATTGCTAAATAAATTACAAAATACATTGATTCAATGATAACAAAGATAACATCATTGCTAATGATCGCAACTATAGTTGCTATCGTAGCACCACTAAACGCAAATGCCGAATCAATACCTGATGCACCTAATTCAAGTTATGTGTATAATATCAATGGTGCTGGTGCAACATTTCCATTCCCTTTGATTGATTTATGGAGAGTCGAATACAATAACGATTTTGACAATGTAAATCTAAATTATCAATCAATTGGAAGTGGAGGTGGAGTAAAACAACATATTGAGAAAACTGTAAATTTTGCAGCCTCTGATGCACCACTGACTATTAAGGAAAGAGCATTAGCTCCTAACACACTACATATTCCTGAAACTATAGGAGGGGTTGCAGTAACATACAACATTCCTGAAATTCCACAAAGCGGATTAAAATTAACTGGAAAGGTAATTTCTAATATCTTTATGGGAAACATCACTAAATGGAATGATCCATTGATTAAAAATCTTAATCCTGGATTGAACCTTCCTAATCAAGATATTGTAGTGGCACATCGTTCAGATGGCTCTGGAACTACATTTGTCTTCACTGACTATCTTACAACTGTTGATCCTGATCCTGGTTGGGGTAAACAAGTAGGAAAAGGAAAATCTGTTCCCTGGTCATTAGGTTTAGCAGCAGCAGGAAACGAAGGTGTTGCAGGAATCGTAAAATCTACTACATACTCTATAGGTTACGTTGAACTAGCATATGCATTCCAAACTGGAATGACTTTTGCACATGTTCAAAATGGTGACAAAAATAAATTCATTGAGCCAACTATAGATAGTATCGCTGCTTCAGCAGCCGGAATTGTAGATAGACTTCCAGCAGCAGAAGTAGATTGGTCTACTGTATCTGCGGTAAATGCACCTGGTCCTAATTCGTATCCAATTACAAGTTTCTCATATCTTCTTGTGTATGAAGATCTAAAGCAAACATCAAAGAACAAGGAAGAGGCAAAAGCCATGCTTCACATGATTCATTGGATGATAACTGATGGACAGGAATTTTCACGTAGTTTGCTGTATGCTCCATTACCTGACAAGGTTGTAGAGTTGGGCAAAAAAGGTTTGTCAAGGGTAACCTATGACGGCGATGTTCTTTGGAAGTATGATGGTCCTGTCAAAACTACAGAAACCAAAACAGAAACCAAAACAACAGATTATGAAATTCCAGACTGGATTCGAAATAATGCAAAATGGTGGGCAGATGGTTTGATCACTGATCAAGACTATATCAAAGGACTACAGTATCTGATATCTCAAGGTATTCTTAAAGTCTAAACTCTTTTTTCTTTTTATTTTTTTAATAAATCTTAATTATATATTTTTATTTTTTTCAAATTTTAACTTTGATATTCTGAAACTCTTTTTTTTGAAATACATCTTTGTTCTATATAGCATTACGAGAACTATCTATCACTCTGTTCTATCTGTAGAGAATAGTGATCCAGCTTATAGTATCTAAATTATTATTACAATTAATGAATTACAAAAACGCAATAACTATGACGACACTAAGTGTAATTGCAGTGTTTGCAGTCGCATCTTTTGCAGGCTTTGAAATACCTGATACTGATGCAATAACCGCAGCAGTCCAACCAGCCAAATACGTATTTGTAGAAAACATTTCTACAACTGTTGAGTTTAAATTTAGAGATGGAACTGAAACCGCTCCTTTCCAACAATTTTCTCAGACAGGTGGGTTTGGAACAGCCACTCTTGAAGTTGCCAAATTGGCAAAATCAGGAGACAGTAGCGAACATACTGGTAGAGCAAAACCTAGCTTCACATTGGAAAAAAATGTAGGTGGAACTCCATATCTTTATGAAGCAGCTGACCAGGCACAAAAAAATATCCTCAATTCAGGCTTGGAATATCCGTACAAGTTCTTTGATGTTACAGTATACCTAGCTGCAGGTGGAGACGTTCTTCGATCTTTTGAATATCGTGATTGCAAAATAACAAACTATGCTGCAACCACAAGATCTGATAATGAAGAAGGGTACACTGGAAAAGGGTTTGCTGTTGTAGATCAATTTACTTTCGAATGTGATGGCTATACCCCACACAATCCGGCTATGGATAAAATGAATCCTACTGAAAAAGCAAAAACAATCAGTTCTGGCGATCTAAAATCTACAGACAAATGGGAACCGGGTTTCTCTCAAAAATAAACCCCCTCTTTTTTTATTTTAAATAAAAATATTTTACATGTGTGTTATTCTTCAGAAATAATACTGTGAATATTTTCATCGATTGCAACTTCGGCAATATCGCTTGAATACTCTGCAATTCTTCTCAAGTCTTCTAAAACAAATCTGATTATTGTCGAATTTTTTTCATTCTCTTTAATCTTTGACATGATCTCTTTTTCCTCTTCAATTACTTTACTTACTTTCTCTGCAACATTTTCACCCTTTTGAAAATCATGATTCTGAACAGCAGTAATTGATTCTTCAAAAACCTCTAGTGATTTTTCAGATAATTTTTTAATTTTATCTATAATTTTTGGGTCTATGTTCTCTTCTATGAATTTAATTCTTTTGGCAATTAAACTTGCATGATCTCCGATTCTTTCTATTTTACTTACTATTGTTCTATATTCAAGGCAGTCTGACGGTCTTTTCAATCCCATGTCTTGCAGTATGTTTTCATTTTCAACTGCCAAAACTAGATTTCGTCTCATGTAAAGTCCAAATCTGTCCACTTCATCATCCATATTGACAACTTCATCTGCATGAGAAGTATCTGCATTTTCCAAGGCCTCTATTGATTCTTTTACCATGTTGGTTGCCATCAAGTACATTCTTTTTAATGCCGTTTCAAATGATAGCTCTGGCAGTCTGGTTAGAATTTGAATGGTCATTGCCTCTGAGCTGGATTCAACAATTTCTGTGCCCATCATAGATGAGCGAACCAGTTCTCTTACACTCCTAGAGTGTTCTGAAGAAATTTTCATTCCCTTTGTTTTTATCTGAATTGTTTTATACCCTGCAAGATATGCAGCAATAATTTTACGTTTAACCGAATCTCCTGAATCTTTTTGACTGGAATATATGACAGCTGTAGTTTTTTTCTCATCATTTTGTTCTCTTGGAAATAGAGTCAGTGATTGATTTGAATTTTTTACAATAGTTACATTCTCTCCAACTTTAATTTTTAATTCCTCAATCCAGTTTTTTGGCAATGATATGATGTAAGTTGAACCCCCACTAAGCTGTATTCTTCTTGTCTGTTTGGTATTTTCAATGATTTCCAATCAATCTATAATACTGAAAATTTCTTAATTACAATATAGTTAACGATCTATATAGAATTATGATCACCTCATAAAGTATAGTGAGATCTTAGATATGCTATTTTTACATCAAAAGACTGTGGATAAAGTAAATCTGAATTTAAAAAAAAGAAGAGTAATTTCAGATAAAGTATTCAAGATCGGAGCCACCGTTGCTGGAACATATGTCCTAGTGATAGTCGTATTGATAGCATTTCAGCTAATATCTGAATCATATCCTATTTGGGAGAAAGAAGGATTGTCATTTATCATAAAAACTGATTGGAATGCAGTAGAAGATAGAGAATCATTTGGTGCATTACCTTACATTTTGGGTACCCTGACTACCTCGGCAATTGCAATGATGATTGGCGTTCCATTAAGTATAGGAATTGCAATGTTTATCTCAGATGCCCCTCCAAAAATTGGTGCACCTCTGGGGTTTTTGGTAGAACTTTTAGCTGCTGTCCCCAGTGTCATTTATGGTCTCTGGGGACTCTTTGTTTTTAGAATATACTTTCGCGATTGGATTGAAACTCCATTACATAATGCATTTGGTGATAATATCTGGTTATTTTCTGGCAATCCATATGGACTGGACATTCTAACTGCAAGTGTTATTCTTGCAATTATGATTATTCCAACTGTTTCTGCAGTTTCACGCGAAATAATGAAAGCTGTTCCTCAACAACAAAAAGAGGCAGCTTACATGCTTGGTGCAACTAAATGGGAGATGTTCAAACTTGCGATATTTCCTTATTCAAAAACTGGTCTGATAGGTGCTTCTATCTTGGGTCTTGGAAGAGCAGTAGGTGAAACAATGGCAGTTACCATG
>CAYYXT010000022.1:0-15700 GCA_964475825.1 uncultured Nitrosopumilaceae archaeon | reverse complement strand
TGGAAAACAAATTATGAAACAAGGATCATTCAAATCGAAAGGTTACAAATTATTTACTCAATACAAAGAAGAAACAGAAAACGAATTTCCAAATTTTGCAGATAGATTTGCTAGAGATCTCTTACATGAAATCAAATCTGATCTTTCCCCAAATTCAACACAACAAGCATTTGGGAATGAAGTAGGTTCTACTGAAATCATTCTTCAAGCCTCTGAAATCAACCATATAAAATCAAAATTAGAAAGTCCAGACGTAATTAAAGATAGAGTACTTCGTATTTTAAATTCAAATTTTGTAAAAATGACTTTTCCTGTATTTAATGCGTTATTTGATGGAGCTTCCAATTATACTGGAAAAAAAGATCCTCAGTTAAGACAAGATATTGTGGAAGGTCATATTTTGGCAATTGATCTTAGTGAACCAATGGATAGAATTGTAGACAAAGATGAAGACTTGGAATATCTTGATGATTACAAACTAATGAATCCATATATTTTGAAATTAGCTCGAGATAAAATTTCTAAAGGTGGCGATGAAGTTCTAAAAGAATTTGAAGAAGGATTCAAAGATGCTCGAGTAGGTCAATATCTTGATGAACAATTAAAATCAAAACCAACCAAGATTACAGAAGAAGAAATGAACCTATCTTACAAAAAATATCGATCTGTACTGGGAACAGCTGGAAGAAATATGGCTCTAGCAGAAAGACCTCTTGGAGAAATTTTCTATCTGGGAATGGCAAGAGCTGCCGAAGGTGTTGGATGTGGAAATGAAATTGAAGACTCTATCAAAAATGGATTTGTAAAAATCCCCTCTTGGCCATTGTATTACACTTTATTATCAAATGATGTCAAAAAAGGATTTGAAATAACATTAGAAAAAAGTAATTTATATCTTCAAGATGCTCGTTTAGCACTTAAATTACTGCCTGAAGAATTTTCACATACAGAATTTTTAGAATTTTTGTTTTTGACTGTTGAACACTATAATCAATATTGGTATAATCAATTACAAAAAGCAAACAAATGGACAGAGTTTGAATCTAAACTCCCTAAGTGATTAAATTGATGTGGTCTGAAAAATATAGACCTCAGAATATTTCTGACATGATTGGTAATGAAGAATCTAGATCTTCAATAATTGAATGGTTCACAAAATGGAAAAAAGGCACAAAGCCACTTCTGCTAGTTGGTCCACCTGGAATTGGAAAGACAACAATTGCATATCTTACTGCCAAACAATTTGGATATGATATGATTGGGCTGAATGCAAGTGATGTGAGAAGTAAATCTCGAATTAACGAAATTCTTTCACCTGTATTAGGCAATGTCAGCATATTAGGGATTCCTATGATTTTCATTGATGAAGTTGATGGAATTCATGGTAGAGGGGATTATGGCGGTGCAGAAGCACTAATTGAAATTTTAAAGGAACCTACTGTACCCATCATACTAGCTGCAAATTCCGATATCTCAGATAAAATGAAAAGTATCAAAAAAGTTGTTAAAACTATATCTTTCAAGCCAATTTCTCCACGTCTTTTGAAAATATATCTTGAAAATATTTTGAAAAAAGAAAATGTAAAACTCAGTCCTGGTTCTATGATAAAAGTAATTGATAGATCACGAGGCGATATTCGTTCGATGATTAATCTGACACAATCCGTTGTTACAGGATTTAATCCTCAAACCGAAGAATCGTTTGAAAGCATAAATGTAGAAGATGGTATTAATGCATTTTTTAAAGCAAATTCACTTGATGAAGCTAGAAGTGTTTTGTATTCTATGCAAATTGATCCGAAATTAAAAATAGATGCTTTTTACTCTAGTATTATTACCAGTAATTTAGATAACGATACACTCGCAAAACTCTTAGAAATTATTTCTGAAGCTGATATGCTTTATGGAAAAATTATGAAAACTCAAAATTGGAGATTACTACGTTATCTCAATGAAATTCTGATTGGATTATATCAAAACGATGAACGAATAAGATACGCGCAATACAACCTTTCATGGCCACTTCTAAATCGTATTAGATGGGATGGAAAAAAAATCAAAGCATTATCTTCTATCATGGCAAAAAATTTACATCTGTCATCTAGTACATTTGTTACAATATGTTTTCCATATGTGTTATTTTGTATAAAAAATAAAAAATTAAAATTAGAATTAGAAGATACTTTTGACGATATTCTTGAAAAGGAGATTGAGTCAATTCGATGAGCTGGAGAAAAATTCCAATGAAGTTTTTAGGTACTTGTATTGTTTGTAATGAAAAAATTGAAGTAAATGAAATTGGGTTGTGGGCAAAAGGATTAGGGGTGAAACATGAAAAATGTGCACAAATAAATGAACTTCAGTGTATAGTTTGTAGAAGTTCAGCTGGATGTTCACAGTGTGAATTTCGAGATACTTGTGATATTCAGAGGGTTTCTCAGTTATGTATATGCAAAAAATGTAGCGAAGAGAAAAATTCTTTTGATTCTTATCAAAAATCTGTAAAAAAGAATTTTCCACTCTTGAATTTGAATTCATAAATTAATGGTTAGTTCAAAATCATCCGATCTGAATGAATGTCTCTAAAATAATACATCATGTTCTAATAAATTTCAAAAATAATCAAACTAAATTAATATAGGAAGATTTCTTTTCTACAATATCAGATGCACTTTGAGAAAATTGAGGAATATTCTAAGAGAAATAAAATATCATTACAAGGTGGAGGACAAGATAAAATCAAAGATCAGCATGATAAAGGTAAACTAACAGCTCGAGAGAGAATTGATCTTTTATTAGATGCTGGCACTTTTACTGAAATTGATCCACTTACAACTCATCATTATCATGAATATGATATGCAGAAGAAGAAATTTTACACTGATGGTGTTGTTGGTGGCTATGGAGCAGTAAATGGTAGACAAATCTTTGTCTTTGCTTATGATTTCACTGTACTTGGTGGCACACTAAGTCAAATGGGAGCTAAAAAAATTACAAAATTAATGGATCATGCGATTAAGACAGGTTGTCCTATAATTGGAATAATGGATTCAGGAGGGGCAAGAATTCAAGAAGGAATTATGAGTCTTGATGGCTTTGCTGACATTTTTTATCATAACCAATTAGCTTCTGGTGTTGTTCCACAAATCACTGCAAGTATTGGTCCATCAGCTGGCGGTTCTGTATATTCCCCTGCAATGACTGATTTTGTTATTATGGTTGAAAAAACAGGAACCATGTTTGTAACTGGACCTGATGTAGTAAAGACTGTTCTGGGCGAAGAAATTTCATTTGATGACTTAGGTGGCGCAATGACACATGGAATAAAAAGTGGCGTTGCACATTTTGTTGCAAAGAACGAATACGAATGCATGGATTATATAAAAAAACTAATCTCTTTTCTTCCACAAAATAATACAGAAGAACCGCCAAAAATAAAAACTGATGACGATCCAAACAGACTTGATCATAATATAATCAATATCATTCCTGATAATCCTTTACAGCCATATGATATGAAAGAAATCATTAACTCTGTTGTTGATAATCATGAATTCTTTGAGGTTCATGAATTGTTTGCACCAAATGTTGTTGTTGGTTATGGTAGATTAAATGGTAAAGTCGTTGGTATTGTTGCTAATCAACCATTGCATCTTGCTGGTGCACTTGATATTGATTCATCAAACAAAGCAGCTAGATTCATTAGGTTTTGTGATGCATTCAATATTCCAATTATTACATTTGTAGATACTCCTGGTTACATGCCAGGTTCTAATCAAGAGCATAATGGTATCATTAGACATGGTAGCAAACTTCTCTATGCTTACTGTGAAGCCACTGTTCCTAGAATTACACTTGTAATAGGAAAAGCATATGGTGGTGCATACATAGCTATGGGAAGTAAAAACCTAAGAACTGACGTGAATTATGCATGGCCAACTGCACGATGTGCCGTATTAGGTGCTGAAGCAGCTGTAAAAATTATGTATAAAAAGGAATTATCTAGCGCAGATGATCCTGAAGCTCTTAAAAAACAACTAATCAGTGAATTTTCAGAAAAATTCGAAAATCCTTACGTTGCAGCATCTCATGGTACTATTGATAATGTAATTGATCCAGCTGAAACAAGACCCATGTTGATCAAAGCATTAGAGATGCTTGCAAACAAAAGAGAAAAACAACTTCCAAGAAAACATGGAAATATCAATTTGTAATTAATATGATTGAGAAAGTTCTTATCGCAAATAGAGGAGAAATTGCTTTACGTGTAATTAAGACATGTAAAGCACTTGGAATCAAAACTGTAGCGGTGTACTCCGATGAAGATTACAATTCTTTACATGTCAAACAAGCTACAGAAGCATATCATATTGGTGAAGCTGCTCCTGCAAAATCTTATCTAAATCAAGAAAAAATTATTGAGACAATATTGTCTTCTGGTGCAGATGCTATACATCCTGGTTATGGCTTTCTTTCAGAAAATTCTGACTTTGCAAGTAAATGTGAAAAAAATAAAATAAATTTTATTGGTCCAACTGCCGCATCTATGGATCTTTGTGGTGATAAGATGCAATGTAAATCTGCTATGTTAAAAGCAAAAGTTCCAACGGTGCCAGGAAGTCCCGGTCTTGTAAAAGATGTTGAAGAGGCATTAAAAATTGCAAACGATATTTCGTATCCTGTACTGCTAAAATCCGTCTTTGGCGGTGGCGGCCGTGGAATCAGATTAGTAAATAATGATAAAGAACTACGAGAAGGTTTTGAAACAGTTACAAGCGAATCAATTTCTGCAGTTGGAAAATCTGCAATCATCGTTGAAAAATTCCTTCAAAAAACTAGACATATTGAATATCAAATGGCAAGAGACAAACATGGTAACGCCGTTCATATATTTGAAAGAGAATGTTCAATTCAAAGACGTAACCAAAAACTTATTGAACAAACACCTTCACCTATAGTTGATCAAGAAACAAGAGATAGAATTGGTGAATTAGTTGTTAAAGCATCTAAGGCAGTTGATTATACTAATCTCGGTACTGCAGAATTTCTTAGAGCAGATAATGGTGAATTCTATTTTATAGAAATCAATGCTAGACTGCAAGTAGAACATCCAATTACTGAACTTGTATCTGGATTAGATCTTGTTAAACTGCAAATAGATATTGCAAATGGTGAACCACTTCCATTCAAACAAAAAGATCTTAAAATGAATGGTTATGCAATTGAATGCAGAATAAATGCAGAAGATACATTCTTAGATTTTGCCCCTTCTACCGGTCCTGTACCTGATGTAACTATTCCGTCAGGACCAAGTGTTAGATGTGATACCTATCTCTATTCTGGATGTACTGTATCTCCATTTTATGATTCTTTGATGGCCAAACTTTGTACATGGGGTCAAACATTTGAGGAGTCAAGAACCAGAATGCTCAGTGCATTAAATGATTTTTACATTCAAGGTGTTGAGACCTCAATACCACTTTACAAAACAATTCTGAACACTGATGAATACAAAAATGGAAATCTTTCTACAGATTTTCTAAATCGCTTTAGTATTATTGATAGATTAAAAGAAGATCTGAAAACAGAAAAAATTGAAAAAAGCGAGGCTGCCTTAGCAGCTGCTATTGTTTATTCTGAATATTTTAAGAGTAGGGTACAAAATTCTACTAATAATTCTACTTGGAAAAATAAACTGGGTTGATGATAAATGGATTATAAAATAAAAGATACTGAAAAAACATTTGAGGGGGAAATCACTGAAAATCTTGGTAACAATGAATATGTGATTAAAATCAACACTGATAAACATCAAATAAAAATTCTAAAAATGGATTCAAAAGGAATTGAATTTGTACTAGACCAAAAATATCATAGAGCAAAATATCTTGAAAATTCAACAAATGAAATGAATCTCATCATTGATAATGTGCCAATTACCCTTAACATGCATACTAATTTTGATAAAATTGTTTTCAAAAATTCTGGAAGTGGCAGTTCTTCTGACACTCAACTAACATTAAAAAGTCAAATCCCTGGTAAAGTTGTTTCTATTGCTGTTCAAGAAGGTGATTCTGTAAAACAAGGAGACGTGATTTGTACTTTAGAATCTATGAAAATGCAAGTCGCTGTTAAATCTCACAAAAGTGGTTTCATTAAGTCTATCAAAATTAAAGTAGGTGGAACCGTAGCTAAAAACGACATCGTTGCAGAAATAGAATAAAAAAAGAAATTAACTCCCTTATTTTAGGAATTTTTTAATTTCTTCATAATCAGGTTCTTTTAATGGATTCTCAGATACCCACTTGTATCCAATTTTTCCATCTTCCATTATTATGAACACAGAACGTTTTGCAGCATTGTAATCTTTGATGTGTAGTAGATGTGGCATTAAAACATCGTAATCACGAATTGTTTTACTGTTATAATCTGCCAGTATTGGAAAATTGAAGTTGTGTTTTTGTGCAAATGCTTTGTTAGCAAATGGTCCATCATTACTTATTGCAACTACTTGGGCACCAAGATTTGATATCTCACTCCAAGAGTCTCTAAACGCACACAGCTCATTTTCACAAACTGGAGAGCTTGCAGCAACAAAGAATGACAGTATAATTTTCCCCCCCTTGAATTCATCCATAGTCCTCATTTTGAGATCTATGTCTGGAAGTTCAAAGTTAGGAGCAATATCTCCAACATTCAATGTCATGATCGCATTTAGCGGTTATCCTATTTAGTACTTTACAAAAACTGCTTTTCTAAAATTAAATTAAAAAAGTGCATACCTTTTTATACAAAAACTTGGGTTCAAAGCTAAATTGGTCGGAGAATTAGCGAGCAATTATAGTACCGTAGTGTTAATGTTTGGATTTGCGGTAGTAGCAATGGCACCTGCACTTATAATTTCTAGAATGATTTCTCCTCGAAAAAGAAGTAACCCAGTTAAATTTTTGCCAATGGAATGTGGACAAGTCCCATCAGGTGAAGGACGAACTCACTTTATGATGCAGTATTATGCTTACATTTTGATGTTTGTTGTTTTTGATGTTATGGCAATTTTCTTATATGCATGGGGAAGTGCCCTTTTGGAACTCCCAAAATCTGCAACTTTACCAATTATTGGTTTCTTAGCAATTATGTTTGCTGCAATGGCTTTTGCATTATATCAGTCAGGGAGACGAGACATATGGTAGTTTTTTATATAAATCAAAATTATGAAAATAGGGGATTAGATTGCTAAAAGACCTGATAACACCACAAAATGCAAATGTGTTTGTTGGAAAGTTAGGTGATATTTTAGAAAAAGCAATTAATAAACCATTAGGCTATGCAATCAATTGGGGTAGAATATGGTCACTTTGGCCTGTCCATATTGAAACTGCATGTTGTAGTGTAGAATTTGGAGCAGCATCTAGTCCAAGATATGATGTTGAAAGATTTGGTATCATTGAGGCATTTGGTTCACTTAGACAATGTGATCTAATTGTAGTTCAGGGAACTATCACAAGAAAAATGGCACCACGTCTACGTTTAGTTTATGATCAAATGCCAGAACCAAAATATGTTATTGCAATGGGAGCTTGTGCAATTACTGGTGGACTGTATTTTGATTCATACAATGTACTTCCAGGTATTGATGGAGTTCTACCAGTAGATGTCTATGTTCCAGGTTGTCCACCTAGACCTGAAACTCTTATTCAAGGATGTATGTTACTGCAAGAAAAAATCAAGAGAATGAAGGCTAGGAAGTTTGTATAATGAGTTCTGATTCTGATAATGAACCAATTGAAACCACATCTGATATAAAACCTGCATCTACTAAAGCAAGTCCTCCATCAGAAAAAGAAATTGAATTACCAAAATTTGAAAAAGGCCTTGCAGATAAAATTGTTGAAAAATTTGGTACTAGAATTAAAGTAGCATTTGTAAAACCAGACAGAGTTAGAATTAATGTTGGCAGGGATGATGTTAAAGAAGTAGCTGAATTTCTAAGAGATGTTCTAAATTTTGATCATGCTGAATCTGTGTCAGGTGTAGATTATCCTCAAGACAAAGAAATTGAAGTGGTTTATCATTTAGGTTCCTACACAGATTCTTCATTATCAAGACAAATTCTTGCATTGGCAACCAGAGCACAAAGAGAAGAAAATCCAATTCCTGGAAACGATGCAACAAAACTTCCTAGTCTTAGAGAAATATTTTACAGTGTAGAATTTCATGAAAGAGAGATTTTTGAAATGTTTGGGGTTTACTTTCAAGGTCATCCCGATAATCGAAGATTACTTTTGCCAGAAGATTGGGCAGATTTACCACCGCTAAGAAAGGACTTTGCAATTAAAGGAAGATAGAGATGAATAAAGAATTATCACCTGGACTTGCACTTCAGAAAGTAGACGAGAGCCAGTCCCACCAGCAGGAACAGATCCATTGGCATGTACCACCTGGACTTGCACTTCAGAAAGTAGACGAGAGAATCATGACTCTCAATGTTGGACCACAACACCCCGGTTCTGGTCATATGAGAATTATTGTACAAATTGATGGTGACTTTATTGTTGCATGTGATCCTGATCCTGGCTATGTTCATCGTGGTGAAGAAAAAATGGCTGAATATAGAAACTACATTACAAATATTCCACATTTAGAAAGACCTGTAATTCATGATTCTTGTAATATTTTGTATCCCTATGTTTTAGGGGTTGAAGAACTTCTTGGTATTGAAGTACCAGAACGAGCAAAATACATCCGAGTTATTGCATCTGAATTGAATAGATGTGTTTACACAATGTATTGGCTTGCAATCTATGGAATATTCTTAGGTCACTCTACAATGTTTATGTGGCCAACAGGTGATCGTGAATTACTAATTGATCTATTAGAAAAAATGACAGGAGCTAGAGTTACTCATGCTCATTTTGTACCCGGTGGTGTAAGAAATGATTTGCCACCAAACTTTGAAGATGTTTGTTTAAGACAAGTAAACTATTTTGAAAAACGAATCAAAGAATATGCGGCAATTTTCTATGATAATCCAATTTTAATTGCTAGAACTGCTAATACTGGTGTTTTATCACGTCAAGATGCAATTCGATTAGGTACGACTGGTTCTGTTCTTCGTGCTAGTGGTGTTGACTATGATCTTAGAAAAAAGGAACCATATGATGTCTATGATGAATTAGATTTCCAAACTAATGTCCTTAAAGAAGGTGATTCTTACGCAAGATCAAAAATTCCATGGCTTGACATGATGGAAAGCTGTAGAATAATTAGACATGCATTACAAAAAATGCCTAAATCCGGTTCTGTAAGAGTAAAACTAAAACCAAATCCAAAAGGCGGCGATGCTTCCGTTTACAAACGTGTGGAATCTGGAAGAGGTTCGTTGGGATGTTACATTGTTTCTAATAACAAACCTGAACCTTATAGAGTAAAACTAAGTGTTGGCTCATTTAGAAATCTGATAGCATTACCATATCTTCTCAAAGGGGAAAAACTTGGAAACATGCCATCTGTATATTGGAGTCTTAATTATTGGCCAGTGGAGGCAGATAGATAAATGTCTGTCATTGCACCAAACTTCAAGTTTAGTGAATTTGTAAAGTCTATTCTAGACAATGTGTTCTGGATACTTCTAATCTTTGTATTAATAGGTCTTCCAGCTGTTTTTATAATTTTATTCTATATTGAAATGCCTGTAATTAATGGCGAATTACTTACACCGTTTCTTGCATTAACATGGTTAGCAGATCCTTCTAGAACTCTTCCAATTCTGAAAGCATTCATGACTACTGATTTGTTTAGGATTGCTGCTTTCCCTGGATTTGGATTTGCAGCATTGATAGCAGCAGGAACAATCTTTATCGAAAGAAAAATGTTGGCAAAAATGCAACTTCGAGTTGGTCCTTTTTATTGTGGAAAATTTGAGGGAATTTTACAATTAATGGCAGATGGGCTTAAGCTAATCTCAAAAGAAATTATTATTCCTGCAAAAGCTGACAAACCAATTTTCTGGGCAGCTCCAGTAATATTTGTCGCAACAGCAGCAGCGTTTGTTGCATTAATTCCTGTCGCACCAGGGTGGGTAGTTGCAGATGTTGATGTTGGCTTACTTGCAGTCTTTGCAATTATTGGATTCTTCCCAATCATTACTATTCTTTCCGCATGGTCTTCGAATAGTAAATTTCCATTCATTGGTGGAATAAGAGCATTACATCAAATGGTATCTTTTGAAATTCCATTGATTCTCTCATTATTGGGAGTAGTAATTCTTACAGGAACTCTAAATCTTTCTGAAATTGTTGTTAGTCAATCTAATTTCCCTTGGATTATATTTTTGCCAATTGGTGCAATTATTTTCTTTATTACGATATTAGCTGAATTAGAAAGAATTCCATTTGATTTACCAGAAGCAGAAAGTGAAATTGTTGCTGGTTGGTTAACTGAATTTTCTGGAATGATTTACGGTCTTGTTCAATTAGGAACATACTTGAAACTTTATGCATTTGCAGCATTGTTTGTTGTTTTATTCCTTGGCGGTTGGACTGGACCCATGATTTGGCCTCCTTTCCCTGAAGAAATTATCACTGATGGAATAGTAATGGGTCCAATCACTGCTAAAATTCCTGGATTACCAGTATTTTCACAAGAGATGCTAAACGGCGTTGTATGGTTTGTAATAAAAACAGTAGGAGTAATCTTTTTCATTCTATTGCCAAGAGGAGTTTTTCCAAGAATCAGAATTGATATGTTATTGAGTCTTGGTTGGTACAAACTAATTGGACTTGCATTCGTTAACATCTTTATAGCACTCGGTTTGTTGTACGCTGGAGTCTTGGGACCTGGAGGAATATTGTAATGAATACAGCTACTGGAATTATCAAGGCATTAAATTCAGGAATTAAACACTTAGCTATTAAACGATTTACATTACGATATCCTGAAGAGAAACTAAAGTTTGTTGGCGATGGTTATCAATTTGATCCATCCACCGGTGTTGGAATTGCAGGTTATAAAGGCCGTCATATGTTATTTCATGATCATTGTACTGGTTGTCAATTATGTGCAATTGCATGTGAAGGGGTAGCAGAAGCAATTGCCATGGTAAAAGTTCCAGAAGAATACAAACACAATAAAAAAGCTATCATGCCACAAATTGATTATGGCAAATGTGTATTTTGTGGATTATGTGTCGATGCATGTCCATTTTATGCATTGTATATGACAAATGACTATGAACTTTCTTCATTTAGCAAGGAAGGTTTGATTTACACACCAGCTCAACTTCAAGTAAAACCATTTGTTTCTCAAGATTCTGAAATAAAAATTACTGATCGAGGTGCAACACATGGCTGATGCTGTATTTCTTGCATTATCTGTAATTACAATTGGCTCTGCAATAGCTGCACTAGAATTAAGATCTTTAATTTATGGTTCGATTGCCTTGATGGGAACCCTTGGTGGGATTGCTGGATTCTTTTTACTTTTGGATTCACCATTTGTTGCAATGTTCCAACTAGCAGTTTATGTAGGTTCTATTGCAGTTTTGATTTTGTTTACAGTTATGCTAGTAAAAAGAGAACTAATCTTCAAGAAGGTTGAGGATAAAAGAAGAAAGTTTGCAGGCATTGCACTGATGCTAGTTTTTATGGTTGCATTAGGTTCAGTTATAATGGATTCTGGCATCAAAACAATAACTACTGATGAACCTGCAGTTGATTTTAGAAATATTGGTGCAGACTTTCTAACATATTATTGGCCAGCTTTGATTTTAATGGCACTAATCTTAACAGGTTCAGTTACTGGTGCACTAGTTTTAGCAAGAAGAGAGGATGTAGAGAATGAGCAACGAACTGATTGATTTTGTTTTAGTATCTGTTGCCCTTTTGGGAATTGGAATTTATGGTTTATCTGTAAAGAGAAATGCAATTCGAATGTTATTTGCAATTGAAATAATTATCAATGCTGCAAATCTTAACTTGGTTGCATTTGGACGATTCTTACCACATAGTGGTGGTCAAACAATAGCATTATTTTCAATTGCAATCGCTGCAGCCGAAGTTGCAGTTGGACTTTCATTAATCATTGTAGCATATCGCATGTATCAGAATATTGACATTGCAGACTTTAGGATCTTGAAAGGATAATGGAATATGCACTTTTACAGGCAGTTTTCTTGCCTTTACTATTATCACCAATTGCCTACATAATTGGAAGAAAAATAGGTCCTACACCTGTAATGTGGTTTACATTTGGAATTCTGCTTTACACTACTGTATTAGTAATTCTAGCTGCATTAAGTGGTACCACAGAAGAACATTATCCATGGACAGAACAATTTGGTGAATTTGGTTTCCTATTGGATGGTTTAGCATCCCCCTTTGCTATTATGATTTACGTACTTAGTACCATTTTGGTACTTTATTCAAAACCATACATGATTCACAGATTTCATGAACAATATGAGGAAGAACGACACGAAATCACATCAACTAGTGGTCATTCAACAATAATTGAATCATCTTCTCTTTCAAACTATGTCAATGCTAAGTCTGGACTTTACTTTGCTCTTTATCTTGTCTTTGCAATGGGAATGCTTGGTACTGTACTATCTACAAACCTAATTGAATTTTATGTATTCTTTGAGATAATGTTGATTCCTGGTTTCTTTTTGGTTGCTCTTTGGGGTGCTGGTCCAAGAAGAAAAATTGGTTTAATGTTCTTGCTTTGGACTCATGCAGGTGCAGTTGTTTTACTATTAGGATTTTTAATGATTGGTCTTACAATTGGAAGTTTTGACTTTGCAGATATTCAAGAATCAAAAATTCCACAAGACATTCTAATGCTTTCAGCGATTGCAATTTCAATTGGACTTGGAGTCAAACTGGCAGTATTCATGTTCCATATATGGCTTCCATGGGTTCACGGCTCTGCACCGACTCCAATTAGTGCATTACTATCACCTGCAATGATCGGCATTGGCGCTTATGGTATTTTCAGATTAATTGTAGAATTTTTACCAAATACATTTGCCGACCTTTCAATTTGGTTCCACATTTGGGGTCTTGTTACAATGATTTATGGTGGTGCAATGGCACTAATGCAAGACGATATCAAACGATTACTTGCATATTCTAGTATCAGTCAAATGGGTTACATTCTATTTGGAATTGGCTCCATGTCTGTCCTTGGGTTATCCGGGGCTGAGATGATGTATGTTACACACGCACTTGGTAAAGGTATCCTTTTCATGATGGCTGGAATTATAATTGTTAAAGTTGGTACTAGAAATATTTCTCAACTAGGTGGGTTAGCTGGTAAGATGCCAATAACTGCTGTTTGTGCAGTGATTGGTGCATTGACAATTATGGGAGTGCCACCAACTAGTGGCTTTATGGGTGAATGGACTCTATTTTACGGAGCATTAGAAACTGCTATTAAAGATGGTTCTACCGTTAGAGCCGTTACATTTGGTTTAGGTCTTATTGCAACTGTGCTAACAATGTCTTACATTCTTTGGATGTTAAAACGTGTATTCTTTGGAAAACTCCCAGAACACCTTGAGAATGTTAAAGAAGGAAGTTGGTATATGACTGCACCAATGATGGTACTTGCAGGATTTACAATAGTTCTAGGAATTTATCCAGACATATTCTTTAATCAAATAATTCCATACATGAATGGGGTACTAGGGGTTTAGTTTATGACAACTGAAGTGTTAGGTTTACCATTTGAAGTAGGTGCAGCAAGTGCTTGGTTAGTTTGGATACTGCCTTTTATTGCTGCATTGATAATGCCGGGAATTGGAAAAATATCAAAACATGCAACTGGATATGTAGCAGTTGGATTTGCTTTGATGAGTGCAATTTCTGCAGCATCTCTACTACCAATGGCACTGGAAGCACATGAAATTCATGATCAAATATCTTGGATTGATTCTATTGGTCTGAAAGCAGGTGTACTAGCTGATCCACTTTCAGTAATTATGGCAAATGTAGTTGGATGGATTTCATTTCTCATTATGATTTACAGTACAGGATACATGAAAGGCGATAAATCAATCACAAGATTTTGGTTCTGGATGCTGTTCTTTATCGGGTCAATGCAATTAATTGTATTATCTGATAATTTGTTACAAGTATTCTTTGGTTGGGAAGGTGTAGGACTTGCATCCTATGCATTGATCAGCTTTTGGTATCGTGATAAAAAGAAAGATCATGTTGGTACTGAAGGACGAACTGTTCTTGGTCTTTTAGATTATTATTCACCTACTCATGCCGGTATGAAAGCTTTCATCATGACAAAAGTTGGTGATGTTATGATGATTGCAGGTATGCTTTTGATATTCTTATTTGCCGGAACATTTGGATTTAGAGAATTAATGCATGATACAGCTTGGGCAACAACAATGTCTGCACAAGGTCTCTTAGTACCTGCATTCATTTTATTATTTGGCGGTGCTGTTGGTAAATCCGCACAATTCCCACTAAACGAATGGCTCTTAGAGGCAATGACTGGCCCAACAGCAGTTTCTGCTTTAATTCATGCCGCAACAATGGTAAAAGCAGGTGTTTTCCTAGTTATGAGACTGGCACCGTTGGTTTTTGCTTTAAGTGCCGCTGGAATTTTAGCAGATCAATTCTTTGAAGTAATTCTCCTAGTTGGTGCTACCACCGCACTTCTCTTAGGACTTCAGGGAATGGTTAATTCTGAAATTAAAAAAGTACTTGCATACTCTACTGGTTCTCAGATTGGTTATATGATGATGGTACTAGGTATTGCTGGATTATCACAACAATTTGTTAATGGATATACAGCAGGTTTCTTTCATCTAATTTCACATGCGATGTTTAAGGCATCATTGTTCATGGCTGCAGGTTCATTGTTACATGTTGTAGGTTCAAGATTCATGACTGATATGGGTGGATTACGCAAAAACATGAAAAAGACTTATGCGTTTATGTGGGCTGCAGGTCTTGGATTAATGGGTGCACCATTTATCACAACTGGTTTCTGGAGTAAGGATTCTATTTTTGGTGCCATTTATACATCAGGACATGAATGGGCCATACCCATATTTGTAATTGCTGTATTGACTGCAGTAATAACTGCATTTTACACAACTAGAATGCTGGGACTGGTCTTCTATGGTTCAAAGAGTAAACATGTTCAAAAAATGGAAGAAGAGGGACATCATATTCATGAAGCACCATTATCTATGTGGGTACCATATGGAATTCTTGCAGTACTTACAATTGCTATTGGTCTAGTTGGCTTATCGTTTGAGGGTGGACTACATGAACTGTTTACAGATTATCTTGAAGAATCATTTGGAATCCATTCTATACATCACGAAATTGAAAATTCAATACTGCCTGGATTCTTAGATGAAATTAATCCAGTTGCACTTGCTGCATCATTATCTGCTTTTGCAATTGGAACTGGATTAGGATATGTGTTCTATATTGGTAGATGGGTTGATCCTGTTAAATTTGTAAATTCAAACATTTTCTTTTATGCTATTCATAAAGTTATTCTAAACAGATTTTACCTTAACGCAATTATCTATTGGTGCTTTGTTGTAGCCCCATTATGGCTTTCAAGAGGAGTATTCAGATACTTTGAAAAGACTGTTATTGATTATGGAATGAATAATGGATTACAAAAAGTAGTTCAAGGAACTCAAACCGGTGTAACCCAATCTTAT
>CAYYXT010000021.1:0-20611 GCA_964475825.1 uncultured Nitrosopumilaceae archaeon | reverse complement strand
ATAGTTCCAGGTGTTTCTGCTTTAAACTCATGTGCATCAATAATTGGTTCACCATTAATGACAGATTTTGCAGTTGTAAGTATGAGTGATTTATTGGTACCATGGGAAATAATAACAAAAAGAGTTGAAGCTGCAGCACAAGGCGATTTTGTAATTGTGATCTATAATCCAGCAAGCAAAAAAAGAATACATCAACTGGTAGATACAAGAAAAATTCTTTTGAAATACAGAAAACCTACAACCCCTGTGGCAATAATCAAAGGCGCATTCAGAGATTCACAAACAATTGTTATGACAGATTTAGAAAATTTTCCAAATCATTCTGATCAATTGGGAATGATTAGTACAGTAATTATTGGAAATTCATCGACTTATATCTACAAAGATCTAATGATCAATCCTCGAGGCTACAAATCAAAATATAATTTAGAAGAACAAACAAATCTCAAAGTCTAATAACTTTTCTTAATTGCTTCAAACAATTCTTTGCTTAGGTTCAACTTTTCACGAATTGGTGAAATTACCTTAACTAGATACTCTCCAACAGTTTGTTTAAGATCGGTTGGATGTAATTTTTTCTCAGCAAAATCAGATTCTAGTTGATTATAATCCGTGTATGTCATATTTCCACCAAATTTCTCTGGTCTTTCTACTTTGATTTCATTAAATTCATGAAAGATAACATGTTTTGAAATTTCTAATAATGGATTATTCTGAATATTTGCTTCTTCACACCATGCTTTTTTGATCTTTGTTCTTATTTCATCATCTGAATTATGAATAAAAATTCCAGAATTTGGATCTGATTTACTCATTTTTCCTAAAATTTGTGGGTCATTTGTATCTACTGGTTTTGAAAGACCTGGTAATAATTTGTGATGAACTGCAACTGGAACTTTCCATTTCATTTTTGGGAAAATCTCTCTAACTAACATATGGATCTTTCTCTGATCCATACCAGCATGAGCTATGTCAACATCTAAAAAGTGAATATCAACTGCTTGCATTGGTGGATACAATAATTTTGCAAGATCTATTTTTTCTTCATTTTCTGAGCGTCCCATAATAGTAAGTGTTCTCATTGTTCTTGCTAGTGACACATGTTTGGTAAATTTCACAAGTTCAGACCAATACTCTGTTTTTTCTTGATAAAGATCTGAACCTAAAACAATGTTTGCCTCAGGGCATACCAACTTGAAAGCATCTTGATAATATTTTGAAACTTTGGAGATCATTTCCCAATCTCCTCCTAATTTATCATTGATCAGAGTATGCCAATCTGCAAGAAATACGGTACATTTTACACCAGCCTTGACAAAATCATTAATCTTGAAACCTGTACTAATTAAACTCCCTAAATGTAAAAACCCTGAAATCTCTAAACCAATGTAATGTTTTGGGGAAGAATTTGTTTTGAATAATTCAATTAATTCATCATGTGTGACTACCTCTTCGGTAGGAGGTCTTTCAATTAATTCAACTTTTTCAGTGATATCCAAATCAAAACAACTTCTGAGGTGTAGGTCTATAAAGTTATTTGAAATAATAGTTTAGTTGGAATTTGCAAGATTTGAAATAGTCAAGTGACTAATCGTTATTATGACACTTGAAAAAGGATTAGAACTCTTGAAAACTACAAAAAAGGTTTACAAAAATTTCTAGATACATTACCTGAACAAGAGTACAGATAGGCTCTGAAATGATTAAAACCCTAACAATGAGCTCAAAAAATGAGATTGCAAATTTGGAAGCAATAGAAAAAGTATTAAAATATCCACCTAAACACGAATCAGGTTTATCTGAGTGATTAGAACTAATTTTTATTATTCATTGGTAAATCAAACACAGGAATTGACTGAGAATTATGATTGAAGATAAATGGCAGCGAGGAGAACGAAGAATTATTACAATAATAGAAAAATTTACAACTTATAAAAACTGGATTTCCTTTATGCAATTATCAATAGAAGCAAAAATTGAACATCAAACATTAACTAATTATATTGATATATTAATCAAAAGAGGTATTATTACAGAATATAGAGGAAAAAATAAGTCAAGATTATTTTGTATATCTGGACATCATGATGATATTGAATATAATGAAAAATTTCGAACTTTTACGCAAAAAGATTCAATGAGTAAAGAAGAGGCATATGAAGAACTCTCTAAAATATACAAATTAGGAATAGATGATCTTTATCACAAGTGTTGATTAGTAAACAAACTAAATTTTTAAAAATAAATTTATTAGAAAAATATTTTAATTGATATTGTTTTTTGGAAAATAAAATAATTAAAAAATATTTCTACTTACAATTTTTTTTATGCTTTCTTAGATCTTCTGAAGAATCAAATTCTGTACCACAAGCTCTGCACTTTTCCTTTTTCTTGTTATGTGCAATTTCTTGATGTTTTTTTAGTCTTTCTGGATCAGAAAGTACAGTTCCACATTTTTTACATTTTGTTTCATTAGAACTACCAAATAATCCCATGTTTAGTATAGTATTACCTAGTAGAAAAACTAGTTTTTCTACTAAAAATCACTCGATTCTAAAAAATTCTTAAAATAAACAAAAAACCATTAGTTTAACAGATTATCTTTTGCGAATACTTTCATAGGCGAAAATATGAACAAAATCATGGTTTCTAAACAATTTGAGGAGCAATTTTATAAATTTTGTACTGATAATAATATTGAATGGGATAACAAGAAAAGACGATGGAGTAAACCATTTCATCCTAAAATAAAAAACATTTGGGTTCAATCTAATAAGGGAAATTTTCTAAACTCTATCCGTCCAAAAGAAAAAGGATACTATGACTCTAAATTTTTAGGGTGGGAACTTGGAACCATAAAGAAAGAATATTGCTTTTGGTGTGGTAGAATTATAGAGGAAACAAGAAAGAATGACCCACGTTCAGAAACAGTAAAATTTTGTAATCCAATTCATAGAAAGGCATTTGGTAAAGTAAAAGCTGATCAAGAAAAACTAGGAAAAATATTTGCATCTAGATGAACATTTTTTAATCTATAGTTCTGGTTCTAAACTTTTTCTTGGTTTAGTACTAAGATAAAATGCATGAGCACTAATAATAAATGCTGCAAGGAAAACTTTTGTTGCAAAAACTAAATTCCATGGTCTATCTGGATCAGGATATGCAATCGATAACATATCGATATTAGGAACATTACCTTCAATCATACCTGCAGTGATTTCTGCATTTAAGACCATAAAATTGTATAATACCTCATACAGTGTAATAATTGCAAATCCTAACAACATTATCTGAAGTAATGCCATTCTCCAACCAACAATTTTATTTCCTGCAGTTCTTCTCCATCCTATTCTTGAAACACAATACCATCCAATAATTGTAGAAAAAAATATCCACGTTGAAACCCTTGAAAAATTTTCAAATGGTATGAAAGTATTTTGTATTGCTTCTCCCATTACATACGTTCCTTTTTCCATCCATTCTATCATAGTGATGTAAACTCCAAAAACAAGACTTGAAACCATGATGAATCCACAAACATAGAAAATGTATAGATAAACTTTGTAACCAGTATCTGACTTTTCAAGATGACGTTGATTCATCATGCGATTTTCCTAATTTTGAAATATAAAAATTCATGCCTATTTCATGAGATTTATAGACTAGTTTTAAAGAGAATATCTGTTGAAAATTGCAATCAATGTTCCATTTGTAGGTAAAGACGAAATCGCTGCAGTTACTTCCATTCTTAAAAATGGTGTACTTACATCAGCAGCTAATCAGGGAGGAGAACACGTACAAGCATTTGAAAAATCAGCATCACTCTTCGTAAAATCAAAATATGTCATTGCTGTAAATTCTGGTACAGCAGCTTTACAAGCTGCACTTTATGCTTTAGATATAAAAAAAGGAGATGAAGTACTCGTTCCATCATTTACATTTGTTGCAACAGCTAATTCTGTAGTATCTACTGGGGCTAAACCTGTCTTTGTTGATATACTGAAGGAAAATTATACCATGGATCCTGATGATCTACAAAAAAAGATTACAAAAAAGACTAAAGCAATTATGCCCGTTCATCTTTATGGAAATGTAGCGTTTATTGATAGAATCTCAGAAATTGCTAAAAAGTATAATTTACCAATAATAGAAGATTCTGCACAATCATTAGGTTCTACCTACAAAGGAAAACACGCTGGAACTTTTTTTGATTTAGGTTGTTGGAGTATGTATCCTGCAAAAGTAATGACTGCAGGAGAAGGAGGATTTATTGCAACAAATAATAAAAAATTACGAGATAAATTATTAATGATTAGAAATCATGGAATGGTTCATGGATACGATACTAGAATATTTGGATTAAATCTAAGATTACCAGAAATTAGTGCTGCAATTGCAACAATACAAATGAAAAAACTCCCTGGTTTTCTGAAGACAAGGCAAAAAAATGCAAACCTTTTATCAAAATTAATTTCTGATTTGGATATTATACTTCCACGTCAACGAAATTATGAAAATGTAAATTGGTATCTTTACACAATAGCTACATCAAAAAGGGATAAAATTTTGAAAAAACTTAATGCTAAAGGAATTGGTGCAGCTTCTTACTATCCAATCCCAGTTCATAAAACACCATTTTACCAACAAAAAATCAAACTTCCGGTAACCGAATGGGCCTCATCTCATGTTTTATCTCTCCCGATACATCCTAAAGTTACTACTAAAAATATTGAATTTATTGCAAAAACTCTTCGTGATATACTAAATGAATAGCCTTGGAAATGTAATTGGAAAATTATGCAAGGTCATATTACCAATTCCCGAAGAATCATACCTAGGAAATACTGATTCTTCGATAGCGATTTGTACGCTTTCAAGTATAGATTTACTCAAAAAAATTTCAAATTCTGAGCTTTTGAATAATATTTCAATTGTTGGAAAACTACTTTCTGAAAACAAAGGAATTGATTCTATTATTAAATATGTTAATCAAAATAAAAAAATTAAAACCATTATAGTCTGTGGCAAAGAAGTTTGGGGTCATAAAGCCGGTCATTCTTTATTTGAATTACATAAAAATGGAATTGATAATTATAGAAGAATAATCAATTCAACTAGTCCTAATCCCTTTCTTACTGTAACTAAATCAGAAATAAATTATTTTCAAAATGAAATTAATCTTGTAAATATAATCAATGAAACAAATTTTGACACAATTAAAAAATTTGTAATCTAGTATCCTATTCTTTGTCTTTCTCGATTGATCTCATTTTTCTTCTTATATTCTCCAAGAATATCATCTGGAGTCAAATTTAGTTCTAATGATGCCTGAATCACAAAATGCCAGATATCAATTAACTCTTCTCTTGCTTCAGATACATTAAATGGAATTGGAGTTTTCCACCATTTCCAATTTGTAGTTCTTTGCAGTTCTACTGCTTCATGCATAATTGCAGTACATAACGCAGAAATTCGTCCTTCAGAATCTTTTGGATATCTATCTAGTTTCATCATTTCTGATAGATCTTTTTGTAGTTTGAATATAGTTTCTAAACGATCTTCTATTTTTTCAGACATATCTTATGAGTATTCAATTCATCTACGGAAATAATCTAACTTAAATCTTTTTAGAAACGGATCATTTTTTCATATAGTTTGACTCGTTTTGTAATATCTGTTTTTTTAATCTGGAGTAACCCCTCTAATCCATATTTCTCAACAGCAAAAGAACCTAAAACATTTCCATAGACTACAGCCTTTTTAATCTCTGATAGATTGATTGAATTTTTACTAGCTAAATATCCTATCATGGCACCTGCAAAAGAATCTCCTGCACCAGTAGGATCCACTACATCTTCCAATGAAAATCCTGCAGATGGAAATATCACATCATCAAAAAACATCATTGATCCATGCTCACCTTTTTTAATAATTACATATTTTGCACCCCACTCCATCATCTTTTTTGCACATTTGATCAAATTGAATTCTTTTGTTAGTAATTTAGCTTCTTCATCGTTTATCACAACCGCATCTACAGCTTTAATCATCTTAATTACTGATTCACGTTTTGTAGATATCCAAAATTCAATAGTATCACACATTGAAAATTTTACTTTATCGAATTCTTTGATAAGAGTAGAATTTTGATCAGGATCATTATTTGCTAAATACACAAATTGTGATTTTCTATATTCTTCAGGAACTGTTGGCTTGAAATCTGCAAGTACATTAAGCTCAGTTTTCAAAGTTTCTCGGGAACTAAGTGTTTTATCATAACTTCCATCATAACGAAAAGTTTTCCCCTCTTTTATGGTCAATCCCTTTAAATCAAGATATTTTGATAAAATTTTATAATACTCATTAGGAAAATCTTTTCCTACCACTGCTATTAATCCAGTATTTACAAAGTTACTTGCTGATATAGCTGCAAACGTTGCAGCTCCACCTAGAACATCTTTTAAAGTTTTTTTTGGAGTTCTAATAGTATCTAATGCAGTTGAACCAAAAACGGTTAACATTCTTTAAAAAACTAATTTGGATGTATAAATTCTCTTGCCTGTTCTTCTGTTGGATAAAACACAAAAGGCACACCAATAGATGTAAAAATTACATTATACTTTGTAACTCCACTTATCTTTACTGTTGAAACTTCTTGCGAATCAACATTGGAATCTCTTAGAAAAGTACCACTCACTGAACTGCTTCCTAATGCTGGAAGTACAAATGATTCTAGCTCTCCTTTTCCAATCATTTCATTATTTGCTATTACAAAAAACTCTGTTTTACCTGCTGTCAAAACCAACAATGAGGGATTATTAAATTCTAATTCAACATTATATGTTGAGCCCTTTTCGTTCTTCTCAAGAAGATGACTTTGTGTAATTGTTACGCCTATTTGTGAGGCTGATGCATATTGAGAATATCCAAAAAGACTCATTCCTATAACAAATATTATGATTATTCCCTTCGCCGAGGATCTCATACCACAATATCACAAAATTGCTTTTTAACTCAATAGGAAAAAAATCCAATTTACTTGTGTAAAAGTTTTGATCTAATCTTAAAGCTCATTAGAGCTAGCAGAATAAATCAAAACCTTTTGATTTATGAGTAGATGGCTAGAATAAAACTCAAGCTTGGTGAGAATGAAATTGAGGTTGACTCTAGAGATTTCTATGTTGATAATCAAACTTTAGGTGAAATTATTGCAAATATATCAAATTACATATACACAAATCAAGCAAAAATTATCTATGAAAATAAAAATGAAGAAATTTCAAAATCAAAAGAATCAATACAATCTAACCAATATGGTCTAGAGTATTTAGATGATGCAGAAGCATATGAACCAGAATTTAATGAGCCAAAACCAATTGGTTCCAATGAAATTAAAGCAAAATTGAGAATATTGGAAACCAGTAGATTCTTTGATTCTCCAAGAACAGTAACAGAAACTGTTCAACAACTAAGAGAATATGGTTGGGGTGCTAGTCCTTTAGATGTATCAAAAGCTCTAGCAAAGATGGCATCTAATAGAGAAATTTTAAAAAATTCAAAAGAAAACAGAGCACATTATTTTGTACAAAATGCTCTAGTATCTAACTAATCTTGTACTGGCATTTTTCACAATTATCAAAAACTTCTCCTTCCAAATGATCAAAATGTGTGTTGCACTGATTGCATGTATGATGCATATCGAAATACCCGTCTTTCTCAATTTGACTAATTCTATTTGATTTAAGATTTGTACTTCTGCATTTGATGCAGTGACATCCACATTCAATTTTCATAATTTAATCTCCAATAATCTATGTATAGTTGTTTTACATATACAAATCATTGGGAAAGAAACGTGAAATCCCACTTGAGATTGATGATCATTTTAAACTGTATGGAAAAGAGCCTTGGGAAGTAGATTATGGAGAAAAATGTACAATCTGCAATGTTAGAATCGATGAATATGGTTTTTGCTCTTGTGGATCAGGCGGAAATTAACTTTTCTAATTATTGGTACAAAAAGAGTTTAAAAATTAGTTTTAGTACTTATATTTTTTAGATACTGAATTTGTCTAAAAGTTTTACGTATTATTATCTTGAATTACTCTAGAAGTTACTGATGATTTCTTTTTCTCATCATAATCAATGTAACTACAAGTCCAATTATTACAATAACTCCAAGTAGGATATAGACAATAATGTCTTGATTTACACTTGATACTGATGTTGTTGGATTGTTTTGTATAATGGATTTTTCATCACTAATAACTGTTGTACCTATAATTGATACATTACCTGAATTGTCGGGTCTTATGTTAAGCCAAACATGTGTTCCGTTATTGATGTATTCATGAAAAAATATCTTCTCATCTTCCATGAATACATTATATGGTCTTGATAATAGTTCTAGAGGAATTATTGTTGTTACAAATTGATTTTCTCCATTAACTTCAAAACTAATACTTTTTGTTGGTTGATCAAAATTAAACTGATTTATTTCTGCAAATGTTCTTATTTCAAATAGAAATTCTTTATTCTCCAATTTTATATTTTTTAATATTTTTGGCTCATTAATGGAATACTCTAAAATCATTTGACAACCATGACACGAAATTCCATTTTTTTCACCTAAATACACAGGTTTATTATTTACAAAAACTAAATCTACTTCTTTAGGAATTATAAAAGAGGTTGTTTCAAGATATCTAAAATCCCAAGTCCATACATTATCTTTTAGAAAAAGAACATCTCCAAGATCATATTCTACAATTGTATTTTTTTGTGATGGAAAAATCATAACACCATCATTATCACCAATAATTCCGAATTGTTTCTCTTTTCCTTCTTCATCT
Source organism: uncultured Nitrosopumilaceae archaeon (assembly GCA_964475825.1). GTDB lineage: Archaea > Thermoproteota > Nitrososphaeria > Nitrososphaerales > Nitrosopumilaceae > Nitrosarchaeum. The sequence goes on along the minus strand of CAYYXT010000021.1, from coordinate 11,759 downwards.
GAAACTGTAATATTGGTTATAGTTCCATCAATCAATTCTACTTGTTTGGGTGAATTTGAAGAAGCAATTACATGCTTTACATGAATTTCATCTGATGAACTAATTACAACATTGACTGATTTTTGTTCTGCTTTTTCTCCAATAGAAATTTCTTGGGCATCAACTGTAGGAATCGCTATTATGAATACTAGTATTATGAAAAAAGCAACTTGTTTTGAATTCATTTATTCCACCTTAACATGAAGCATTTTTGCTTCTTCAAGGGGACAATCATTACGATCTCGTTGTAAATTTACAATTTTATCTGCAACATCCATTCCTTCTATTACTTCCCCAAATACCGTATATTGTCTATCAAGAAATGTACTATCTGTTGTAACAATGAAAAATTGTGAACCTGCACTATTTGGATCCTGTGCTCTAGCCATAGAAACAATACCACGATGATGTGATCTTGAACTAAATTCAGCCTTAATTGTATGACCAGGTCCTCCCATTCCCCAAGTACTCTTATTTTCACGCTTTGTATTTGGATCCCCTCCCTGAATCATAAATCCAGGAATAACTCTATGAAAAAGTGTACCGTTATAGAATCCATCTCTTGCTAATTTCTCAAAATTTCTAACCGATTCTGGTGCCAAATCAGGAAGTAATTTGAATACAATTATTCCTAAGTTAGTTTCAATAATTGCCGTACTCAACAGGGGTTATCAACAGTCTTATCATAAGAGTCTTTTTGTAATAAATAATTTAAAATTCTTATAGTTAGTTATTGTAATTTGAAAAATTCGTAATAATCAGTACGTTTTTCGTTAATAAAATAATTATTTAATTATTAAATAATATTTTATTCTAAAATATTTTCTAACTATTAATACTTAAATCAAAAATTAAACCATTTCAAAAAGTTATAGTCTTATATAGAACAACTAAAATTTAGAATTTGTTGAATCGTACAAACCAAAGCACGATCATTAAAGAAGCAATTAATTCTTATCTTGACAAGGGGGTAACTGACAAACAGGATATCTATACCAAAGTCGTAGATGAACTTGGTGTTCCAAGACCTACTGTTAGAAGGGTCGCAAGAGATTTGAGAACTGAATTACTCCAAAAAATCCAGATCTTACAATCGGATACGCCTAAAACATCTACTTCCGAAGTAGACGAATAAACTAGGCTCTTTTTTCTTTTTACTTAATATTGATTTTTAATATCAGCATTACTGTTATAAACAATGAATTTTTCAAATGATTTATGGGATATCTTGGAAACCATTTAGCAACAGTGGTTACTGGAGTCTTTGCGGCTATACTTACAGGACTATGGCCTTATTTTGTAAATTTCATACCTATACTAAATTTTGTATTTACTATGGCTGTGCCAATAACTTGGTTTCTTACTTTTACCTGTTGGATTTCTCAAAAGAGTACTGATTATATGCATAAATCTGAAACCCATGTGAGTCACAGCGAAAAAAAAAGCTTGAGTAATTCACAAACCACTCAAATTTACACATTAAATGGAAAACAAGTTAGTCCCACTGAAATTAAAGTAGCACAAAATGAATTATCTGGAGAACTAAACAAACTCAAAGAAACTGTAAAACTAAAGGATAGTCAAATTGAAAGATTAAATCAAGAAATTTCAAATCTGCAAACTTTAGTTCAAATCGAATCATTAAAAACAGAACTTGCTAATCTTAAGATGTTGACATCTGGAAGTAAAACAAAAAACAAATAGAGTTAATCCTTACAATAACAACATACTATACCATGATTATTTTTACAACTTGGACAGCTTACGGCACCACCGTAATGACATTTACATGAACATAATTCTGTTGGTTCTTTCTTCATATTCATTAGTATGACTTCTACGTCATGTTAATATTTGACTCTTATCGTTTTAATCATAATGAATTGGAACAAATCTTTTAAACCAAATAAGGAAATTATTATAATGTCTAAAAATATTATGTTTACCAGTCTTATCGCATCAATATTATTTACTACTGTTATAGCTAACACAAATTCTTTTGCTGAACCAATTGAATCACAAACAGAAATTACGCCAATTAACAATTCTATGGGAATTGAAAAAACAACTCTTCATATGTATATTTCTAACGATAATAAACTACCATGGGGATTTGTTGAAGGAAATATCTCAAATCATGCTGTTGGTTATCCTGTAATTATTCAGATTTTTGATAATGATGAAATCATTACAGGAAACAGTGTTGGTGCTGTACACTTTGCACAAACTCCAGTAAATGAAGATGGTTCATATGAATACAGATTTAGAGTACTTGACTCAGATCAAGGACAAATAACGAAAATTTTTGATGGCAGTTATACTGTTAAAATCTTCAAGGTTGTATATCTATATCCTAATCTTGATGTAGTTTAGAAGCCATTTTCAAAGTCTCATCCACTAATTCTCTTAATCTTTTCTTGTCCTCATCATTTGAGATAGTGTTTTCTGAGATTGATTCTGTAGTGAGAAACACTGCTTTAGGATTAGTAATTACTCTGAAATATGATAATAATTGAGTGATCAATGTTTGAACATCAATAAATCCAATATTACTTGTAGCTAAAATTACCATGCCAGCTACTTTACCTTCAGTTTTTTTATAATTGATATATTCAAACAAATTTTTCAATGCTGAACTAAAAAATGAATTGTAAATTGGAGATCCAATTAACCAAACATCTGCATCCATGATATCGTTAGCTGCATTTTTTGTATGTTCATTATATTCTTCTTCTGGTCCTTTATAGCATTCAATTTGTCCATCTGAAAGATTAATCAATTTAGTATCGGCATTTTTTGATTTTGTATATTCAAAAACATATTTCATTATTACTTGAGTATTTCCATTTTTTCTAGGACTTCCTGAAATTATTACAATTTTCATAATTCTGACCATCTATATTTGTATTTAAGTTACAACAATACTTTTTCAAAATTTAAAAACGGGCTTGGAGGGCTTCGATCCCTCGACCTGTAACTTAGGAGGCTACTGCGCTATCCAAGTTTCGCGTCTAAAATGACTCTGCGCCACAAGCCCAGCAAAAAAAATACTTGTAATTATTTAAGCGTAATCAAGATTAGTTTTGATCATTTCTTGTATTTGATTCCAGCCTGTATTCTTCGTATCTTGCCATTTCTCAAAATATACCACATCCTTAAGATCTAGTCTTGGAAGCCATCCTGCTGTTTCAAGATCTGGCTTTTGTGCAAATTCATCTACATATCCTAAACAAAGATATGCTATTGGAATAACATGTTCTGGTAATTCTAAAACTTCTTTGAGAATATCATTTGAAAGAATACTCACCCAACCAAGTCCAACTCCCTCTGTTCTTGCAGCAAGCCACAAATTCTGAATAGCACAACATACACTGTACAATCCTGCCTCAGGAATACTTGATCTGCCAATTACAAATGGACCAAACTTTGAAGGATCATATGTTACACATAGATTGATAGGCGATTCTAAAATTCCTTCGAGTTTAAATGAAAGATATTTTGATCTCTTTGGTTCTTCAACTAATTTTGATGAGCGATTTTTTTCTTCCTCAAAAGAATCTTTGATCTTCTTTTTTGTAGTGATATTTTTTATCAAAATAAAATTCCATGGCTGAGAAAAACCAACAGATGGTGCATGATGTGCAGCATTTAGAATTCTAGATAAAATATCATCTTTGATAGTTCTTGAGGTAAAATGAGATCTTACGTCTCTCCTTGAGTAAATTGCCTTATAGAGACCTTTTTTTTCTTCATCAGTAAATTCTTCTGCCAACTCTTAGACGTCTTTCTTCTTTTTATTCAATCCTTTCTTTTGTTAAACGTTAATAATGCCTGCACCTAATCTTTTACTTCAATGGGCCGGTAGTCTAGCCGGTTAGGATACTGCCCCGACATGGCAGTGATCGTGAGTTCGAATCTCACTCGGCCCACTTTTTTTAACTTAAGTTGAAGTCTTGAATTCTTTTTCAATTAAACTCCAAGAAGTTTCTGTGGTTATACTTCCCTCAGCACTAAAACTACTGATATTGCCATTCAAAACTGCTTGATATATTTCAGAATTAACATCTGACTCGTTTAGAATGAATGTATTTTTCAAAGGAATTTCCACTCCTGAATAAAATACTGCCCTACCAGGCATTGAAATATCTTCAGTGGAGTATTGACCCGAACCCAATAATTGTCCATCTGCATAAAGTTGGTAACCAATAACTGGAACTGTGAATGTTTTTTCACTTGGATTCTTTACAAGAAAAGTAACTTCCAATTTGGCAAAATTTTCAATTTTGTTAACATCTTTAACCTCAACATTTAGCAATTCAATTTCAACTTGTTCTAATTCTGGATTATCAAGGCTAGCATACCATACAATTATACCCATCATTCCAAATAATCCTGCAATTGCAGCATAGACTATCATTTTATTTTGTAATCCCAATTCAATGATATCACATTATGTATAACTAAAAAAGGTTGTCAAGATCCAAATACATAATATTTGATTTGAAACATGAGATGTTATGACTCCATTAGAGCAAGCAATAATTTTGTGGATTCATCTTCTTTCAGCTGCTATTTGGGTAGGAGGTTCCCTTTTTATCGGAATTGTTTTTTCACCTCTTCTCAAAACAATGTTTGATTCTGTTGAAGAAAGATTACAAATTATGATTAAAGTTGGTAAAAGATTCAACAAAATTGCTGTTCCATCATTAATAATTCTCATGGGTACTGGTTTATACAATTCACATGTGCTTTTGAGTAAACCTGATTTGTTAATGTCCACAAGCTATGGCAATTTTCTTACCATTAAGATAATTTTAGTCATTGCATTAATTATTACATATGTAATACATGTAAGAGTCATTAGAAAAGATGTAGAAGACAAGATAATGTCAAAACAAATGTCTCCTCATCAAATTCAAAAGTTAAGAAAAAAAATTATCATTCTTGGAGAAATTACAGTAGTCTTATCCGTAGCAATCTTGTTTTTTGCATCTTTACTTGATGCTGGTGTTTGAGACACCTTCTATCCTAATCTCAAAACCATCACTTAATTTGCCTATGCCATATTTACAGCCAGTAATTTTTGAAGTCACAAACAAATTTGTCTCTAAATGTTTTGAAATATTATTAACTCTAAAAATTGTCATTTCATTAGTAAGACTTGCTGGTAAAACAAGCATATCTGCAAGACGTTCATCAACACCAAGATTGTTTTCAGTAAAACTTTCTAGATCTAAATTAAATTTCTCTGTTTTTTTATCAAAAATTGAATCAACTCCAATTATTGATTCCTCATCAATACTAAAAATCAATAAAGACGCTCCTGAATCAATTACATTTTCTTCATTTATCTGTGTTTGAACAACAAATTTTCTTTCAGTTAATTTTCTTTCAATACTTTCAACATGTTTTTTTATTAATTTATTTGGTAAATTAGAAAATGAACAAAGTAATTTTACATTTTTTGTTTTTCTTTGATATAATGAAATAGATTTTACATTAGATGGTAAAACATCTAGACTTACTTCGCCACCACCTTTAGGATAATAACCACGTTTGATTAATTTAATTGAAAATTTAATTCCCATTCTTGAATATGCTTCTCTTAAGACATATTGTGTATAGTCAATTGTTGGACTCCACAGAGTATCTGTACCTCCTTTGATTGTTAAATTTAATTTTTTTTGACAAATTGCTGCTACTGGAATCAATACTTGTAGTATTAGGGATATACTTCCAGCTGTTCCAACATCTTCTATTAGATTGCAACTTTTTACATTTCCTGGAACAAATTTTAAACTTGTTGATCCTATTTTTGCCCCTTCTACATCTACATCACAAATTTTTTGAAGAATTTTTATCGCTGTAAGATGCTGCGGTCTTAATCCTGGAATCTTTCTATTTTTTCTAATATTTTCTATAATTATAGGTCGTTTTGTAATACATGATAATGTTATTGCGGTACGAATTATTTGTCCTCCACCCTCACCAAATTCCCCATTAATTTTTAGAAAATCCATCTGTTTCTACTCTTATTCAACACTTTATGATAGTTTTTTAAAAAGAAATTCTCTAATCTTTTTGTATGAATGGACTATTAATAGGAAGATTTCAGCCATTTCACTTAGGTCATCTTGATGCTTTACGTTTTGCATTATCTAAAGTTGATAAATTATGGATAGGATTAGGCAGCTCAAACAAACCCTTACAAAAAAACAACCCTTTTTCAGCTGAAGAACGAAAGGAAATGATTCTATCCTCAATTGACGAATTTATGAAACAAAGAATTCAAATCTATTTTATTCCAGATTTAGAAAATCACCTAAAATGGATTGAACTTATTGATACACTAATCCCAAAATTTGATACTATTTTCACTAATGATGAATTGACTAGACATCTTTATTCAAAACGTGATGTTGAAGTTCTACCAATACCATTTGTTAAAAGAGATATTCTTTCTGGAACAAATATTCGAGATATGATAATAAGCGATCAAAAATGGGAAGATCTTGTACCTGAAGGAACAAAAAATTTTTTGTATAAAACTAGTGCCAAGCAACGTTTGAAAAATCTCTAATTATAAATAAACCCCATGAGAAACTTACGTTAGCGATAAAAATTGGAATATTTATCAATGCTTCCTGGTCCTACAAATGTACCTAATAGAGTTATGAGAGCAATGCTTGCCCCCATCATTAATCACAGAAGTGATGATTTTGTTGAATTATACACTGATGTAGTTGAAAAAACACAACAGATTTTTCAAACACAAAATGATGTAGTGGCACTATCTGCATCAGGAACTGGAGCAGTTGAAGCAAGTGTAATAAATATTGTAAAAAAAGATGATAAAATCATAATTCCTGTTAATGGAGAATTTAGTAGTAGACTTGCAGAACTAATTGAAGCTCAAGGAGCTCATGTAGTAAAACTTCAAACTCCTCCAGGAGAAAATGCAACTTTTGATCAAATAAAAGAAGCATTTGATAATAATAAAGATGTTAAAGCATTCTACGTCGTTCACAATGAAACCTCTACTGGAACAATGGTAAATTATCTTGATAGAATATCTGATTTAACATCACGTAATGATGCAATGTATATTGTAGATTCTGTTTCTTTACTTGGAGGCGTCCAACTTCCAGTTGATAAATGGAACATTGATGTATGTATGACTGGAGCACAAAAAGCAATTGCTGCACCTCCTGGAATTTCTCCAATATCTGTTAGTCCTAAAGCCAAAAAATACATGATTGCAAATCCACCCACAACAATGTACTTCAATTTAGCAAGATATTTCAAATATTATGAAGAATCAAAGCATACTCCATTCACTCCGGCATTACCTTTACTTTATGCATACAGAGAAGCATTAACCATTATGTTGGAAGAAGGACTTGAAAATGTATACAAACGCCATAAGGTTTGTTCTGATGCTCTATATTCTAGTTTAAGTGCAATCGGTCTTACACCATTTGCAAAAAAAGAAGATCGTTCAATCTCAATTATTGCATTAAACTACTTGGATGGTTTAGAAGACAAAACTTTTAGAGATACATTAGCTGAAAAATTCAAAGTGTTGGTCGCTGGAGGATTTGGAAATCTTAAAGGTAAAGTATTCAGAGTTGGATGTATGGGCGAAGTTAACAAATACCATGTAATGAGAACAGTCTCTGCAATTTCATCAACATTAGCTATGATGGGATATGATACAGATGCTCAAGCAGGTCTCAAAACAGCAGAAGAAAAACTCAAAGCTCTCTAATCCATGTTAACTTAATATAAGGAAATTCGAAACCGATCACATTGACTTTCAATAAAGGTTCATTGATACTAATAGATTATACCGCTAAGGTTAAAGACAGTGACGAAATTTTTGATACCACTATTGAAGAAGATGCAAAAAAACATTCTATTCATGAACCAAATGTAAAATATCAACCAAAACTTGTTTCAATCGGCGAAGTGTCTTATCCTGTTCTTAAAGGATTAGATGAAGCACTAGCTAAAACAATCGTTGGAGACAAACTTACAGTTGAGGTTACACCAGACAAGGGATTTGGTGAAAGAGACTCTGGTAAAGTTAGAATGATTCCTATTAGAAAACTTGGTGAAGATGCAGAAAAAGTTTCTGTAGGAGATACAATTGAAGTTGATAATAAAAGAGGAATTATAAGATTTATTGGCTCAGGAAGAGTCCAAATTGACTACAACCACAGATATGCAGGTAAAACAATTCTTTATGATGTTAATGTAGTAAAATCACTTGATTCTCCAAATGATAAAGTAGATGGAATTCTGAAAAATAGGTTGCCATTAGAGGATTCTAAGATTACATTTGAATTAAAGGACAAAGAAGTAAGCATTACAATTCCCGAAGAGATATTGAGAGCAGATGGACTTCAAATAATGAAACATTTCATTCAATTAGATATTTTTAAGTTTGTTCCATCCTTAGAGAAAGTCAACTTTATTGAAACACATCTAAATAAACAAACTCAGATAAAGAAAACTGAAACCAAAGAAGAAAAAACACCTGAACCAAAAACAGTTTAAGTCAAATTACATTTGTAATCTTTGCAAGATTCAATGCTTTTCTCTCTGTCATCTCAATTTCTTTTAAAATAGTATATCTTTCAGGTCTCAATTCTTGTGCAATCATAAGAGCAGTAACAATTTCGTCTGATTTTAAACCAACTTGTTTAGCTGAAGTAGGCGCACCAACATCTTTCAAAGTTTTTGCAATTTTTTTCCAATCTTGACCTTGTAACTTGGCCATCATAATAGATCCAATACCACATTTTTCTCCATGAAGTCCTCTTCCTGGTGCAATCTTATCTAAAGCATGAGAAAAAAGATGTTCTGCTCCTGAACATGGTCTACTGCTACCCGCAATACATGATGCAACTCCTGCACTAATCAGCGCTTCAACAATTATCCTTGCATCAAGTCCATTCTTAGCATAATAACTTGAATTTTCCATAACTATTTTTGCACTCATCAACGCCAAATCTGCAGAATATCTACCATAATATTCACCAGTTTTTTCATGTCCTAACTGCCAATCTTTAACCGCTATAATATTTGCAATAAGATCTCCACAACCGCTTGCTAAAAGTTTTGCAGGAGCCTTACGTATAATATCAATATCTACAAAGACTCCTAACGGTGCGGATGCAACAATTGAATGTGGTTTATCACTAACCATAGAAACAAATGGACTTGCCATTCCATCATGTGATGCAGCTGTTGGCATACTCACAAATGGCTTGCTAAGATTGTATGCGATCATTTTGGCAGTATCTACAGAACGACCTCCCCCAATACCTGCAATCAGATCACTTTGATCTTTTTTTACATCTTTTTGAATCTGATTAATAGATGTAATTGTATTGTCCCCAGACGTATGCCAAACAAATTTTATTTTATTAGATTTTAGTGAATCTTCAATTTTTTTCTTAATAATCTTCTTTACATTTGTTCCACTGATCAACGAAATTCTTTTCGGTTTATTGAGCGAATTTACAAATCTTCCAAAATCACCTATATTTTTCTCCCCGATCTCAATGAGCCTAGGTAATTCCATCGTATGCGATTGCATGCGATCATGACTTTTTGTCATTATTTATCATTTCAATGGAACAAAAAGTTATTTAAAAGGGTGCCATACATTTCCTATTATCTCTAATAGGTGTATTTTGTCAAATAACGTTGAAGAAAAAATTCTGCATGGGACTACCACTGTAGGTATCAAGGCTAAAGACGGTGTCGTATTATGTGCCGATATGAGAGCCAGCGCTGGATATTTTATTGCAAACAATAACACTATGAAAATTCAAAAAATTGATGAACATGCAGGCTTGACTTTAGCTGGTGGAGTAGCTGATGCACAAAACATCGTAGATATCCTTCGTTATCATTCAAATCTTCACAGAGTAGAAAAACAAGAACCCATTTCAATTCATTCACTAGCTCGACTTTGCTCTCTCATATTTCATCAAAATCGTGGTTATCCGTTTATGGCAGATATTCTTGTTGGTGGTTATGATGCGAATGGACCTGCATTATTTAACATCGACATGTTTGGTTCAGTTGAAGAAAAATCTTACGTGACAACAGGTAGCGGTTCTCCTGTAGCATATGGTTTGTTAGAAGAAGAATACAGATCTGATCTAACAATAGAAGAAGCAAAAAAAATAGCTCTAAGAGCAGTAAAAGCCGCAATAGTTAGAAACATTGGTACTGGCGATGGAATTAACATTGCAGTTATGGATAAAGACGGATTCCGTCTATTGACCGATGAACAAAAGAAAGCAGTCATCGAACTTTAGTGATTTAATGCAAAGAAAACAGCAACAAAAAGAATTACCTCCTAGCCAAAACATGATGGCCACCATACTGCAAAGTATACCCAAAGAAGCTAAGGTAACAAAAATAGAATATGAAGGACCAAGAATTGCTCTGTATACAAATGCACCACGTTATATGATGGAAAACAACGAAATGATTTCGAATCTTGTTAATATAATAAAAAAAAGAATTGTTATAAGAACTGATGAATCTATCAGAAAATCAGAAGAAGATGCAAGGAAAATTCTAGCAGAATGTATTCCAAAAGATGCAAATTTTCAGGGAGCATTCTTTGACACTGCTACAGGTGAAGTTTCAATTGAAGCTAAAAGACCTTGGTTACTACAAAGAGATGCAAAAGAATTCAATCATGCTGAAATAACTGAAAAAATAGGTTGGAAATTACGTATAAGAAAAGCCACTACCATACCATCACGTACTATCCAAACAATAAACGCAAATCTCAAACTCACATCTGCTGAACGAAGTAAGCAATTCAAGCAAATTGGAGATGAGATATTTAGACCTCGTCTAGCACAAAAATCTGAGGTGTCTCTCATAACTCTTGGTGGCTTTAGCCAAGTAGGAAGATCTTGTATGTTATTATCTACCCCTGAAAGTAAAATCCTAGTAGACTGTGGTATTAATCCTGGCGCAAAACACCCAATGGATTCATTTCCTAGATTAGATTTTCTTGATATTACATTAGATGAGCTTGACGCAATAGTAATTGGTCATGCACATTTAGATCACACCGGATTCTTACCTGCCTTATGCAAATTTGGTTACAAGGGACCAATCTATTGTACTGAACCAACACTCCCAATGATGAATCTTATTCAATTAGATGCAATCAAAGTTGCTGCTGCACAAGGTAGAACACCAATATATTCAGAAAGAGATGTGAAACAAATCATGAAACAGGCAATAACTCTACCATATGGCACTGTTACAGATATTTCTCCTGACATTAAATTGGTTCTTGCAAACGCAGGTCATATTCTGGGTTCTGCTCTATGTCATTTCCACATTGGAAATGGTGATCACAATTTTGTTTATTCTGGTGATATTAAGTTTGGAAAAAGTATTTTGTTTGAAGCAGCAAGCTGGAATTTTCCCAGGGTGGAAACTTTGTTGATTGAAAGTACATATGGTGCAAAAGAAGACATTCAACCAACTAGACAAGAAGTAGAATCTGCTTTCATTAATGCAGTAAACAATACTCTTGCTGATGGAGGGAAAGTTCTCATTCCTATTCCTGCAGTTGGCCGTGCTCAAGAAATTATGATGGTAATTGATCATTACATGAAATCTGGTGAAATGGTTGAAGCACCTGTTTTTACAGAAGGTATGATTTCAGAAGCTTC
>CAYYXT010000020.1:0-21757 GCA_964475825.1 uncultured Nitrosopumilaceae archaeon | reverse complement strand
GATGCCTAAGTAGTAATATCGGCTATACTATCGGCTAATTTTCCATATTTTGTGCTACCAGCACCAAGAACGCAAACCTTTTCCACTAATGTCGCTGACCAGATTCCCTATAAAAATTGTTTTAGTAAATTCATTACGAAAAATGCCCCCAAAGAAAATAGAACAAATTGTACAAGTAAAAATAGCAAGACATGTTGTAAAATCTACAAAGTCAAAAACAGACATTTTCAAAAAAGAGATCATACAATACTTGGACATTAATGGATACCTATCTTGGTCATCAAAAGAGAGAAAATATATGATTCTTGGGACAAATTCTCCAAAAAATGGACTAGTAGAATGTCCAGAATGTAGATTAGGTCAGTTGATGATAATCAGATCTAGAACTACTAGAAAGAGATTCATGGGTTGTTCAAATTTTTACGGAGGGTGTAAGGCATCATCACCACTTTTACAAAAAGCAAAACTTAGAGCAATAAAAATGCCATGTGATGTATGTAAGTGGCCAATGGTAATTTTTCGTTATTCAAGAAAGCAAAAATGGACAAAACAGTGTTCCAATTTTAATTGTGACAGTAGAAAACCTAAGCCTTTAAAGTAGGATAGATATCAGTTCGTCTATTTTTTAGCAATGGTAAAACTTTACGAATTTGTTTTACATTTTTTAATTCAATGTTAACATATCCAATTCCTTGTTTCTTTTTCATGTCAAGTAAAATTTTTCCATAAGGATCAACTACAATACTTCTTCCACAATAAATATTTCCCACTTGATCGGGTGCTATTACATAACAACCATTTTCGATTGCTCTTGTTTTGTTAATTGTTATCCAATGTTCTTCTTTCATGTTACCTTTTACCCACGCTGATGGTGCAATCAAAACTTCAGAACCTGCAATAGCTAATGATCTTGACATCTCTGGAAATCTCAAATCATAACAAATCATCATCCCTATTTTTCCAATTGAAGTTTTCACAGGTTTTGTAATCTTTGATCCTCGTACTATTTTATCTGATTCTCTGAATCCTAAGGCATCATAGAGATGAATTTTTCTATATGTTGAGATTACTTTGCCTAATTTATCAATGACAAACGATGTGTCATATACTCGATTTTTTTTTGTACTTTTTTCATAAAATGAGCCTACAACTTGGATATGATTTTCTTTGGCTGTCTTTGCAATAGTGTCTACAAAGTTTCCGTTAATTGTTTCAGCCAAGTTTGCAAGTTGTTTTGATGTCTGCGATGAATTTGTATAAAACATCATAAATTCTGGAAATGCAACAAGTGTTGCTTTTTTTTCTGCTGCTTTTGTAATATAGTTGATAATTTTTTTTAGATTAATTTCTTTGTCAGTAGAAGCCTTGAATTGTACAACTGCAACTTTCATGAAATTTGTAATTATAAATGAGAATAAAAGGATAAAGTGGTACAAATACAAAATGTACCACTTTGTTATTATGTAAATTGGTTGAAAGTTATCTAACCGACTATAATGTGTGTATGTCTGTTCCTGTGATTGGGAGGGAATTATTCCAGTCTTTTTTTAAAAAAAATTAAAGTTGGTTTCCTGCTAGAAACCAATTTTCTTTTGGATTATCCTCAAAAACTACAATGACGTGAGTTTCTTTTGTTTTAAGAATCTCTACTGCTGATTTTGTGATTGCTTTTGCATATTCGTCTTTTTGTTGTTGAGTTCTTCCGGGGTACATTGATACTGTAATCAACGGCATGATTAGTTTGAAAAAGTTTCATTGATTTATTCTTGAGTGTTAACTAGTTAGGCCTTATACCCATATCTTGTTCCATAAGTAAAATCAGAACTGTGTGTTTTCTTGTATAGATAACCCGTAGCAAGTCCTACTACAAATCCACCAATATGAGCAAGATATGCAACACCGCCTCCTGCAATACCAAATCCTTCTATGAAAAATGGGAGTAAATTTTGGAAGACAAGCCAAAATGGCAAGAACCATCTTGCTTGAATGTGCATCATTCTGATAAAGAATCCCATCATCATAGCAGTTTGAATTTTAGCTCTTGGGAAAATTACAAGATATGCGCCAAGTATTCCAGATATTGCACCAGATGCGCCTACTGCAGGAATTACACTGGCAGAATCACCAAGTATGTGAATCAAGCCTGAGCTTATTCCCCATATTAGATAGATTACTAGATATTTTATTTTACCAAACTTTAGTTCAATGTTATCACCAAATATCCACAAAAACAACATGTTACCGCCAAGATGCATTGCACCACCATGCAAGAAAATAGAACTTAGAAGAGAGATGTATGGTACATCAGGGCATTGATGAGAACCTTCACCAAAATCTATGTTTGATACGGTCCCACCCATAACACAGTTTGGTATTGCACCCCAACTATAAAATAAATTATACGCACTATCATTTGTAAATTCTATAAATTGTCCAGTATATGCAACTTCAATAAAAAAAACTAGAACATTAATTGCAATTAGTGCATAGGTTACTTTTGGTTTGTATCCTGGAGGATGTGGATTTTCATCTCGTAATGGAAACATTAGATATTAAGATTAATTGAAGTTTGTATAATAAGATTTATCAGATTAAGTAAATTAAATTATAATTATTTTTCGTTTAATAAGATTTTCAATCATGTTTAGAAAATCATCGTCTGAAATTTTATCTTCAGACCACCATGATGCTGTTGTTTTGATCCATGACGGTAGTTTCCAATTTGATTGAGCAGTCATTTCTTTTGATGGTACTACAACAATTCCTTTTTCAAACAAGAAATCTATCCCTTCAAGAAATTCTGAATCAGATATTTGATCTGTAGACCACCAATTTGCATTTGTTTTTACCCATTGTGGAATTTTAGAGGTTTCAGGAGGTAAACCTTTTTCAAAACCAGTAATCTTTAGAATTCCTTGTGACGTTGGTTCTACAGTAAATGCAACATGCCAAAATCCCATCTCATCTACACTTTGAATAAATTTTACAGGTTTATCGTTTAGAGTAACATTAAATTTTTCTTTACCTGAAATTTGCGGAAATTCAAAGTTTGCATAGGTCTCAAGTGGGTAACTATTGTATCCACGTATTGTAAGAGTTGTTCCTTCTTCATTGAATTTTGCAGCAGAATACCACGCTCCTGAATCATATCTAAAATCAAAATCGCCTTCATTTTTCTTTGCTGTAACGGGAACAACAGTACTATCTACAGGGGCAAAGCAGCTATAGTAAAAGACATCATCAGTTATTGAAGGATCAGGATACATTGAAAACTCTAGAATTTCACCAGGTTCTATTTTGTCGATATATTCAATATTGTGAACAATATCGAGTACTTTAGATTGATTTCCATGAGCTATCGCAAGAATTTTTGGGTTGAAGATGGTTTGGTTTCCATTATTATGAATTCTCCCTGTAACATGACCGTCATCATGTTTGATTAGTGTTTTATCATAAAGAATCTCAATCGATATTGGATCTTTTTGTGTTTTTACAAATTTGAGTTCAGCTTCCAGTAAAAAAGGAGCATCTCCTGTAACTTCAGGAAATTTTATCTTAAATGGAATATCTGTTTTTGGTGGAATTGGAACATGCAATATTGTTTTGGTAAATGTATTTTCTTCATCAATTACAGAAACTAAAATGGTTGGAATTACTGCATAATCATTTTGGTTTTTTACATTGCCTCCAACTGTATATACACCTTCATAATCAAAATATCCAAGATATTCTTGTGGCGGAATGAAAACCTCAGCAAATGTAAATTGAGAAATTAGTAATGAAGTAAACATGAATCCAATTAGAATAAATATTATTTTTGATTGTAATAGACTAGAAAGAGTTGATGATATCTTTGAATCCAGATGTTGGAAGAGAATAGCAGTCAAGTCCATTTGGTTGGATCTTTTTTCCAAATTTGTTTACCATCAATAGTTACTTGATCTTTTTCTTCAAAGACAGTATGCCATTTTCCATTATGAGGGAAAATTTTATTCATTTCTTCTACTTTTACATTAGTTGGTGCTTTGTTCATTAAAGCTCCCCATCTCATGTTAGGTACTTTTGGAAGAATATCGTTAATGTCTTTCATATTTTATCACTTAAGATTACTAAAATTACTGCTCAATTTTCATTATTCCCTCTTTGATTAAATATTGTATGCCTTGTACAAAGGAGTTATCATCAATTGAACCGTCTGCCCACCATCCGGCATTGTTTTTAATCCAAGATGGAATTTGATTTGTTACTGAGCCTGAACCTTGAGCAGTTTGCGGAATCTTCATTATTTTTTCTTTGATTAAATATTGTATGCCTTGTACAAAGGAGTTATCATCAATTGAACCGTCTGCCCACCATCCGGCATTGTTTTTAATCCAAGATGGAATTTGATTTGTTACTGAGCCTGAACCAATATCAAAGGATGTACTAGATATTCCAGAGAATGTTTGTAAATTATCTAATCCATGACTAAAAATTGCCAAGGTCATCTTGTATTTACCTACAGATGTGAAATTAAATTCTGGTTTGTCAATACCTTCTGTAACAAGTATACCAGGTGAATTAGGATCAGTATTTTTTGTTTCATAAATTTTAGTTCCTGAAGAATCTTCTATTCTGTAACCATATGTGATCCATTTTAGTAACTTGCTGTCTTTATCAAAAAAGGTTATTTCAAATGGTATTTTTTCACCTGAAATCAATTTAGAGTCATATTGTACTCTAGCAAATGCACCACTATCAAATTTAATGTCAAATGAATTCTTTTCTGTCATCAATCCACTATCTGGAGAGAGACTAAATTCCATTGTTTTTGTTCCAAGTTTGATAGTTTTTGCAATATCCAAAATATTTTCTTTGCTTAACAGGAAGTGAAGAATTAACGTATCATCCATTGAGTATGGATCAGCAATTAACATTCTTCCGGTAATAGGAAATCCATTTACAGTTGCTTTGTATGTTCCAGCTTGTGAAAATTCTTTAAACAAAGTTGGAAAATGAATTTCTTCATGAACAAAAATATTTTGTGTTTCTAGTCTTGATGGATCCCAGTTAAATGGCATTGAAAATGAGACCGATTTTTTGGGTTCATCATAATTAAAATTATTTATTTTATCATAATATGAGGTAACAGATAAATCATAAGATTTGCCTGTGGTGGAAACTACTTGATTAAAAATATCTCCAACACTAAGCCAAGAATCAAATCTTGGGGCATCCGATTGAATAAATATATTTCTATCATTATCTATGCCAAAAATTTCTATTTCAAAGTGGTACAATCCCGCATCAAGTAAAATTGGAGCCTTGACAGTGATTTTATCATTTACTGAAGTCCATCCTCCTTGAAATGGTTCTTCATCGCCATACACAATAACGTCATTTACATCTAGATCTTCAGATTGAATTTTAATGGTTAAATTTCCAGAATGTGTATGAAATAAATCTCTCATTAAAAGATCTCCATCTTTGTCAACCGTCACAAAAAATGATGTGTGTTGAACTGTTTTTCCTGTTTTGGCATCAAAAAGACGTAATTCTAAAAATTTATCACCAACTGTATCTTTGGTGAGAATGGGTGGACTGATTTTGATAAACAGGCTAGCTTCTCTATCACCTACACTTGCTGGAGGAAGATTTTCTTGTGTGAATCCATCGCCATAAACATATGAAGGAATCTGTGAAATTATCAACAGAGATATAGAAAAAATCAGAATTTTAGAATTATTCATAATCATAGTTTCAGTTTGGACATATATGACTTGACAATTTAAAAATATCTCATTGTTTATCTTGTGGATAGACTTGTGGTTTGACTATACTTAGGGAAATTGCATGATCATCTATCATAGAACCAACTCCTATTGAGACATTTTTTATCCTAATTTCTATTTTATCAAATTCATTTTCAGAAATATTATATGTTGAAGATAAAATTTCCTTTACTTTTCTTTCTGTATCAGATATCACATTTAGTTTTGATTCCAGTGTAACATCCAATGTAGTTTTCATCATGTGTTTTGGAATTTTACCAGTTTTATCATTAATTATATAAAACGATATTTTTTCAAGAATAACTTCATGAGGCAATGTATCTAAGGCATTTGCAGTAAAGAAAACCTGAACGTCTAACAAGTTTATGTCATCTGAAGAATACTGAATTACAGTATTTGGGTTAGCAGGATTATAATTTTGCGGGATTGTAACAAATACAAATCCTCCTACATGAGAAGTATTATTTTCTAAACCGATTACTTTTTTAATATCTCTACAATCAAGCCCTGTTGATTTTTGATGATCTAATGTCACTAAAGTTGAATGAGATATTGGTCCATCATTTACCGATACAGTCCAGAAGAAAGATATTTTAGATAATTGTTTGTTAGTAATACTGATATCAGTATTATAATGACCTGGTCGTAATGGACCATTATCATCTATAATAGAACCGCATACAAATTTTGCTACATATGTTATGTCATTATTGTCATGACCAGAAATTGCTTTATCTTCGGCAAAAACTGTATCTAGATAAATTGGAGAAATAGTAAGAAAGCTAATGGTGAAAATTAGAATCATATAATTGTAAATAGAAAAATGGTTCAAGCTATAATACAATATATTATTTGGTTATTAATCTCTGTTATTATTGTGGAAGAATTAAATTAAAAAATGAGTTGTTTTAGATTTATTATTTAAAAATTAACAATTATTTGATCTCCAGATTAAAGATATAACAATAGACAAATTCACTTTGTGTTTGTTAAAAATGATATATTAGAACTTTTTTGTCTTTATTTGATTATAATTGAAATGTAATATCGATCAATTATTTTTGTAGTCTTTAACAAAATATTTTCAAGAACCAAAAAGAATAGATAAACGTGTAATTTTTATTCATGGTATCAAAAAAGAGAACTTGTGAGATTTCTAATCGTATTACTCTTAATCCCATTATTAATTACTCCAGCATTTGCTCAAACAAATTCACAGACTCTACCAACAGAGAAAGGAACACTAGATGTCAAATTATCATATGATAAAGTCATCCTAGGACAGCAAACTAAACTGAATATTGATTTTATCAATCCTCAAACAAAAAAAATTCAAGAACACATTGATTATAGAATTACAGTTTCAAAAGATGGCGAAACCGTATTTGGACCAATACCACTGACTCATACCTCAGTAGGTTCAGTAAAAATTCCAGTTGAATTTATTGGTGAAGGAGTTTATTCTGTAGAATTTGGAATTGAAGGAATATTATTCCAACCAATTCCTTTGGAAAAAGTTTCATTTAATGTTGCAGTTGGAGAATCTTATGCACAACCTACACCAACTCCGGAAGATAATAATGGTGGTGGTTGTTTAATTGCTACTGCAGCATTTGGTTCAGAGTTATCTCCACAAGTACAACAACTCAGAGAATTAAGAGACAATACAATTCTAAATACAAAAACTGGAACGACATTCATGATAATGTTTAATCAATTTTATTATTCATTTTCACCAATAGTTGCAGACTTTGAAAGAGAACAACCAATTTTCAAAGAAGTTGTTAAAATAACACTAACGCCAATGCTAACATCACTATCCATACTAAATCATGTCAATATTGACTCAGAGCAAGAAATGCTAGGTTATGGAATCTCCATAGTTTTACTAAATATTGGAATGTATGTTGGGATTCCTATCTTTGGAATTCTGAAAATATACCAGTTTAAAAGAAAATAGGGTTTCACAATTGGAATTTCTAGTCAGGTTTTTATTTATGCGAATAAGTACCTGAGTCAATGAAGACTAAAGATATAAGCTCTCTCTTCGTATTATTTGCCATTGTAGCAGGATTAGTTGCAACAACACCAGCTGCATTTGCAGATCATACTGAAGTTACAATTAGCGCTGCACTAGGATCTATGACACCAGGATGTGAAGAGACTGCAGAAGGATGTTACATTCCAAAAGAAGCCACAGTAGATGTTGGTGGAAAAGTAATATTTTCTAACACAGATACTGCCGCACATACATTCACAGCAGGTACTGCAATTGAAGGCCTATCTGGAACATTTGATTCCGGTTTAGTAATTGCTGGAAGTTCATATGAATGGACACCAACAACTGCAGGTGAAGTCCCGTACTTTTGTATGGTTCATCCATGGATGGTAGGATTAATTGTAGTACAAGAAGCAGGAGCCGAAGAACATCCCACATCATATAGTGATGAGGAATTGATGGTAGATATTGTAACAGGTAGTGCAGGTCAAGGTGAAGAATTATCAATTGATCTAACTTTCACAACAATATCTGGAGCTATTGTTGAACATGTCAACTATGACATTAAAGCAACTCAAAATGGTGAAGTTGTTCTAAATGAAATGGGAGTACATGTTATGGACAATGTTATGAATCATATGACATCTCCATTACCAGCAGCAGCAACAGAAACTGAACCAGTAAATGTTGAAGTAATATTCAACGGATATGGTGTTCCAGGAAGTGAAATGGCCGGACCTGTTGGTCAAGTAGCAACAAAGCAAGTTGTTCCAGAATTTGGTACAATTGCAATGATGATACTAGCTGTTTCAATCATAAGTATTGTTGCAGTAACTGCAAAGTCTAAAGTAATTCCAAAATTTTAGGAATTAACTTTTTTCTATTTTCTTTTTATTAAAGCAATTATTGCTAAGATTATTGCAGCTGCTGCAATAGATAACCCAAAAATTGCAAAGTCATATGCTGCATCACCATTAACATTAATTTCTGAACCATCTTTCATGGAGGAAACTTCTCTTTGCAGTGATGAAATTGCATTTTTGAGTGCAGTTACATCTTGATCTGATGAGGAGCCACTAGTTTGAGGAAAGTCTAAGATAGCAGTACTTCCTACATCTTCAACTGGAATTTGCACATTAATTGGAATTCCATTAATTTCTCCTTTCAAATCCATGATATAGGTTCCAGTTTTTGTGGGAATCACAGATGAAAAATAGTATCCTATTTTTGGATCTGAATTAATATCAATTTTCTTAGAAACGCCGCCAAATAATGCAGTAACTTCTACGCTTTTGAATGCGTTTGTAACTCCTTTGTATGAACCGGGAGTATCTCCAGGTTCAGTTATTTTAAAAACAAAAACATTACTGATTCCAACAATCGGAGGCTCAAGTCCCCAACCCACTTCAATTTTGTAAGGTTCCACCTCAACTGTGGTATGAGCAAAAGCTTGAGATACAAATCCGATAGAAAATAATAGTCCAATAAAACCCAAGGTAACAACTTTCATGACTGTTATTTTATTGTCGCATGTTATTATCTTTACGTGAATTGGTACAAACTTCGAATTAAATGAAAACTGTTTAAATTGTCAAACATAACCTGAAAAGTAAATGATGAAATTTCTAATTATTTTACTGCTCATTTTATCAATGTCCATTCCATATGCTGTAGCTCATCCATTTACTATGGAGACTAGTCCAAATTCAGCATCAAATGCACATGTAGGAATTACAGAAATTATTGTTCATTTTTCTGAACCAATTGAAATTGATTTTAGTTCTCTTAAGGTATTAGATAGTAATGGAGAACAAATCGATAATAAAGATTCAAGATATTTTGATGGTAAGGATTCCCTAATTGTAACTACATCACCATTAGAAGAGGGGGTTTATACTGTAACTAGCAAAGTTCTATCAAAAATTGACGGACATTTAGTTCCTAATGCATTTATTTTTGCAGTAGGTGATGCCAAAATTGATGTTGAATCAAGTCACAATCAAAATGTTTCTGAACTAGTATTTTTGCCTGAAGCTGGAGCAAGATTTCCAGGACTTGTTGGTCAAACTATTGTTTTAGGTGTTGTAATTGCCTCAATACTAATCTGGGGAACTCAAAATAAACAATTAATCAGAAAGGAATTAGGTAAACTAGAATCTTTCCATCATGGAAAATTCATGACAGTTACAGGTATTGGACTAGTACTGATTTTTGTATCAAATATTTTGGTGTTAGCAGTACAGACCATAAGATTAGAAACTTCAATTTTTGAAGTAATTCAAACTGATTTTGGGAATCTGTGGTTAATCAGAATGATAATTACAGTTATTCTTCTTGGTTTATGGTTTGTGATGGATAGAAAAAAGAATCTATCTATAAAAAATAAAATTCCAATGCTTGCAGCTACACTTGGATTAATCGGAACTTCAAGTTTGATTGGACATGGTGCAGCCAGTGGAGAGACACCTGCAGTTATTCTAGATTATATTCATAATTTCGTGGCTGCAGTTTGGATTGGAGGCATAATTTACTTTGTATTTACGTTACTGCCCACATTTTCACAATTAGAGGAAGCAAAACGGGAGAAGATGACCCTTGTTTTAATTCCAAGATTTTCAATTATGTTTATCGTTGCAGTAGGAGTTGTAATAATTACTGGACCAACACTGATGTGGTTTTTGGAAAGTGATGTAGATTTGATCACCGAGTCAGTATATGGGAAATTAATTCTTGTAAAAATTTCAATTGCAGCAATTATGGTTGGATTAGGAGGATATTTACAGTTTAAAATTCAAACAAAGGCTGAAAAAGATTTACAGTCAGGTTCTATTGCAGTATACAAGAAACTAAAAAGATCAATGAAATTTGATGCAGTATTAGGAATTGTTCTTTTAGGAGTTGTTGCACTACTTGCTAATGGAACGTTACCTGCTGGAGAAATTAAACAAGTTGATGCTCAAAAAGTTTCATATGATTTTCGTACAATAGAATTTTTAGAAAATACGAAATTCGATATTAAAATAACACCATTTTCTAGCGGTACAAACACAATTCTAGTCAAAGTTAGTGATTTTGAAAATAAACCATTGTATGATTCAAATAAAATCAAAGTAAAGATCTCCAATCCTCAGAGAAATATTTCTCCAATAGAAATTCCCATGAAAATTATCAAACAAGAAGAAGATAGACCAGTTGAATTTCAAGGAGAATTAACATTTGGATTTTCAGGCCAATGGCAAGTGGAAATAGAGACTCAAAGAAATCAGAGTGCAAATGAATCAATTTTTATGAATTTACTAGTTAAACCAAGATTAACAGATCTTAAAACAGAAATCATAGAATATGAGTTGCCTAAATCTTCAAAACCTCTTTATCCTTTGTATGATGGAAAGAATTCGATTTGGATAAGTGATCCATCTTCTCCAAGATTATGGCAATTCTCACTTGATACACAAGAATTTACTTCATACTCATTTGATGGATTAACTACCATGCTACTTACACAAGATAATCAAGGAAAAATTTGGTTTACTGATACGCCAAGAAATCAGATTGGATATTTTGATCCAAGTAATCAGCAGATTATCACAAAAAGTTTACCAAAAATAGCACCTGTGATTTATGAGAATACAGCTACTTTCATCCAAGCAGATTTTGATGGAAATATTTGGATTGTAATTACTAACAAAGATGTGATTTTGAAATATCAACCAGAATTTGATACCTTTGAAGAAATCAAGATGCCTGCAAGAGAATCACTGCCATTTGCCTTGACAATTGATGATGAGGGAAAAATTTGGTTTACTGAATCGGCATCTGGCAAAATAGGATTTATCAATCCAAAAAATAATGATATTTCAGAATTTACACCTGAAAAACCTCTTGCATCACCAGAGGCACTAATTTTTGATGATGAAGGGAATTTGTGGATTGCAGAACATACAGGCACCGCAATTACCAAATTCAATCCAATTCTTGAAACATTTGAGAGAATTTCAGTACCAGATCAAGAGGCATTACCTTATGGAATGTCATTTGACAGATATGGAAACATTTGGATTTCACAACATGCTATAGATAAAATTGCTGTATATGATCCATATAACAAAAATTTGATTGAGATTCCAATTCCAACTGCAACATCATTTGTACAATTTTCAACATCTGACAACAAAGGTAATGTTTGGTTTGTTGAACAACAAGGAAACAAATTAGCAATGATAAAGACTACAGAGATCCCCATAACAACATCTCAAATACTAGACGTAGATGATTTTCAACTAAAATATACTGAGATTGCATCGCCATTAATTGCAATGGGCATAATTGCAACATCATTATTTTTTGTCAAAAGTCTAAAAGATAAAAGAAGATTAAATGAATTAATTATGTCGTGATAACAATCCAGCAGATTTTATTCCCATTGTACATGCAAATATTCCAATTGCAAATAATACAATTGTTCCTGCCGGTGTTATATCAAAAATATATGAGACCAATATTCCTACAACTACAGAAAATATAGAAAAACTCATTGAAATTATTACAGTTTGTTTGAATCCCTTTCCATACATTATTGCAGTTACATTTGGGATTACAAATAGTGCAGAAATTAGTAAAACACCAACTAGTTGTATTGAAGTTACAACAGTAATTCCTGCCATAAAGATAATAAGATAGTTGATTTTTTCAACTGGGACACCACTAACTTTGGCTTGTTCTTCGTTGAATGTAGAGTAAAGAAGTTGGCGATAGAGTAAAAGAATTACAATCAGAATAATTCCTGTTAATGATAAAATCAGAATTGTATCATTAACGCTAACAAGTAAAATACTTCCAAAAAGAAAGCTGAAAATATCAAGAGTAAATCCTCCAGATAACCCAATAATTACGAGACCTACAGCAATTCCTGATGATAAAAGAACCGCTATAGAGGCATCTCCAGATATGTTGAATCTATCTTTAATTCGTGTCATAATTAGTGCACTAATTATTGAAACACCATATGCAGTCCAAAGTGGATAGATTCCTGCCATCAAACCTAATGCAATTCCACCAAATGATGAGTGGGCAATAGCATCACCAAATAACGAATAACGTCTTAAGACTAGAAAAAGACCTACTACTGAACACAAAATTGCAATTGCAATACCTGAAATAATTGCTCTGTGCATAAAACTAAAAGTAAAAATTTCAAAAGTCATTTCTAATGATGATGCATGTGTTCCTGCATCGAAGCTTCAGAATATTGTTTTACAAGTTCATCGTTTTCAAAGAAATCATCAGATTCTCCATGAAAGAGAAGAGTTCGGTTAAGACAAGCTACATGATTTGCTAATTTATTTACTGCGTCTAGATCATGTGAAGACCAAATTATTGTGATATTTTGTTTGGAGTTTAGTTCTTTTAAAATACTATAAAAAAGATCTATACTTTGTTGATCAACACCTGTAACAGGTTCATCTAAAATCAAAACTTTGGGATTGTTAACTAAGGCTTTTGCAATAAATACACGTTGTTGTTGTCCACTAGATAGTTCACCTATTCTTCTTTCACTTAGCTCATGTATCCAAAGTTGTTGTAGGATTTCATCAATTTTACTTTCATCTGATTCTTTTTGTAATCCCATTTTAACAACATCGTTAACTGTTGCAGGAAAATTTTTCTCAAAAATTGGTTTCTGTGGTACGTAACCAATCTCTTTAAGATAATTTTTTGATTTTCTAATATCAGTACCAAAAAATTTGATTGTGCCTTTGTATTTTATATTAAGACTAAGCATTGAAGCGAAAAGTGTGGATTTTCCTGCTCCATTAGGACCAATTATGCCTAAAAAGTCACCTTGGTTAACCGTGAAACTAACATCGTCTATAGCTTTTACATCAGGATATTGTATTGTAAGATGATCAATTTCGACTACCTTCAACATAATGCCTCCTTTAGATGATTTAGATTCTCAGTCATTCTAGAAATATAAGTTCCATCATTACCAATTTCTAACGGAGATAAAACTAGTATTTTTCCCCCAATTTCATTTGCAATCACTTGAGAAATTTTAGGATCAGCCATTTCTTCAGTAAAAATAACTTTGAGATTAAGCTGTTTGGCTTTATTGATTACATTTTCTAAAGTCTTGGCAGTGGGTTCTGCATGTGATGCAGATGAGGAAATTATAGTGTGTTGGGTAAGATCATATTCATCTGCAAAATATGAAAAAGCACGATGAAATGTAATGAAGTCATTATTACAACCAGATAATTCATTACGAATTTTCGAATCAAGTAAATCTAATTCATCGATGTAATTTGCAGCATTTTCTTGAAAATATTGTTGATTTTCAGGATCTGAATTAGAAAATGCATTTGCAATATTTTGGACTTGAATCTTTGCAAAAACTGGATTTAACCAAATGTGAGGATCTCCAGATTCATCAACATGTTCTTCATGCATTGAAGATTCTTCATCCATATTTTTTATAATAATTCCATTACTTGTATCAACTACCACTCCTTGGTAATTCATTTCATTTAATTTATCAACCCAACTTTCAAATCCAATTCCATTAATTATAATAAGATCAGATTTTTGCATTTGTTGCACATCTTTTATTGTTGGTTCCCAATCATGTGGTTCAACTCCAACTGGAACTAACAATTTTACATCAACTTTTTCTTTACCAACATTTTGTGAAAATTCACGTAGTGGGTAAAATGATGCCATAACCTGTAGTTTTGATTCGTTTGTTTTCTTGAATTGGTTTGAATCACTTGAAAAAACAACAAATGATATTAGGGGAATTGTAATTACAATTGCAATTATTGCTAGTTTTACTTGGCTATTCACACATAATTTTGATATTAGTTATTAATAACTTTATAAAATGTTAATAACTTTAATTGCTAAACTTATAAGATAATTAATAACAATTATCATTTATGCCAATAGTTTCAATTTCATTGAATCAAGAGATTTTATCAGAATTAGACAAGCTGCAAAAAACTATGGGCTTTTCAGGTAGGTCTGAAGCAATAAGGGCAGGAATCAGAACTTTTGTTTCAGAAGAAAAACAAAAATCTGAATTAACAGGGAATATTCATGCTATTCTTTTAGTTGTTCATAATGATGAGTTTGATCATGTTGTATCTGGAATAAAACATAATTTTGAAGATCTGATTACAACTCATCTACACAGTAAGATTGAGGGAGCGAAATGCATGGAATTATTTGTAATTGACGGTGATGCAGAAAGAGTATCAATTATTACAAAAGACTTTCAAGTAAACAAAAACATGGATACTGTAAAATTAGTAACATTATAAAATTAATTAGAAATTAGATTTTTTGAAAAGCGATTTCTTGATGCCAAAACGACTAACAATAATGTAGAAAAAAGGATCATAATTGTAATGGTTCCAAATTCAGGAGCAACAACGATTCCAAAATCAGTTTCTTGACCTGTATTTCTAATGTTTTCAAATCTAATAATTGTAGGACCCGTTTGATCCTCGGCAAATTCATATCGTTCAAATTCTCCACCAACTTGTGCCGTTCCAGTTGTTCTATGAATTTCCTTGCCGTTTTGTATGATTACAAAAGTATAATCTGAATTACGCAATGGTTCTCCAGTTTTACCATCTCTGATTGTAAAGATAAAATTTGTATTTTGTCCAGGTGCAATTTCTATTGGATCCCATGAAAGATTTACTTGAAAGTCTTCACTTCTTGTAAATGCAGTTAATGGGAATCCCGTATTTTCAGATCTAGAAAGAGTAAAAGTAATTGTATCAGGTAATGGTTCTTCAGATTTTTGTAGTTGGTTTTTTATAAATCTGAGATGATCCTGCAACAAAACAAAATGGACTATTCTTTCATCATCTTCAGTGTAATCGTCGATTGTAACTGATGCTTTAAACAAGTCAATTCCGTTTGCTTTACCTGTATAACTTGGAGACAAAAATTCGGTAAAATTCTTAGGAAAATGTACTTCTTCATGTACAACTGGAATGTGTGACATTTGTTTTTCACTCCAATCAAAAAGCATCTCAAATGTTACTTGTTTGGAAATAGGATCATACTCAAAATTGGAGATATTATCAAAATATGACTTTATTTTAAACTGAACATCCTGATTTTCGGCGTCTTTTTGAAAAAATTTAGTGTTATCTACAATACTCAAATCTGCATTGTAAACACCAGAATTTTCAATTATGTTTGTTGGCTCATCAATTGTTCTTACCTCAATTTCAAAATTGTACAGTCCGCCTGAATTGAAAATAGGCCCAAAAATCATTATTGGGTTAGATTCTGTTCCATGCCATGCACCTAACAAAGAATCCTGTTCTCCATAAATTGTAATCTCACCTTCTTGTGTAGGATTTACTTTGATTGGAAGAACTCCGTCAGATGCAAAAAAATAGTTTCTAAATATCATTTTATTTTCATGAAATAAACCGATCAGAAATGTAACGTTTTTTGCATTTTCTTTTGTCTCATCTTCAGTTGCTGTAATTGTAATTTGTTTTTCACCGGTTTGCTCAAAAAACATTGGAAGTTCAACTGAAATCGAAATTTTCTTTCCTTGTACATCAACTGAAGAGATAGTATCAATTCCTAATCCATGTCCATAAACGCTAGATACTGGAAATAGTAAAGATACAGCTATTGCAAATATTCCAAATTTTGATAATGACAATATCATTCTGGACATGTTGGGGTTATTTTACTGTCAGCAATTCTTTAACTTTTTGAATCAAATCATTCATGGTATTAGCTTCCAGTATTGGTTGTAATTCATTTGGATCTTTGGCTCCAAGTGCAGATAAAGAATAGATATAATCAATTGTAGGCATGTCTGAAGTAAGATAGTATTTTTCTAAAACATGATCCAATGCATGAGGTTCAACAATTTGTGGTAATGCTTGTCTGACAATTTTATTTTTCCACATCTCTACTAGTTTTTCCCATTTGTCTAATGGTACATTATCATCAATTTCAGGAATCAGTTCAACTTCAGCACGAATGTACATTTTTTCTTCAGTTCCTAATTTTTCATGTAATTCCGAAATGCTCTGATGGCCTTCTATAGTGTACGGATCATAATTAGAAGGCTGTGCTAACAAGGGTGTAATTATTTTATTGATTTTGAATTTATTGCGACCAACAGTCTCAATATGTAACTGCATTCCATCTAATTCAACATCTTTGCATTTGGTTATCTTTGCAATTGTACCTATTGATTTTGGTGCAGTCCAACCACTAATCGAGTTATTTGCATCAATCAGACAGACACCAAATTGACCATCACCTAGCATACAATCATCAACTAATTGCTTGTATCGGGGTTCAAAAATTCTGAGCGGTAGTTCTTGTCGAGGAAACAATACTAAATCCAAAGGAAAAATAGGTAGAATTTTTGTTTGTGTCAAACTGTTGTTATTTGATATGTCTCTAGATATATGTAATATGCAATCAATTTTAATGATAAATCAGATCTTAAAATTTAGAATCCATTTTCGTTGAGAATTAATCCCAACAATGCAGCTCGTGTATGCTTTCCATATTCAGCTTGTTCAAAATATTTTGCATTTTTTGTATTATCAACGTCAGTTGAAATTTCATCCAGTCTAGGTAACGGATGTAAGATAATAGAATCATCTTTCATCTTTTGTAACAAATCCAGTCCCACAACATAACTTCCTTTTACCTTGAGATATTCTTCCTCATCAGGAAATCTTTCTTTTTGGATTCGTGTTACATAAAGAACGTCAAGATCATCGATGTATTCTTCAATGTTAGTAGATTCGGTAAAAGATAATCTCTTTTTTATTTCATAAACAGAATCAGATCTAATTCTTAATGATTCGGGAGAAATTAAATGGACATCAACATCGTAATTTCCAAGACCATATAGAAGGGAGTAAACTGTTCGTCCATATTTTAGATCCCCGATGATTCCTATTTTGAGACCATCAATCTTTTTCTTTTCTTTTCTTATTGTAAACAAATCTTGTATGGCTTGTGTTGGATGCTCTTCTGTTCCACTTCCAGCATTGATAACTGGTTTTGAAGAAACTTCAGATGCAAATCTACTTGAACCATCAAGAGGATGTCGTAATACAAGTACATCAGAATAAATCGACATTATTCTCACAGTATCTGCAAGACTCTCACCTTTTTGGGTAGACGATGATGAAATGTTGGAGATTCCTAGAGAATTACCACCAACTGAGGCCATAGCAGCATCAAAACTAAGACGAGTTCTAGTACTTGGCTCATAAAATAGATAACCCAGTGTGTTTCCTTTACAGATCTCCCTTCTTTCTACGGGGTTAAGTTTCATTATTTTATCAGTAGATGCAAAGATTTGCTCAAGTTGAGCCTTGTTAAAGTCCTTGATAGAAATTATATCTTTTCGATAGAACTCGTTCATTCTTTCAATGATATATACAGGTGACTATACAAAGTATTCTGATGCAAGAGTCCGAACTCATGGTTCGACGAATCAAAGAAGGTACTGTGTTGGACCACATTGACGAGGGAAAAGGCCTTCAGGTTCTAAATGCTTTAAGGATTGATGGAAAGGATGGAAGTCTCATAACTATTGCTCTTAATGTACCTAGTGGAAAATTCAAGAAAAAAGACATCATCAAAGTAGAGAATAAATTTCTAAAAGATGATGATACAAACAAACTTGCAGTAATTGCTCCAAAGGCAACTATCAATATTATCAAAGACTACAAACTAATTGAAAAGAGAAGAGTTGCACTTCCAAATGAGATAGATAGAATTTTTCGTTGTTCAAATCCAGATTGTATTACTAACAGCACTGAACATATTGAATCAGTGATGGATGTAATTGACAAGGAAGGAAGGGTACTCAAATGTAGATATTGTGCAAGAGTATTAGATGTTAACAAACTAAAATATAATTAAATTAAAAATTTGAAAAAATGTATCTTTAGGGCTTATTGTCCCAGGATGATAAACATCATGACTATACCGTAGATAGCGATTGATTCTACCATACCTATGAATATGAACACTTTTGATTGCAGAGCTGGGTTCTCACTAATTACTGCAAGACCTGCTGCACCTACTTGACCCAAACCAACGCCAGCACCACCTGCAGCTAAACCAAAAGCTAAACCTGCACCAATTAGTTTTGAGCCATCACTTGAACCCCCACTTGAATCTCCTTGAGCATAAGCAACGTCTGTCATACCGGCAATTAGAAATACAATTGCTGTTGCAGATAATAATAAAACAAGAGGTTTCATCTATTTTTATTCCATCATAATTCCATATTTAAATCA
Organism: uncultured Nitrosopumilaceae archaeon; assembly: GCA_964475825.1. GTDB lineage: Archaea > Thermoproteota > Nitrososphaeria > Nitrososphaerales > Nitrosopumilaceae > Nitrosarchaeum. The sequence goes on along the minus strand of CAYYXT010000020.1, from coordinate 2,675 downwards.
TGATACGCTGTGAATTAAATTAGATCTAGTGTTTTCTTTTTAAATGATGTCAAATCATTTTTAATTGATTTAGCAAAATTTTCATGATCTTGTTCTAATACCTTCTTGGAATTTTCAACTAATTTTTTGATTTCTTCTTTTGTCATTATTTCCTACTTACCATCTTAGCTTTCACTTTTTTTAACTTTGCGAATTCTTCTCTTTCTCTTTCTTCAAGAGTTGCAAGAATGAATCGTATTTTTTGTTGATACTGTGGAATAATGACATTTTCTAGTGCGTTTAGTAACTTTTGTGTTTTTTCAAGTGCTTTTGCAAGGCTAAAAATGGAATTTTCATATTCTGCCGCCTTGCAGATTTTTGGAAGTAATTCTTTGATCTGTTTTGCTGCTCTATCTATAGAGGAATTGGTATCAGCAAAACCATATGGCATTGATTTTGTATCCTTTTCAGTAACTGTAAGTGTTGGAATTTTAACATCTACAACTCTTCGTACATGGACATCAACTTGCATTACAGGCGGTGTAGATTCAGCAACAGAATCAACCGTATTAGTTCCTAATGCAAGATATGCCTCATTGACTGATTTGTAAATATCTTGTAATGGATCCCAAATTCCACCTCTTGCTTTAGAGGCTTCATCAATCATTTCTTCAATATTTTTTAAAAGAACTTTACGTTTATCATCTAAAATTTTCTGAACCATTGTTGCAACTTGACTAGATTTTTTGTATTTTAGAAGTTCAATTTTTGTTGCAACTGCATTCTGTCCAAATGACATTCTGCTATTTTCCCTGATAATATTGATCTATGTATTTATCTTTAATCTTAGTAATCTCATTCTTTGGAAGTTTCGAAACAATTTTCCATAAGAGAGTAAGAGTTTCTTCTATGGTTCTATTTTCATCAGTTGCCTGTGTAAGAAATTCTTTTTCAAAAACATCACCAACATCCATGTACTTCAAGTCAATTTCTGTTAATCCTGCTTTACCTACAATTCCAGCTAGTGCTCTAACTTCTTGAGCTCTAGAGTATGCGTCATAAACCTGATTAGAAACTTCGCTGTGATCTGCTCTTGTACTTCCTTCACCAATTCCATCTTTCATTAATCTGCTAAGACTCATCAAGATATTGATTGGTGGATAAACACCTTGTCTGAATAAATCTCTTCCAAGTACAACTTGTCCTTCTGTGATGTATCCGGTAAGATCAGGAATTGGATGAGTAATATCATCAGATGGCATTGATAGGATTGGAACTTGGGTAACACTACCTTTCCTTCCATTTAATTTTCCTGCTCTTTCATAGATTGTTGAGAGATCAGTGTAGAGATATCCGGGATAACCTTTTCTTCCTGGAACTTCTTCTCTTGCTGCACTGATTTCTCTTAGTGCTTCTGCATAATTTGTCATATCAGTTAGTATAACAAGAACGTGCATTCCAAGATCAAATGCCAAATATTCTGCAACAGTTAATGCAACACGTGGAGTGATAATTCTTTCAATTGCAGGATCATCTGCCGTGTTTAGAAATAGAACACTTCTCTTTAATGCACCTGATTCCTCAAGACTCCTTCGGAAATATTCTGCTTCACTATATTGCACACCAATTGCTGCAAATACTACTGCAAAATCATCCTGCGTACCAACAACACTTGCTTGTCTTGCAATTTGTGCTGCAAGAATGTTGTGTGACATACCTGAGCCAGAGAATATGGGTAGCTTTTGTCCTCGTACTAGAGTAATCATTCCATCAATAACAGAAACACCAGTTTGAATGAAGTCTTTTGGATATTCACGTTGTTCTGGATTCATTGGTTCTCCATTGATATCAATGAACTTATCAGCAATGGGATCTGGGAGTCCATCTTTTGGTCTACCTAATCCATCAAATACTCTACCAAGTACTTCTTTTGATACTGGCATTTCCATGAGTTTACCTACAAACTTTGCAGTAGTGCCAGAAATAGATAATCCAGATGTGCCCTCAAAGACCTGAACTATTGCTTTACCATTTCCGACTTCGAGAACTTTGCCTAATCTTCTTTCGCCTTCTTTAGTTTCAATTTCTACAAGTTCATCAAATGCTGCATTTTCAACATCATCAACTACTACCAGTGGACCTTTAATTTCTGCAATTTTACTATATTGAACTCCACCTTTAGCTGTCAATTTGTAACTTTCACTCCTGTGATAGCTTTGAATTGTTCTTTCATATCAGTATCTAATTTATCGAGTTTTGGTATTTCATCATCTTTGATATCCATCCTTGCTTTGAGCAATAAAGTTACTATAGGCATTGCACGAATATCAGCTAAGGATGCACCTTCTTTTAGGGCATGTTGTCCTCTTCTATAAAATTCAACAAGTAGTTTTAGTAATTTGTATTGTTTTTGTGGACTGCAATAAGTATCGACATCATCAAATGAATTTTGTTGTAATAGACCAATCTTTAACATTCTTGCAACTTCAAGAATTAGTTTTTCTTCATCAGGTAATGCTTCTGGACCTAAGAGTCTGACAATTTCTTTTAGTGTATCTTCTCTTTGTAAAATACCATAAGCTTCACTTCTAAGAGATAGCCAATCTTCACTGATATTTTCACCCCACCATTTTGCAATGTCACCAAGATAACCAGAATAGCTATTCATCCAGTTAATTGAAGGATAGTGTCTAGAG
>CAYYXT010000019.1:0-26699 GCA_964475825.1 uncultured Nitrosopumilaceae archaeon | reverse complement strand
ACATCGTCGTTGTCCAGAAGCATACCTTCCAGTTCCAACAGGCTTTTGAGCCTTGTATCTAACGCAAATTCCTTTACAAGTCATCTTAGTAAATTAATATAGAATTCATAACTATATAAGTATGGATCGATAAAATATTGAAAATATTAACAGAAATAGTGAAATAATTTCAAGTTATAATACGATCAATGTAATTTGTTTGCAAGAAAAACACAAAATCTTCAATAAATATGTATAGCTAGTTTGGAATGAATTTTTTTGAAAAAATATAGGTATCATGTTGTTTAATTAAAAATTTTATAATTTAATTAAAAATTTGTTGAAAATAGATGGTACTCATTTCATCACAATATATGAGAAAATTAATTTGATTTATACAAACTATAACTAATTATAAAATTATGAAAAATTATCCAGTTATAGAAAGTGGTAAAACGAAATGTCGGTAGCCTTCTCTTTGAGATATATTTTGCTGAAAGCATATCACGTTTTCCTCTCTGATTAAAATTTTTAATTTTGAGACTGGTTTTACATTCATCAACAAATTCCAACTCAAAAGAAGAACAAAATCTCAGATTAAGCATCGTTGCTATTTCTTTTACAATATTCATATTACCATTTCCAATTTTGACTATCTTACGTTTGGCTCTCAAACCACCTAAAACTCTGATAATATGTAATACTAATTCTTCAACAGATGAATTAAATGAACTTTCAATCTCTCGTCCAAAATAAAATATAGAAAGACCTATTCTTTGTCCAGGATCAACTCCAATGATTAGATCCTGCTCATAGCCTAGAGATAATTTTTGAATCATCAGCCCCTGATAACCGTAGGATGTTGCTCAAAGATATCCTCATGTAACATAGGTTTTTCACATTCTATAGGAGCTTCTCTTCTTGTTGTTAAAACAAAATGTCCCTCATAATTTGGAATATCTTCAGGAAGTATGGAATCAAAAGATAGTTTTAGAGTCTTTAGTGAAGTTGAAAATCTGTAGTATGATTTGCCATATGTAGTCACAATTCCAATACGAGTATTAAGTAATGGATCGATATTTTAGAGAAGTGAAATATGTGATTTAGGTTTATGCCTTCAAGACAGTTGACACTACGTGTTTCACTGCTTCATCAAAATGTGCATCAATATTTGATTGAATTTCAGATAGTTTCAATTGGCCTTCTTTGGCAATTTTTGCAGATTCTTCAGTTGCTTTTGCTTTAGAGGCATTTATGATTACTTCAGCTTCTTTCGTAGCCATTTCTCGTGTTTTGTATAAAAGTTTGTCAATTTCATTTAATGCCTTTACTGATAGTTGTTTTTTCATGTCTGCAACTTTACTGTTAAGTGAATCCAGATCATCTTCTAATCCATTTAACGATTGAATAATTCCGGTTACTTTTGATTCAGCCATACTGCTCATGATATCTCAATTTCTTCAAATCCATTACTTAAATCTTCAATTTGGATGTATTTTAGGCACAAATAGGAAAAAATCATCCAGAAGTTAAAAGTAGAATTGCCCTAGCTAGATCGCCTTTGGCTTCTTCTAGTGCATTTTTGGCCTTTTTTTCATCTACACCAGCTTGTTGACTAACTAACTGAATATCCTCATCAGAGAATATTGGAACGTCTAGTTCTCGTTCCTCATAGCTGTCTGCAGTAACTGTGAAAATGGAATTATCCTTTGCCTTCATCTCTGTAACAGATGGTTTTGTTACAATGATTTCTTTTTTGTCAGTCTTGATGATTACCTCTTGGACATTTGGGATCTCTTTCATATCAAGTCCCATCTTATCCATCATTCTTCGCATTTCACGATTACCACCGCGCATCATAAGGATAATTCTCCGCTACGACTTTTTAAACTATCCCTGACTCTAATGGCCATTCCCCTATTAAAGTCAGAAATCATCTCAGAAGACAAAATTGCTTTTCCTACTGCAATCACTTTATTTTTATATAATATTGGAGTGTCAGATGCAATTCGTATGTTTTTACCACACCATACAACGTGTTTACAGAATACAGATTTTCCTTCTTCAACAAATGGTGCTGCATCTTGATTAATTTCTAAACAGTTTTCTTTGAATTTCTTACTTTTCAATAAAATCTGAGCAAAATAAGTACTAATAGCAAGACCACCATCAATTCTCAAGGTACACAATAATTTTCCTTGGTGTGTTACAGTTCTAATTCTGCCAGTTTTTCTTGAGAAAGTCATTTCAATGTTTTTGGGTAAATACTTTGAAACACCATCTCCAAATAATGCATCAAGCGTATACTTTAATTTTAGAACTTGGTCCATAGGCATAATACAATCTTTTCTAAATATTAGTTCAATGCTAGTATATACTATTAGAACTAAACTATATAGATTAGATTTTTTAATGTAGTTTATGGAAGAAAGAGAGGAAACAAGAAAAATTCAGTTTACAGGCAAGTCATCATACATAGTTTCACTACCTAAACAATGGGTTATGGATCTCGGGCTAAAACAAGGAGACCAAATTAGAATGATAAGAAAAGGCTCATCAACATTAGAAATTTATCCACCAAAATTTGAAACAAGATCTCAAAAGAAAGAAGAGGCTACAATTGAGATAGATGATGTAGAAACAACATCAATTGTAAGGAAATTAATTTCTTTGTATTTTTTAGGTTATAAAACAATCAACATCAAACCAAAAACTGGAAGATTAAGCCCAAACCAAAGAAATACAGTGAAAGAAGCTGTAAAAAGAATGTTAATGGGGTCTGAAATCATTTCAGATTCTAGTGGCGGAATTACAATTCAGGTTCTTGTCAATCTACTGGAACTCTCTGTTGATGGTGCATTCAAGCGAATGATTCATCTGGCTAAATCAATGTCAAATGATGCAATTTTAGCAATGAAAGAAAATAATTTGGAGCTTGCACAAGAAGTAATTAACACAGATGATGAGGTAGATAGATTTGGATTTTATATTATTCGACAGTTAAAAATTGCAATTCAAAATGAACATATGTTAAAAGAGATGGGTTTTAGAAATGCCAGAGATTGTCTTGGGTATAGATTAGTTGTAAAAAATATTGAAAGAACGGGGGATCATGCAGCATTTATTGCAAAAGACATATTGGAATTCAAAAAACCAGTAAAGAAAGATATAGTAGAAAAAATTGAAGAGATGAACGAATTTGCTTTATCTGTTTTAGATGATTCATGTTTGGCACTATTCAAAGAAGACTATGTACAAGCTGAAAAAACAATTGAGAAGACAAATGAGATTGTAAAATATGAGAAAATGGTAAGAGATGCATCAAAATCACTCAAAGATGATGAAGAAATCTATAGAATTAGAAGAATGACGGAAAATATCAGGAGAATTTCAGAATATGCTAGCGACATAGCAGAAATTGTTCTTAATATGAATATAGAAAAATCATTAAAGAAAACAGCATAATTATGCGTGAAAATAGGTACCATAATGACATTGTTAGATAATAAAAAAGAATTTCCAGATTGGGATGTATACTATAAACAAAATAAAGTAGAAACAATGCCATGGTATGAAAAGAATCTGGATTTAGACATAGTTGAAGAAATTAAGTTCTTGGAAAAAGGAGAATTTTTAGATCTTGGAACAGGACCTGGAACACAAGCAACAGAGTTAGCTAAAAAGGGGTTTAAGGTAACTGGTTCTGATGTGTCTCCATCTGCTATTGAAAAGGCCAAATTACCTACAAGTAATGTAAATTTTGTAATAGATGATATTCTCAATTCAAAGTTTGAAAGTGAATCTTTTGATTACATATTAGACAGAGGATGTTTTCATGTGTTATCAACTGATGAAAGAATAACATATCTAAATCAAATAAAGCGAATTTTAAAGAAAAATGGAATAATTTTTTTGAAATGTATGAGTAAAAATGAGAAAAATATACCAGATGATAAAGGATCTCATAAATTTTACAAAGAGGAAATAATAAATTATTTTAAGAATGATTTTGACATTAAGAAAAGTAAAGATACCGTATATTATGGAACGCTTAAACCATTACCAAAAGCACTCTTTTTTGTAATGAAAAAATTAGTGAAGCTTTAACTTGAGTAATACATGGGAATATTGTAAATAAAATGAATTCTGCAATACTAATTACATATGATAAAGAAGACGCTGTGACTGAAGCTATAGGATTATGTGATGCTGCAGGAATACAAGTCATACATACAATAAAACAACATTTTCTAAAGAAACCAAAATATGGAATTAGCGGGGGGGTTTTAGAAAAATTAGAAGAGATGGTAGGAAAACTCAAACCAGATGTTATTGTTTTTGATGAAATACTAAAGCCAAGTCAAAATTATAACTTAGCCTCTGTATTACATAGAGAAATTTTAGATAGAGAAGCATTAATTCTGGAAATTTTTGAAAGCAGAGCATCCAGTGCTGAATCTAAATTGCAAGTGAAGTTGGCCCAACTACGATATGAACTGGTCAGGGCTAAAGAAAAAGTGCGTCTCTCTAGTATGGGAGAACAACCAGGGTTTATGGGAATAGGAAAATTTGAGATCGATGTTTATCATGATGATATCAAACATAGAATGCAATCTGTAAAATTAAAACTTGAAAAAGCTGGAAAACAAAGAGAGCTTCATCGACAGGGAAGAAAAAGACTTGGATTCAAGACCATATCTCTTGCAGGATATACTTCGTCTGGAAAAACTACATTGTTTAATAAAATTACAGGAGAGTCTAAAGAACAAAGTAAAAGTCTATTCACAACTCTCTCTACAACTACAAGAAGATTTTCCATTGATCATGAACCATTTTTAATTGCAGACACTGTTGGATTTATCAGTAAATTACCTGCATACATGATTGATGCATTCAAATCTACATTAGAGGAATTGATTCATACTGATGTCATAATAGTTGTAGTTGATATTAGTGATTCATTGTTTGATTTGAGAAAGAAATTTGCAAGCTGTATGCGAACTTTAAGTGAATTACGAGTTGAAATGGATAGGATAATTTTTGCTTTAAATAAATCAGATTTATTGACAACTAATGAAATTGAAGAAAAAATAGAGATTCTTAATTTAAAAGATTATAAAAAACGGATTGCAGTATCAGCTAAAACAGGATATAATGTTAATGAGTTAAAAGATCTAATCAAGGATATTATTCAAAGTCAAAAATCACCAGAATTCAAAAAAGAGACTCCAAAGAAGTTTGACAATACATATGGTAATTGAGGTTGTAAGGATTGGACAACGTCTTGTTAGAGATGATAGAGTAACTACACATGTAGCTCTAGTTGCAAGAGCTTTTGGTTGCGCCAAAATATTCATGACCGAAGTAAATCCAGAGATTAGAGATACTTTAGAAAAAATCAACAATACTTGGGGCGGGAATTTTGTTGTCGAATTTATTGATAATTGGAAGTCAATTGTAAAAAAGAAAAAAGAAGAATACAAAATAGTCCATCTCACTATGTATGGAGAAAGCATCAATGATGTAGATGACCAACTTAGAAAAGAAGAAAATTTACTAATAGTAGTAGGTGCAGAAAAAGTACCTAGAGAAATCTATGAACTTGCGGATTACAACGTAGGAATAGGGAGTCAACCTCATTCAGAGATTAGTGCTTTGGCCATATTTCTTGATCGTATTCAAAAAGGAGAGCAGTTTAAGAATAGTTTTCCAGGTGCTAAAAGAAAGATCATACCCACAAGAAAAGGCAAAAATGTCTTAGTCAGCGGAACAAGAGATTAATAATAGAAAATCATCAGTGACTAGAGTTGGTAGACAAATATGAAGACCCTTTTGTTAGAATTGCATCTATGATAGGAGGAGACGAGTATCTTAAGGTTGCAAGATCACTTTTAAAGGCAGAAGATGCTACAGATGAAGAAATTGCAAGTTCTACGGGTTTGAGGATCAACATGGTTAGAAAAGTTTTGTATGATCTATTTGGAAAATCACTCATCACGGGAATTAGAGTCAAAGATGAACGCAAAGGATGGTTTGTCTACAGATGGAGAACACGTAGGGAAGAGGTAGAACATTTCATAGAGAGTCAAAAAAAGAAAATCACAGAAAGACTACAACAAAGATTTGATTACGAAAATTATTCAGATTTTTATCATTGTGGAAATGAAGATTGTCACAGAGTTACATTTGAGGATGCATTAGAAGGAATGTTCAAGTGTCCATCATGCGGAAATGTATTGAATTTAAAAAAGAATGATAAATCAAAAAAGGCATACTCGAAAAAAATTGATGAAATTAAAAAAGATATGCAGCAGACATTCTAGTATTATATAATATTTAGAAAAAATACTAATTCAGAATGAGTGTATGAAGAATTTACTCATATTATCATTAAATTATATACAAAAATACTTTCAAAGCATCTAAAAATTTAAGAAAGAAGTCACTAAATTAAATAGGAGAATTTAGTGAATAAATCCTGAATCAAATAACTACAACAAATCCAGCAACTGGTGAAGAAATTACAAAATATACACCGATGGGTAAAGAGCAAGTATTCCAGTTAGTTGGAAAGGCAAGAAGAGCTTTTCCAGAATGGAAAAAAGATTATGAAAAACGTAGGAGTTACATCTACCATTTAGTAGAATATTTAAAAAAGAACAAAATAGAATTGGCAAAAGTCGAAACATCCGAAATGGGAAAAGCAATCAAAGAGTCAATTGGTGAAGTTGAAAAATGTGCATGGGCATTGGAGTTTTATGCAGATCATGGAGACAGTTTTCTTGCTGATGAAGTATTAAATACAGATGCAAGAAAAAGTTTTCTTACTTTTGAACCACTTGGGGTAATTGGTTCAATTATGCCTTGGAATTTTCCTTATTGGCAAGCTCTAAGATTCGCTGCACCATGTTTAATGGCAGGTAATGTCATAGTAATGAAACCATCTAGATTAACCATGCAATCAGGTATTGAGATTGAAAAAGCATTTACTGAATCATGCATACCAGATGGAATATTTCAGACAGTAATAGGAAGTGTAGAATCTGCTAATCATCTTATAGATTCTGATGTTAATGCGGTGACATTTACAGGCAGCACAGATGCAGGTGCTAAGGTAGGCCAAAGAGCTGCAATGAATTTAAAGAAATGTGTTTTGGAGCTTGGAGGAAGTGATCCATTTATCGTACTAGATGATGCAATTATTGAAAAAGCTGCAGAAGGAGCAGTTAAAGGTAGATTCATCAACTGTGGTCAAAGTTGTGTTGCATCCAAAAGATTCTTTGTTGGTAAAAATATTGCTAAAGATTTTATTGAATTATTTATCAAAAAAGCATCTCAATTAAAAGTTGGAGATCCTACTTTAATTGAAACTGATATCGGACCTTTATCAAGTAAAGGTGGTTTAGAAACCATTTCAGGAATTGTAGAAGATGCAAAAAAGAAGGGTGCTGAAATTCTTTTAGGTGGTTCAGAAATTGATGGAAAGGGTTACTTCTATCAGCCCACAATTCTTACAAATGTTAAACCAAATATGAGAATTGTAAAAGAAGAGACATTCGGTCCAGTTGCCCCTATAACAATAGTTGAAAATGAAAGTGAAGCTGTAAGATTAGCAAATGATACAGAATTTGGATTAGGAGCAAGTATTTGGACTAAAGATCTAGCAAAAGCTGAAAAAATATCGAGGCGAATAGAATCTGGAATAGTTAGTGTCAATAATGTGGTAATTTCAGATCCAAGAATTCCATTTGGTGGAATAAAACATAGTGGATTTGGAAGAGAATTATCAAGATACGGAATGCTTGAATTTGTGAACATTAAATCAGTTAGATTCTATGACAATCTAAGCCACCATCATTACGTGGAATGAGGTCTTTCAATCATGAGAATTAGAGTTTACTTTAAGTATGATTTTGACGTATAGTATTGTGGCGAGGACACTCATTAACAATATGTTTTGGGTGAAGATCAGTGTGATCTTGGGAACGCCTTGAGCTTTGGGGTATAATCAAAGTTCATGATTCCCGTTGAACAGTAGTCCTCGTCAGTTTTCTTCATTATCGGTTTCGTCATAATCACATTCTTCTAACTCAATATGAGTTGGACTTCCATTCTCATTAAAGTAAATTTCAGTACAGATGTCAGATGCCAAAGTTGAGGCTAAAGTTTCAGCTAGTTCCTTAGGAAAGTTATCTGACATACTAGAATTTGAGGAATATTTGTATTCAGTAAGTTCATCTTCGTGATAGAAATCTATCTCAATATCCCCATTTGCATATTTTCTGACTCCAACCACTTGACCAAATATACTGTCAGACAAATCTAATTTCCGTGTTGAGAAACATCTCGGGTTAGGGTTTCAGCTAATTGTTCATAATGTTCTCTAGTTTTTCCAGTTTCTTTTAGTTTTGATTCCTCAATCCCATTTAGCTCTTTATCGACCTTTTTTGAAATATATTGCAAACGTGCTTCAGCCATCATAAACAATTTATTATTTTCTTTCCACAAATGTTCTGTTATATGTTCTACATATTGTTGCATATCGGTAATCAATTTTGTAGAATTATCAGATGAAATGTAATCCTTAGTAGAATTTTCCATTTCTTTTTCAATTTCTCTTGAACGTTCGTGATCCATTAACATCATTGCAATTGGACCTATATTACGTGGCATTCCTGCTTGTTCTAATACAGGAAATAGGGAATTCTCTTCTTTACTATGATGACAAACGTCAGTAAAAAAAATTGAAAAATCAATAACAGGTAACAATATAGATTCAGGAATTTGTTTGCCATCATTTAGAAGTTGAATTGTAGATTCCATTGCTTTGATGACTTTTTTTATTAGATCATGATCTCGTCTTAAAGATACAGTTGACATAATATTTACAAATGAAATCCGATATCTATATCTTATTCAAATTTTCAGATAAATAATTAAAAGATAGGAAATTTGTTAACGAATTATTCGTTAACAATTTTGTGTCTTTAACGATTAGAAAGGCTTTTTGCTTTAACAAATGCCCAAATCTTTTTTGTCATTTCACTTGGTGCAATAGGTTTGTTACCAAAAACTTGTTCTACAGTTTCTTGACGACCTGCAAAATTAACTGCATAACCACCAAATGCTGGTTTTCCAGATTTTGATTTGCTTGGTGATTTTGCTTTAGTCTTTGATTTTTTACTAGTGCTTTTAGTTGTAGTTTTCTTTTTTGTCGTAGCTATATTTTTTGCTGCCAATTTCTTGTTATATTTTAAATTAAGTATAATAACTTACACTTTTGTATAATGTAAAACAAGGTAATTTTCGAGTCTTTTTATTGTATTTAATCTGAGTCTGGGTGATTTTACGATTTTATCAAAACCTCTTCCTTGAACAAATGTTATCGCATCAGTACCTCCAATGATAAATGGAGCAATAGTTATCAAAACTTCATCAAACAAATTATTTTGGATAAATTGCCAGTTAACGGTTCCACCGCCTTCGACCAGAATGGTATTAATTTTTCTTTTACTTAGGTTATTCATTAAGGATTTTATGTTGACTGAATTTTCACCAGTCATGATTATTTCAACTGGAAATTTTTTTAATTTTTGTAAATTTAGTTTACTAATTTTTTTAGAAACTGCAATAATAGTTGGAACTTTATTACATGTTTGTAAAATTTTTGAATTAACAGATATTGTTCCTTGAGAATCTAAAATTATTCTTGTAGGATTTTTCCCTTTTGCATATCTTACAGTAAGTAATGGATCGTCTCTATCTATTGTATTTTTTCCTACTAGTATTGCATCAACTTTTGAACGAAGTTTATGAAGTCTAATTCTGTCTTTTTTAGAAGATAGTTTTGAATCACCTAAACGTGTAGCAATTTTTCCATCTATTGAAATTGCTGCACTTAGAATTACATGTGGTCTAGATTTTCCCATGTACTATTTTACCTCCAATCATCACAGCTCGAATTGTAGATTCGGATGCTCTATGTACAATAGATGCATGCGGATTATGCATTGGCTCTAAATCCAATGCATGTTTGTCTATGAAAATGCAATCTGCAAATTTACCATTTTCAATTACTCCAATATTTTTTCTCAAAATTTTTCCACCGTTCACAGTTGCCATTTTTAGAATTTCTTTTGGATTGATTCTTTTCTTGTGAATACCCATAGTTACTTTCCATAAGTAATCCATTTCTCTAAACATATCTGGAGAATTTATCATTACATTATCAGTGCCCAATGCTATTGTACAACCAGCTTTTTTCATCAATTCAATGTCAGGAATTCCTTCAGCGAGTGCGGCGTTTGCTCTAGGACAAATCACAATTCCACGAGTTCTTTTTGTTGCAGCATGTATGTCGCTTGATGAAGCATGGGTCATGTGTACCAGAAAATGGGGTTTTATATTCAAGGCACGTATCGTTTCAGATTTTCCAGTAATCTTCTTTGATATAGAAACACTTTGTTTTGTCTCAGATGAATGAATGGCTCGAATTTTAGGTGTGCCAGAGTAATAATTTAACACAGAAGAACTGTTTTCATTTGCTCCACTTATTCCAATACCATCACATTTCTTTAGTAGTTCTGTGAGTTCATCCATTTTATGTCTAGGTAAAGGAATATTTTTTTTAATTTCAATTGGTCCTTGATAGAATTCTAGTCTTCCAAGAATAATTGAACGCAGTGGTAATTCAGATAGAACTTGTTTTAGCAGTAAAACTCCTTCAATTCCACCCTCTCTAAAATCTACAAAAGTTGTAATTCCTTTATTCAACATGGAATGACAAGAGTTTTTCATAAAACTTGCAAGATATTTTTTATCGGTATTTTTTAGAATTATTGGTTTAGCACCAGATACAGGATGAATTCGTTTGTCAACTGAACTGTTCAGAGTAACATCTTTTGCAATAGAATCGCCTATGTGTGTATGACAATTTACAAATCCCGGAATTAATAATAATCCTTCACAGTCTATTGATTCTTCTTTTGCACTAGCTCCTATATTGGGTTGGATTCGTTTGAATCTTTGATCTTGAATCTTTATGTTAGTATTTGAAACAAAGTCTAATTCTTTACCTAATAGGATACTTGCATTTTTGATTAGCATGATAATTCATAAACATCCGGTTTTTCTTTGCCCGAATCTCTAATTTCTCTTATTGTATCAAGAGATTTAGTCGCAAGTTTTACAGCCTCTCTAGCAGTTTTTGCATTACCTATTCCACAATTCAAAGTAATATCATCTTCTTTTTCGATTAATTTAATGAAGTCTTTTACAGAGTTTTTAGCATCATCGTTTGCAACAACCATAAAATTATCTCCACCTATAAAAAATGTAAGAGAATTTTTTTTTAGAAAAAATTTCGACATTTTTGCATATAAATTAAAAATTGTCGAAGTAATCTCATAGGGAGAATTTATTTTTCGCCTAGAAGTAAGATTGTCTACATCAAAGTGCATTATTGAAACTTTTTGTTCAGATTTGCCATTAATAAAACCAAAAATAGCATATTCTTTGCTTAGAAAAGTCTCATTTTTTTTTCCTTCATATGCTTTGAGATTTGCTTCAAATGGAGAATCAGCATAACCAATTGACATAGATAGTCTAACATCAAAAGATTTCTCAAGATTTTTTTGAATCTCAATATGATCCTCTAAAGTCAATCCATTGGAAACTACAAAAAATTCATCTGCTCTATTTAAGAAAACAAGGCAATTTTTTTCTGAGAATAATTTTTGAATCTCTTTGTATAGTAATGCCTGAAGCATTTGAAGTGTGTGTTCTCTGTCACTACCTAGGGTTAGAGTCCAAGGTCCATAGCCAGTTATTTTTAATATGCTAAGTTGAATCATTTTTGAATCCTCTGTAGCTCATCAAAGATTTTTACAACTGCTTCAACTGCACGTTCTGCTACAGGTCGTATTCTAGCATATGCATGTCTTTCCTGCATTCCAGGTCCAGTTATTCCTAAAGAGACTGGTTTTTGATATTTAGTTGATAGAGCAGTTAATGCTTGTGCTGTAGAATGAGCAATTACTTCATCATGTTTTGTTTGCCCTTTAATTACAGCACCAAGAGTAACTACTCCATCAACATCTTTTTTTTGTAATAATGCATTAACTATGATTGGCATATCATATACTCCTGGAACCTTGCAGGTATAGTTTATTTTCAATTTCATCATTTTTGCTTTTTCTTCAGCTACAGAGAGCATCCTAGATGCCACTTCTTCATTAAATTCTGAAACCACTATAGCAATATTCAAAATTAATGCACCTTGGCGAATTCTAATAGTTCTTTACCATCAATTAACGGAATTGCATTTTGTTTTGCATATTTTTCTGCTTTATCAATAGATAATGCAGTATAAGTTTCAGCATCCATCATTTCACAAATTGCAGTAACAGGAGTTAAACCTGCAATTTGAGTAAGATAAACAGACATTTCAGTATGACCCTGTCTTTTTGCTAATAGTCCTTTTGATGCAATTAATAATGGAACATGACCAGGAGTTTTGAAAGAAGAAGCAAATTTTTTCTTTTTGTTCTCAACACTAAAAATATTTGCCATTTCTCTGATTGTCAGTGATCTGTCTTTATCGGTTATACCAGTATAAGTTTGATAATGATTAACAGAAATTGAAAATGTGGGATGATCACCATATGGAGCAAGTCCCATGATCATTTCTTTATTTGAAATTGGCGATTCTGCTAAAATTTCATGCATGTATCTTAATTCTAAAGAATTTGCAAAATTATGATCAATTGCAATGCATAAAAGACCTCCAGCATATTGACGCATTCTTGCAACATGTTCAGGTGTTACAAATTCTGCAGCAACTACCATATCTATCTCATTTTCTCTTCCTGCAGAGTCAAATAATAATACAAACTCGCCTCGTTTTAGTGATTCAAGCCCTGATTCAAGTGACATATATGAAAAATCATCCGTGAACTGATTATAAAGTTTACTATAAAATTGGTAATTACCATAAAAGTAGTAGAATATCAGTTTTATTTTAAAATGTATTTTCCAAGAATATCAGTTTCGATGTTAAGTTTATCACCAACATTCTTTGTTTTAAAATTAGTTATTTCTATTGTATGAGGAATCAAACATACAGAAGCAAGATTATTTTTGACATCTACTACTGTCAAACTGATTCCATCAACTGCAATTGAACCTTTTTTTACAACATATTTTGATAATTTTTTTGGAACTTCAAACCAAACTTGTACTTCTTTAGGTTTATTTTGTATTTTTTTGATGGTGCCAACTCCATCGACATGGCCCAAAACAAAATGTCCCTCTAATCTGTCACCAGCTTTTAGACTTCGCTCAATGTTAACAATGTCGCCAGGTTTTAGATTTCCTAGATCAGTTTTACGGGTAGTTTCTTCTATCATTTCAAAAATACAGTTAGATTTAGATAGTTTTGTAGCAGTAAGACAAACTCCATTCAAAGCTACACTTTGTCCAATCTTCAAACCTTTTACATGTTTTCCTAAATTTACAGTCATTTGAATAGCACTTCTATTTTTAGTGTTTTTTGAAATTTTCTCAACTTTTCCAATGCCTTCAACTATTCCAGTAAACATCATTAATTGTGTAAAATTTCTTTGTATAAATTGATTTTCTTGTTATTGCAAATTTTATTTTTTATCCTTTAATTCTTCAAATTCATTTTGACAATATTGATGAAAAACAGAACATTTGTTTTTTTTGGCATCAGTTTTGATTTGTTCCATATCTTTAACTAAAACTCCTTGTGCAGCTAAAAATGCCTCATCTTCCATACCTAATTTTTCAAATGCTTGAGATTTAGCAATCGATGCTTCATGTAAACTGGAATCTACCATTTGTGCCTTATCATAGTATTCTATAGATTCTCTATAATTTCTTAAATAATTTAGAGAGATGGCCTTATTCATCAATGCAGTAATGTCTTTGTTATCAAGTTTTAGTGTTTTATCATAAAATTCTACAGCTTCTTTATGTCTGTCTAATTCATTTAATGATAAACCCATACTATTGAGTGTCCATATATCATTACCATCGATGTCAAGAATCATTTTACAGCATGTTAAAGCATCATCATATCTCCTTAACTTTTCAAGTGAATAGATTTTATTTTTTAAGGCATAAATGTCAAAATTTTTTATTTTTAAGACTTTATCACAGTAAATGATTGAATCTTCAAATTTTTCTAAATGCAATAAAGCCAATGCATAATTTTGTAAGGCTATCATATCATCAGGATTGGTTTCTAGTAACTTTGTACAATAATTTAACATATCATTAAATTTTCCAGATTCAAACATTCTGGTGATTACAACAGTTGGATCAAGTAAGTTAATCAGTTTGGACCACATTATAATAGAATATCATATCTTTATTCTATTCGAAAAGTTGAATAAGATAGAAGTAATGAAATATACAAAAATTATTTTAAAACTTTTCTAAGTGTTTCATTCAATACTTTAGAATAGCTGTATGAAGTTTGTTCTTGTTGAATTAGTTTTGCTTGACGAAGTCTTAATTTTTTGTCCAGATCTTCATCAATCATTATTGTTACACGTTTGCTCATAATATCTTCAGAATTATTGTATGATGATTACAATATAACATTATATGAAATGTTCCAAATATGGGAAATGCTTAGGCGTTAATGACAGAAAGAATTTGTTCCATATTAAATGGTTTTTGGATCAATGGAATAGATAATTTCTCTAGTTTTTCTTCGGTTGAATAACTACTATCTCCACTAACAGCAATGATTTTTGCTTTAGAATTGATTTCTTGGATTTTTTTAATTGCATAAAATCCACTGCCGTTTGGCATCATCATATCAATTAGTACAACATCGGGTTTTTTTTCTTTGTAAAGTTTGATAGCAGCCACACCATCATAACCACTTCCTACTACTTTGATGCCCTTTTCTTTCAAAAATTCACTAAATAGGCGAACAGTATCTTCATCATCATCAATTACAATAACGGAACGTTGCATATCCAATTATGCTTAATTAAACATGCTTTAATATTTTGTATTATTTTCTAATGTGATAATGGCTGGAATTGACAGATTAATTTCCACATCACTATCTCATGTAATTAAAAAGAAATTGGATTCGGATGAACTAAAAAACCTAGAAAGAAAACTATTCTTAGAGCATGGAATGTCAATAAAGCTCTCAATAGAACATTTTCATAAATTTAGTGAAATGTTAAAAAACATTTCCAATATAGATAGAAAAAAATTTGAAAATGAGTGCATTAATGAAATTATTAAAATGAAAAAAACAGATGAGAACTATTCTGTTAAAATAATTGATCAAAAATTAATTGATTTAATATTAGAATTATGTGGAGATTCTGAAACTAGAAGAATAATCATTTGTCTTTTTGATAATGATTTAACTATTCCCCAAATTCTAAATGTATCCAAAGTTCCAAAAACATCAGGATATAGAAAAATTGAAAATTTAATAATAAATGGATTAATTTTAGAATCAGGAAAAGTTCTTAGTGAAAGTAAAAGGATCTCAAAGTACAAATGTGTTTTTGATGAAATCAAAATAGGAATGAAAAAAAACGATATCATAGTTCAAGGAGTTATAAATAAAAAAATATTTGATAAAAGTACTAGTATCAATATAACCAATTGAATAATATCTATTTGTAAATGATTTCTTTAAAATACTAAATTATAGAATTATTTTTCATAATTTCAAGTAGTACCTTGGCTTGTTTGAAATGAACCTCATCAATCATTTTTCCATCTATAGTTGTTGCGCCTTTTCCTTTCTTTGTGGATTCCAAATAATATTTGCAGACTTTTTCTGCCCATTGAATTTCCATTTTACTAGGATAGAAAATTTTATGTGTTGTAGAAATTTGGTCAGGATGTATAATACTTTTTCCGGCATAACCCAGACTTTTTCCAATCTTACAATCTTTTTCAAGTCCTTTTATGTCATTAAGATCCTGCCAAATAGCATCAATGGCAGATATTCCTGCTGCTTTTGCATCCACAGGAATCTTTGCTCTAGAGTATTTTCCACCTTCGGGATCTTTTGTGTATTCAATTCCTAAATCATTTAAGAGATCAAAAACTCCAAAAACAACTGCATGTATTCGCTTACTACAAGATGCAATGTTGTATGTATTGACTACGCCTTCTGCTGACTCAATAGAAGGAATTATTTGGATTGGTTTTAGTTTACGATTTTTTTCCAATAACAAAAGATTTTTTTCAATTTTCTTTATTTCATTAACGTTGTTTACTTTTGGAATTACAATCCCATCAATTCCTTTTTGAATTATTTCTTTAAGATCATCGGGAATTTTTTCAGATTTTGGAGAATTTGTGCGAACAAAAATTGAAGCAAGATAAGATGGACGGGATTTTAATGCAGTTTGAATTAGTTTTCTAGCATTTTTTTTTTCTTCATCAGGTACAGAATCTTCCAGATCAAAACATACTATATCAGCTTGAAGTTTTTTTGCCTTTTCTAAAAATCTAGGATTGTTTCCAGGAACAAAAATAAGACTACGAAAAAACTGTGTCATTAAATGACTAGACGCCTTCTGGCTTCATTAAGATTTTGCCAAAGAGTCCTTTTCCAGTTAACATCTTAGTGTGGGCTTCTGCTGCTTGCTCAAATGAATAAACAGAGTCTATTGTTGCTTTAATTTTACCTTGACCCATCCAGTACAGACCTTGATCTAACTCTGCTTTGGTTCCTTGTGTTGAACCAAGAATGTTTGTTCCTTTAAAGAATACATGTCTAAGATCAGTTTTTGCATCATAACCAGTTGTTGCACCGCATGATACCAATGTTGCACCATACTTGAGTAGTGTAAGTTGTTGATTCCAGTGGGTTTGGCCAATGTGATCAAATGATATATCAATTCCTGGTGCTTCATCTTTTTTCTTTGCCAATTCTTTTGAAATTGCTCTTACTTCTTTATACCAGTCTTCTTTTCTGTGGTCTACTGCAAAATCTGCGCCTAGTTCTAGACATTTATCTAATTTATCAGGACTAGCAGTTGCAATAACATCGCAATTGTATAACTTTGCAATTTGAATTCCAAAGCTTCCAACTCCAGAACCTCCGCCCATAATCAATACGGTTTGTCCTGGTCGAATCTTTGCTCTTCCAACTAGCATATGCCAGGATGTTAAAAGAGTCATAGAAGCAGCTGCTGCTTCATCGTAGCTTACGCCTTGGGGAATTTTTGAAATATTAACTTCTGGAAGATGTGTAATTTCAGAAAACGCACCCCAATTTGGACCGGTCTGAAATCCCCAGATTATTCTATTAACACAATCAAATTCTCTACCATCAGTACATGCTTTGCATACTCTACATGACATGTTAGAATGTGAAACTACTTTATCACCAACTTTGATATTTTTTACATCTTCACCAACTGCGATTACATCTCCAGCTGCATCAGAACCAGAAATGTGTGGTAATGGAACTGGTACTGGTGCTCCTCTCATACCCCAAATATCATTATAATTTAGAGCAGCAGATTTAACCTTGAAAACTACTTCATCAGCTTTAGGTTTTGGATCAGGTACTTCTTTTACTTTTAAAATTTTTGCAAAATTATCATCAGGTGCATATTCTTCATAAACTACGCCTTTCATGAATAATTTCGAGTCTCACCCCTAATTATATTTTCTCTGAGATCAGAGACGATTTATCTTAAAATCACGTTTTGGTTGTTGAATGGATAATAAAATTTGCTTGAGTTGATTGTCGTTAATCTGAGAATTCATTTTTCCTTGTGTAGCCATTCCAATAAGATACTGCTCTACAAGATCGGATAGTTCAGGTTTGACCATTTTGATGTTATTTAATCGCATTCTTGCTTCTGGTGAAAGTATCTGTTTGAGAATTTGTTCTTTTTGGGCAGTTAGGTCGTGATTTTGTTTATCGTGAGGATCAGTTGGTTCAGGAAAGCTCATTTTAAATCTAAGAGTATACTTTCAGCTGAGGATTTTCAGTGATAAGTTCATTGAGAATTTCTGTTGATAATCTGTCTAGTTTTTGCATTCCTTGTTTTGAAATAACACGACCTTTTTTCTCAACTTTCTCTACATATCCAAGTTTTTCTAATCCCTGAATTGCGTTACGAATTATTGCACCGCCTGCATCTTTATGATGAGCAGCACCATATCCAGATGGTCTTCCACCACCATAAATTTTTCTCAATTCATTAATTCCGAGTGGACCGTGAAGGTAAATTTTTCTCATTAATGATGCACATCTTGTATGCCACCATTCTCTATCTTGAGGTGGTTTATCTGCATGCGCACCAGTTTTTACAAATGGAATCCAAGAAGGAGCAGGAATACCTTCATTTTTTAGAATAGCTGCTAACCTACTAATCAATACATCAGATGGTACGTCGTATACCTTTGCCATGAAGTAAAAAAATCTGGAATCGTCTTATAAATCATTGAGGTATTATTTTACGATAAGTATGCCCACATAGGTTACATGAAATTCTTATCGACTTTACTGATGCTCTACCCAGACGAATTCTGGAATTTATTCCCGGTGCGATAAATGACTTGCATTTTTTACAAAAAACAATTCTTAGTTCATAAGGCATGCGGATTTTGTGCCTTGTACTAATTCTTCGTGCAAGTGATGCTTGTCGTTGAGAAAGATCTGGATTCATTTTTGCGTTAGAAATTGCACTGTTGATTAGAATTTGCATTCTTTCTAATGCAATTCTTCTAAGAGCTGGTTTCACAGTGACTATTCATAGTGCACCTAAAAATTGGTTCTCTTTAGATTAAAAAAGTGCAGTCAGCGGGATTCGAACCCGCGTCACAGGGTTGGAAACCCCGAATACTAACCAGGCTATACTATGACTGCATAAGAAAACAAACTTAATTTCCTACATAAAAACGGTTTTTTCATACTCATACAGTATGCGTGCAATTACCACATGTGCCTCATAAGACAAGTTATCAACTGAAAATAAGTGATTTATTTTGCTTTTTGTTGATTCGGAAAAATGACCCTTTTGGAATCCACCGATAACTATACAGGTATTATCTGAGATTTTAGAGCTAATTTTTTCAAATGATCCAAGTTCTCCCTTGGTTGAAAAACCAATAATTTTTGACGGCTTTATTTCATTAATTAATTCAGAAAACGATTTTTCTTTGATTTCTAATAATATGCTAGTATCAGATCGTATGGTTTTTTCTAAAAATAATTTTTCAATCAAACCTTCAAATCTATGATATGATTTTGGGATGTGAACATTTTCTCCAATGTAAATTACTTTATCATCAATTGTGTGAATATAGATTTTAATTTTGTTTTGTAAATACAATGGAATTGTAGTTGCCTCTAATATAGAAAAATGAACTAAATCAGGTCTTCCTCGTTTGATTTCGTTATTGATTCCTTTCATGGCAGCAAAATGCCAAGAATTATCAAGTAAGATTTCAGATGGGTTTTTTCCTAGTTTTTGTGCATGTGATAATACTGAAGGATGATCTTGTAGTTTCAAAGGAACAAGTTCTAATGCAGATTCTGCTAAAACTAGAGAGATCATTTTAGTTGATCATTTCAATTTGATTTTTAAATTCATTCCAACTAGGTTTTGGAATTCCATTAACATCAACTAATCCAGAACTACAAATGTAATAGCTTAATCGTTCAATTACATACTCACTACTTCCTAAACTAGAACCACCGCCTATACTGATAGTTTCATTGCCGATTTCTGGTTTTTCAATAACACATGTACCATTAGGTCTATCATATTGTCTATACCATGTAAGAAATTCTATTTTAGATTCATTTTCTGTATAAAATTCAAATGATTTTTCCAAGAACATTTTCTGAGATGTATTATTCCCTCCTACGAAATCAGATGTGCTCCAACTAATCTCAAAAAGCCCAATTTTTTTATCAGGTACGATTTCAAATATTTTTTGCAAATCCTCTTTAGCTTCTTGTGGAGTTTTGATTATATCATTCAAGTTATCAACTGGAAAATATGAGAAAGCAACAAAATCACCAAGTGCCAGGTTAGTTACAACATGTTCCAAGTTTTTATTGAGTACATTATGTAAGGCAAATGCGTTTCCTATCTTTACATCAGGGTGTTTTTCTTTTAATTTGATGTATACTCCGTTGAAAAGCTCTTTGTATACAGGAATATTTTGTTCATAATAACGAAATTGTGATTCTGTTTCACCAGCAATTACAACTGTATCTATAATATCATAACGAGATAATATTGCATCAAGAACATTAACTAGTCTATCTTCTCCAATTGCGTTAAGAGATGGTTTTCCAATCCAGTTTGGGAAAGGTCCTAGTGTTTCTCCATTAATCACAGAAAAAAACAATGTAACTTTAAGATCATTTTTTTTATTAAAACTCATCAAAATATCTGATTGTTCCCAGTTGAATTCCCCTCTTACAGGTTCAACTATATTCCAAAATAGATACACATTACTTCTTCCAATTCCAGTAGAAGATGCATCAGAGTAAATTTGATTCAAATCCTGCAAAGATATTGATGGATTTGGTGTGTTAATTACAAGACCAAGTTTTTCATTATGTTTCTGACTGCTAAGTGATTCTAAGTTTGATGTGATCATCACTACTGCAATAATAGCAATTATTACTGCGATTCCAACAGACATTCCTAAAATCTTCCTATCCATGCTGAATCAAAAATAAAAGGAAGTAAAAAAGTTGTGATGAAAGATGTTGGAAAAGTAGTCTTTGATAATTTATTATAATAGCCATAATAGAGTATAATGGGTGTATCAGACCAAGATCAATATCTTGAAGGTTCCGTTTCCACCATAGAAAGAAAAACGTTGTCCTCACTACCTTGGTCTGGTTATCATTATACATAATGAGATCGATATCTTGGAGGTTCTGTTCTTCTATGGAAGAGTATTGTCCTCACTACCTCATCATATAGGATAACTGTAATGTTTCATATGCATTTGTTCTATCCAGAAGTACAACCGCTGAATCCACATTCTATGCAGATACTACATCCTTCTACAAATACCAGATTGTTTTTGCATGTTGGACATAGACGATCTTCAGATACTTCTTCTTGCCTCATAGGGTCAGATGTAATTTCTTCATCATGAACTTTGAGTTCAAGTGCATTATGTACTTGAGATTTGATGTATGGATTTGAAATCATAGTTGTTACATATCTAGTAACATATTCACTCGGTGTAACATCAAATGTTTTTTGTGCATTTTCACTTGTCATGTGAAGTACTTGCTTATGTCTAGAACCATCACGATATACTGTGATTCCTTTTAGTCCCAATTCATGAGCCAACAGATATGTAGATTTTACATCCTCTGCAGTAACATCATAGGGCATGTTAATTGTCTTGGCAATTGCATTTCCTATCCAATCTTGCCATACACCTTGAGCCATCAGATGATCTGCCCAGTGAATATCCATTGCAGTAACAAAGACATCTTGCATCCATTGTGGGACTTCAGGAATTCCTTTTAGAGATCCATAGTTGTCTGCAATCTTTGTGAGGAGTTCATCGCTGTATAGACCATGTTCTTTGAGTACTTCTTCAACAATCTTGTTGGTATAGAAGAATCTGCCTACAGTTACTCTCTTTTCAAACACTAGAGCAAATGCTGGTTCCATTCCGTTTGAGCAATCAGCAATCATAGATAGTGTTCCTGTTGGAGCTACTGTAGTAGTCAAGACATTTCTTATTCCATGTTTCTTAATTTTCTCAATTAGTGCATCCCATTCATAGCAGTGTGATTCTTTTGGTTTCTCATAATATCCTGCAATTGGAATCTTTCCTTCTGGATATTCTGTCTTTGAACAAAGTGGAAATTCACCTCTAGATTTTGCAAGGGCTACACTTTCCTCCATGGAATAATAAGTCAATGCTTCAGATAGTTTTGATTGTAGTTCATATCCTTCCTTGGAGTTGTATGGGATTTTTAATTTGTATAAGAGATCTGCAACTCCCATTACACCTAATCCAATTCTTCTAGAATCTTTTGATGCAATGTCAATATCTTTTACAGGATAATGATTCACATCAATGATGTTATCTAAGAATCTTGTTGTCTTTCTGATTGTTTCTTCGTATCTTTGCCAATCAAACTCGTATTCTCCATCAGCCTTTCTTTTTACAAGATTTACCAAGTTGATTGAACCAAGGTTACATGATTCGTATGGATATAGACTCTGTTCACCGCATGGATTTGTAGCTCTTAGTGGAGCTTGTCTTGCTTTGGCAAATACATTGTATTTGTTAATTTGATCAAAGAAGATCAATCCAGGCTCTGCACTCTTCCATGCAGATAGAGCTATCAAATCAATTAATTGATGTGCGTTGATTTCTCTTACTGGTTTTTTGTCACGTGGACTACGTAACATGTACTTACCATCATCTGTGTTTACAAGTGCATTCCAAAAGTCTTCCCATATGCCTACACTGACATTAAAGTTCTCCAATACACCAGGTTGGGTTTTATTTGTAATGAATTTTTCAACATCAGGATGCCAAGCTTCAATGATTCCCATGTTAGCTCCTCTTCTCTTTCCGCCTTGTTTTACAACTTCAGTTACGGTATTGATGATATTCATAAAAGAGACCGGACCTGATGCCACACCAGATGTTGATGCAACAATGTCGCCTTCTTCACGAAGATCAGAATAATTGATTCCAACTCCGCCTCCAGATTTGAAAATTAGTGCTGCATCAGAAGTTGATTTCATGATTTGTTCCATGTCATCTGGCATACCAAGAACAAAACAGGCAGAAAGCTGACCCAGTCTACCACCAGCATTCATCATTGTTGGTGAATTTGGCAGGAAATCTTGTGCAGTCATCAATTCAAAGTATTCTGTGATCTTGTCTGCATAGTTATCAAATTTTTTGGCTGCAAGTAGTGTTAGAAGATCTTTAAAGCTGACTTTCATCTGGCCTTTGTTTGCAAGTGTTACATAGTGATTGATTAAAGATCTAAAGTGCCACTTGTTGAGGAAGTATTCTCCAATCTTGAATTTGTAATCAAAATTATCTAGTTTCTCAAGATATGTGCGTGCTTCTTCAGTATTTTGGGTAATGTTTCCAGATTTATCAAATACTTGTGCATCATATAGAATATCACCCACTCCAACTAGAATTGCTACTCTTTCAAACATTTGAGTCGGAGATTCAATGATTTCATTTTTATTATTTCTGAAAAGATATCTAGATGCTAATACTCTCAAGCAATTTAGATCAAAATTCTTTGAGACAGTATCTAAAGATTTTGTGTTTAAGACTTTCATTTTTTCGTCTCTTAATTTTCTTCGTTCATGTCTGTAAACGATGTACGCCTTTGCAATGTCGCTGTTGCCACAATCGATAAGGGTTGATTCCACAATATCCTGAATATCCTCAACGCTAGGATTTCTAGAACTTGTGAATCCCTGTTCGACTAATTTTTGCACGACTTTATTTGCAAGTTGATCGGCTAGCACACGGTCGGCTTTAGAGGTGGCTGCCAACGCTTTGAATATAGCGTTTGAAATTTTATCTTGATTGAAAGCCGTTACAGCGCCACTGCGCTTACGGATCTCATTGATAGTACTTTCTATTTGTGATTTATCCAATTATAATCTCCCCGCAAGAGGTTAGAAAGAATACGGTATAAATGATTTGGCAGTTTTTTCTGAAATTTCAGTTCAAAAATATTGACACCGGTCCAATTGATGTTGTAATGGTTTTTCTGATCAAATAGTCATAAATTCAGAACGATGATCGCATGAAAAGTTTACAACATAACAATTATGTGAATTTTTGTGAGCTCATACTGTTTATGATCTTGTACATAGACACTTAAAGAAGTTAATATCGTCATTAACTCAGGAGAGAGAGAGCCGTTAGGCTACAATTACGATTTGTTGATACCTGATGTGTTTGTCTTAAGCCACCTTGGTGATTTTTTGACACTTAAGTTACAAACTAAATCTTATTTTTGATCTCCGCAAAAGGTAAGAAGAAAGTGGTTATAACTTGTGTGCTCGAAAAATTTTGATCTTGTCCCTTTTATGAGTCAATTTTTTTAACATCGCTATTATGAAATTCATACAGGCGTTACATTAGTAGTACGGGACGAAGATCGCCTGTCTGAAACCGATCAAAATATTTTCTAAAATGATCGGGACTAGTTTTAGATTTACGAATTTCAGATTACATATGAAGACTTACACTTTGGACACTTGTCTACAAAGGGTTCATCTTTGAATCCACATTCACCACAGAGTGCTACTTTCTTTACAGGCTTGAATGAAGATGTTAGTTCTGCTGCTTTCTCAATTGATTTTTTGATATCAGCTTGAGTGGCGTTCTGATCAATATCGAGTCTGATTAGTAAGCCACCATTGAGTAATTTAGATAGTTTGTTGCATTCAGATATAATCTCAGTTTTACTTGTGTAATTGCCTATTTCAGAGGCATTAAGGACTATTCCTTGTGAGTAAGAGTCACTATCCATAGAATTAAGAGCAGAGTTTTTACCATATTTCTCACCATCTAGATTTGCAAATCGACTAGATCCCTCGGTCTCAATCATGGATATAGCCACAGTATCACCAAGTTCCTTGCCTTTTTTAGTTGCAACATCAACTGCAGTTTCTATTACTTTATTGAGTATGTCTCTTCCTTCCTTATTATCTTGGAATCCAAGAATATTGAAAACAGACTCCTTTAGGCCTACGAGATTAACAATAAGTGACACAGAACTTCTTTGCATGTATTGTGTATTCTTTGCAAGAATTGGATTTAGTCCTCTTCTGGTAAGATCAGAGATATCTTTCTTTCTTAATGCCATAGAAGATAAGGCAGGTTTCATAAGTAATGCAAGTCTTGCTCTAAAGTATGTTTCGTCTTTATTGGATTCAAATGCAAGTCTTGGGAGATTGATTGAAACAGATTGTAGTGTTATTGCAAGTGGACCAGAATTTTTAGTTGTACCATTTGTGATACCATAACTAGATACTTCACCTTTTGCAAACATCACTTTTCCACCAATTGAAATTATTTCTGCTAATGCTTCGGAAACATCAGTAACTTTTCCTTTATCGAAATCTACAATTAAACCAATTTTTGGAATTGGAGTTATTTTTGTGTAATTCTTGTATGCGTTAATTATTGCATTAACAATTTTTAGATCAGAACCTAACTGAAGTCTAATTGAAACATTAGTGCTTCTTCTATTGTATTTTGATGTAGTAGATGCAGTAGCAAAGGCATCTGTTAGTTTTTGTTCAAGTTCTGGAATGTTCTTTGAATGTTTTGTAAAGAGTGGAATCAATCCATCAAGTACAATTTCTTGCGAAGCTTCTTTGGAAAGTAACGATATGATTATCGACAAGGAAGATGTAATGTCATCAATTGATTTTGAGGATGTAATTCTGGATACATCAAGATATTTTCCGCCAAGAATAACTCCATCTTCAATCAGTTCTTTTACATTAACAAATATTGTATCAGGTATCATTGACCAAATTCCTGGATTTGAAATGTGCATGTCACCAGAAAGATGTGAATCAGCAACGTCTTTTGGTAATACATTAGTGAGTAAATGTTCTGCAAACACTTTCTGACCAGTATTGAAAAGTAGACCTTCTGCACCATTATCTACATTATCCAGATTTGTGAGCATTTCTTGAACGTCATATACAGGCAGGCCTAGGCGTGCTAGTTTATTGCGGTATTCCTCATGACCATGTTCTAAAAGAACAGAGTTTACCATTTCTCTGATAAGAGACCCCGTAAGATAGGTTGTCTGATATTTGTAAATTCTATTTTCAACTTCTTCAGTAATTTTTTGAGCTAATTCCAATGGAAGACTACCTTCACGTACGAGTGATTGAATAATTTTATGGGAACTGAATTCTTCAATTGATTCATGTGATGTTCTAACATACATCTTTCCACTTTCAATAATTGATCGTTCTTCAATTTGTCTTGCCAAGCTCAAGACAAGTTTTCCAAGATTTGTGATTGTATAACGCCTTTCAGATTTGTTTAGTGCTACAAGAGATTGTCTCAATAATTTTCTCAAGTGATATGCAAATTTGCCACTCTCTTTTTTGGATTTGAATCCTGCTAGTGACTTTAATTCAGAATAGGTTAATGGACCCTTTGAATTTAAAATTCTTAAAATATCGATTCTGTTTGGACTCGCCATTACAGAAAAAATCATTCTTACACGCTTTGATGTAGATTGAAGAATTCCGCTTCGCTTTGGCTCGTCTAGTTCTTCATCCAATTCCATACTATTTCACTAAAAAAGGAGTAAATAAGACTTATGACTAGAACGTTTTTAGATCAGTTTTCTTATTCAAATAAAATTTAGATGTTATTGTAATATTACAAACATACAAAAAAATTCATAAAGGTTTTTAGATCTTTTTAGATCAGTTTTCTTGTACATCCAGAGAAAATTCAGATGTTGACAACTTTTGTCCACATGATGGACACTTTCCATTATATGGATTCATCACATCTTTTAGAGCTTTTAGCATTTTCATGTTAGCGATCTTTTCTCCACATTTACCACATGTAATTTCTACAGACATCAAAGTGATCATCTTTACAAAATTATTAAGAAAGGATTATAATTTTTTTTAATAATTCAAACAAATAATTTTACTGTTTTTCGATGA
>CAYYXT010000018.1:0-27543 GCA_964475825.1 uncultured Nitrosopumilaceae archaeon | reverse complement strand
GTGTCCATGTTGTGGATACAGATTAAGAACAAAACCACGAAACCTAAAGTACAAAGCAAAACTTCGTGCAAGAGTAGAAGCTGATTCTATTGAAGCAAAAGCAATTGCTGAAACTCAACCAGAAGTTGAAGAGGTTATAGTAGTTAAAGTAAAACCTAAAGCAAAAACTGCTAAAACACCAAAAACTGCTAAAACACCAAAAACTGCTAAAACACCAAAAACTGCTAAAACACTAAAAACTACTAAAACACCAAAAACTGCTAAAACACCAAAAGCTACAAAAATAAAAGCAGCGCCTATCCTAGAAACTGAATCAATAGCAATAAAAGCATAAGATTTGTTCATAGCTCATTGAACTCTCCAAATGGGTTTTCACAGAAAACCGTTAATTTGGAGAGTCGCAGTTTTTCTTTACAAATTCTTAAATTTGAGAATGGATATTTTGTTTCTGTAACAGAAGGAACTAACAAACTAGGTTCAATGGTAGTTTCATTGGCTACTGGTCCAACCGCTGTTACTACAACTATAATCCCATCTCGATCTGAATCTCTATTTCTAAAATTAACTGCAGAAAGAATTAGTACCAGAATGAAAGGCATTGCAGTTGTTTCAGCATTCATTCAAAAAGAATTAGAACCAGATACTGCAAAAGCTATAATGACAGAAATTATGGAAATCATTCAGAATTGACAGATTTACGAAATTATCTTTCACTGATAAGAAAGAGTGGTGATCTTAAAATTATTAAAACAAAGGTTTCAACAAAATATGAAATTGCAGGAATCACTGCAAAAGTTGATGGTTCTAATGCAGTTTTATTTGAGAATATTATAGAAAGTGATTTTAATTTAGTTGCTAATCTTGTTGGTACTAGGAAAAGATTTGCTCAAGCAATTGGAAGTACAGAAGAAAAAATTCATGAAAATATGATCTCTGCCATTAAAAAAGCAAAAAAACCCAAAGTTGTTTCCTCTGGGAAATTCATGGAAAATAAATCAAGAAACATATCAATCATGCCTATTGTTACCCATTTTGAAAAAGAATCTGGACCTTTCATAACTTCTTCAATTGCATATGTCAAGAATCCTGAAACTGGAGAACAAAACTCTTCATTTCATAGGATGATGCCAATTGATAAAACTCATTTTTCAATTAGAATGGTTGAAGGAAGACATCTACATCGATGTTTTATTGATGCAAAAGAACACCACGAAGATCTCAAAATTGCAGTGACCATAGGTGTTCATCCCGCAATATCAATCGCAGGTGCATATCAAGCTGAATGGGGTAAAGATGAAATTAATATTGCAAATTCTCTTTTAGGATGGAAACTCACTTTGGCCAAACTTCCTTACACAGGATTACATGTTCCTTCTGGAACTGAAATTGTAATGGAAGGAAAAATTCTACAAGATAAAACTTATCCCGAATGGATGGTAGAAATGCTTCAAACTTATGATCATCATAGATCACAACCAATTTTTGAGTTAGAATCTTTGTATTATAGAAATAATCCGATTTTTCATGATGTTCTTTCTGGTTTTTCAGAACACCGATTATTAATGGGAATGCCAATTGAATCAAAATTAAATGGAGAATTGAAAAAAGCATTTCCTCAAACTAAACATGTATCAATGACAAATGGTGGATGCAATTGGTTACATGCAGTAGTACAGATAAAAAAGAAAACCGACTCTGATCCAAAAAAAATAATTAAAAAAACATTTGAATCACATCGTTCATTAAAACAAGTCACTGTTGTAGATGAAGATATTGATCCTAATAATGCAGAATCTGTTGAATATGCAATGGCAACAAGATTTCAAGCTGATAAAGATTTGATAATAATAAAAAATGTACGAGGTTCTAGCCTTGATCCTTCTAGTGATCAAAAGAAATTGAAGACTGCAAAAATGGGTATAGATGCAACAAGATCTCTTTTAAAATGCCCAGAAGGATTTGAATTAGCAAAAATCCCAAAAATAAACAAAATTAAACTAGAAAATTATTTCAAATAGCGATATTTCTTATCTCTAACTGCTTAAATTAAATTGGATGAAATATAAAACATCATATTGCAAAATAACTCAGAAAATTCTCCCATTAGAGAAAAAAGTCCAGAAGAATCAAGCGCCGATGTAATTGTTAGAATGTTTCCATCTGACGCAAATCCAGCTGGAAATGTATTTGGAGGAGAAATTCTAAAACATATTGATATGGTTGCAGGCATTGTTGCTCAGAGACATTCTCAATCAAATGCAGTAACTGTTAGTATGGATAGTGTAAATTTCATAAAACCCGTTTTTGTTGGTAATGTCCTAAAACTAAATGCAAGAATAAATTATGTCCATAACTCTTCAATGGAAATTGAAGTAAGAGCTGAAGCAGAAGATATTGTAACTGGAATTAAGACCATTACTGGAACCGCTTTTGTAACTTTTGTTACATTAGATAAAAATGGAAAACCTACACATGCACCAAAATTATTACTTAAAACTGATGAAGATCGAGCAAAATTCGCTGAGGGAAAAACCCGAATGGAAGAGAGATTAAAGCATCGTAAAAAATCTAATAGCTGATTTTTATGGAACAGTTTAAGAGTCCCAAAAACTATTGTCAACTATGACCTCAGAAGAAAAATCAAATGAATGGGATTCCATTTGGCAAGAATATTCAAAATCTCTTGGAAACTGGAAAACCGTATTTGAGCAAATCCAAAATGCAACTAATGACATGCAAACCAAATTTAATGAAGTATGGGAAAAAGCAGCCAAGGAATCTAGTGTAGATACTATGAAGCTATTTGGTGAAAATTGGCAAAAGTCGCTTAGTGATGTTGGAATGAAATCATTCAAAGAATTCGGAGAGGCTTGGCAAAAATCTCTCAACGAAACTAACGCCTCAACCTTCAAACAGTTTGCAGAAAATTGGCAAAAGACTCTAAACTCATCTGGGATGGAACACATGAAAGCTTATGGTGAAATGATGAAAACATTCGCAGAAACATGGAATAACATGTGGCCTAAACTCAAATAATGTGATAAATTATGAGAAAATTTTTCTTTCTTTATTTGTAAGAATATCATGATTAACAAAATCTAGAATATCTATTTCCAAAATCATGTCCACGTCGTCAATTCTCTGATTTTTTCTCTTGCCTCAATTAAAAATCTCTTCATTACCGAAATGTAAATTTCAGAAGCATATGCAATTTCTATATCTTCATCATTCCCTTCAATATCTAAAAATGTTGAAACGGTAACCTGATTTTCATTAATTTTTGGTTCCTTATTGTTACTTCTTTTGTAATTAATTACTTCTAAAAATATCGGCATTTGTCTTTTAATTTCAATTTGTAATTCCTCTTTTGATCTTAATTTTTCATCCCTCAAATTAGATATTATTTCTTGATTAGGATCCCCCATGTATCTCTCCTTTGCTCTAATCATAATCTTGATTTTTGGTAGTTTTCTATGGTCATTTTGGAATTTACAACTTTTTTTAATAAAATTTGGATAATGATTTTTATGTTCTTCATCATATTTTTTGTCAAACCATGAAGCAAAATCCATAGCTTTTTGATCATTTTTCTCTTTTGCTTTTTCTAAAAATGTTTCTCTATTATATTTTCCAGATATAAATAATCCAAAATCCCTATTTGCTTCTTCAAAAATTCCAACATATACTTTATTTACCGAAAAAAGATATGAATTAAAAAAATAATTTACATAATATGGATCAGGATCAAACTGTTTGATCTGTTCTAGAATAGATTCACATTCTTCAATTTTCTCTTCGATATTCATTATTCTTTGCCAGAATTGATTGCAAATTTTGATTGCTTCTTTAAATTTTGTGCAAGCTCTTTGAAAATTTCATTTACACTAACATCCACAAGGTTTATTGTAGCATTTTCTATTACTATTTGCTTCTCAAATTTTTCTTTTATTGCAAAAGATACTGATGACCAATGAAGTATTCCCTTCAATTGCTCTTCTACCGTGACATTTGTTGTTGGAAAATTAGAAGGAGAAAAAACAATCCCATTTGTCCATTGCATAGTTGGAATAGCACCTCCTGATGATCTAGTACTAAATGCTATTTGTTTTACCCAATCATCGAATTTGTATTCTATAACTTCGTGAATCACTAGTTTCTTCCATGGTTCAATTGATATTTCCATCTGAAAATGAATTTGATAAAACCAATTATAATCCTATTTTTTGTGGCTAGATTAAGTGTAAGTCATTCTTTCATACACTCATGCTTCTAAATTCATCAATGTGTACTATAATGTATGACTAGAATAATGATTGTAGATGATTCTGAGGAATCACGTTTACTAATGAAAGATTTTCTTTTGGCACATAATCATAATGTTGTAGCTGAGGCAAGTGATGGTATTGAAGCAATTAAGAAATATTATTCTGAAAAACCTGAACTTATATTCTTAGATTTAGTAATGCCTAAACTTGATGGATTAAGTGTTTTAAAAAAAATTCGATTCCAAGATCCCACCTCTAAAATTATAGTGATAACTGGTAATGATAATATAGAAATTTTTGAAGAATGTACACGTTTGGGCGTTCTTGCATTTCTTACAAAACCATTTGATTTGAATGATGTTTTATCTGCTATTTCCTTTTCAAATGAAATAACCATTATGAAATGATCTTAAAAATACAAGCATTGAATTTTTAGTTTTATTTATCTTAATTTAAAAAATATTAAAGTCATACATGATTTGTTTGCCAAGCTTGATTGAATTGTTTTATGGCTTCTTGATATGCTTTAATTGAATCATCACCAGAAGTTTTTAGAAATTTTTCCCACTGTTCATTGAATTTTTTGATTGAATCTATGTTAGTTTCTTTAAATATATTTTCAATCATTTTTGTTTGTTGTTTTATGTATTCTGGACCTATTTCTTGCCAGGTATTTTCCCAACTTGAACTAACTTTTTTCAAGAGTTCTGTATCTGATTCTAAAGCTCTTTGACATGCATCATGATATGTCATCAATGTATCGTTTGTCGCTTTTTGCCATTGTGCAAGTGATTCTTTCCATACATCTAGAGCAGAATTGTATTCTTTCCATGCCTTTTCAAATTCTGGCTTATTTGATGAAGGTTTTGTTTGTTTTATTGGTTTAGAAACTAATTTCTTTGTAGGATTCTTTTTTGGACTAGTTTTCTTCTTTGTAGCCATAAAATAGATTGAAAATAGTAGATGTTAAAGTTTTCAATTATTCCAGAATGTGAAAATTACCAATTATCTATTTTTCTTTAAATTTTGATGCCTTGCTAAAATTTGGTGCATGTTTTTCACCCTTATTCTTAAATAAATTGTAATGATATTCACATAGATTTCTAGTTTCTTTAAATCCTATTTTCACTGACTGATTGGCTCTAATCTTACACTCTGATATGCTGCATTTCAATACTCTCTATGAATTTTATCTATTAATAAAATTATATAATTACCAACAATGATAAAGTAATTTTGATTTACTATTAAATGATGAACTAATTTCATTTGAATTAAACTGTATGTCTACATTCATGTTATCTTTTTATGATTGTAAACTATTAAAAAATTATGTCCGAAGATGAAAAAGGAAAACGATTCCTTGAATTAATTGATCAACAAAATAATATTCAATGGAGTATTATTACAAAATTAACTTCGTTAGTTAATTCTAAATGGAATTCTTCTCAATTACAAATCGAGATCGAATCACTTATTGAAATACATTCTAAAATTACAAAAGAGATAAACAGCCTAGATAAAAATAACGGTATTTTATAATGCAGAATCTACCATTAACGCTATGAACAAAACTGCCAAATAAGGACTGGAAAACTTAAACAAAGTCCACGATGCTTTTTCCATGGGTTTTGCAATTACCCAAGCTGATAGTATGATCATTAAAGCACCGGATGCTATTGCAGTCCATAAATAAACTGAACCCACCATTGGTTCTCCACTTTCAGTTGTTAAAAAGAACGGTACAATTGAAAATAATACCATTACAAAAGTTGAACCAGCAATTGCTCTTGCTGATGTTTTCTCAGATTGTACAGCTGTTAACATTGGAACATTAACTTTATTGTAATCTTCTTTGAAATGTAAAGTTAAAGCCCAAATATGCATTGGAATCCAAATAAACACTAGTCCTGCCATTGCTAAACCCATAGTCCATAAATCTGTCATAGTAACAGCTACCCATCCTATCATTGGAGGAGAACCTCCACATAAACCACCTAAAATTATGTTAGTTCTAGAATTTCGTTTTAACACATATGAATAAACAATAATGTTGTTTAGTAAACCAAATGCAATAAAGGCTGTTGCCCAAATGCCCTGTTCTAAAGTAGTTGTAAATGAGATTCCAAATGCTAACACTAGAGAAATTCCAGCTAATACAAGCCCAAAGTTTCTAGCTTTTTCAGCAGGATAGATTCTTTTTGATGGAAGTGGCCTATTTTTTGTTCTCTCCATTATTGCATCTATGTCTCTGTCATGATAATTGGTTAGAGTATTAGCTGCAGCCGATCCCGCAGCAACAGAGAATAACATCAATATCCATGTGGCAGGAGAAATTTCAATATCATAAATATTTGATGCAGTTAAAGTTGCTCCAAATGCAGTAAAAACTAGTAAATACCAAATTTTTGGTTTTGTTAACTCATAATATACTGCAATACGAGATTCAGATTTTTGTTTTTGCAATTCTAGTCACTATCCTTTAATGACTTATATGGCATTGCTTTTGCGCGAGACTTCATTTCGATAAATGACTCTGATGACTGTATTCCTTCAATTCGTCCAATTTTTTCAGATACCATTTTGTGCATCTGATCCAATGATTTTGCATATATAGTTACTAAGATGTCAAATCTTCCTGTAACTTCGGCAACTTCTCTTACTCCATCTATTTTGAATAATTCTTCAATTATATGATCTCGTTTTTTTGTATCCATGTTTATTCCTGTTAATGCCTTTACATTGTAACCAAGCTCTGCATCATTTACAACAATTGTAAAACGTTCAATTAATTTCCTTTTTACTAGACGTTTAATTCTTGAATATACCACTGATGAATTAACATTAATTTTTTTTGATAATCTTGGAACTGAAATTGATGCATCATTAGCTAATTCTGATAAAATTTGTAAATCTAATTCATCAACTTTTACCGTTTAAAACACCCAAAACGATCTAGATTTCTGGATCTTATAAAGTTATTATTGTAAAAATTACAAAAAATAGTCTAAATTTTACCTTTTTTGTAAAGCATCTCTGCTAATAAAACAGCACCTTTTGCTGATCCCATTTTTTTATTATGTGAGAATAACACATACTTTAAACCATGATCAAACAATTCTTCTTTCTCAACTCTTCCAATTGTCGTTGTCATACCATCACCAACACTACGTTCCATTCTTGGTTGAGGTCGTGTTGGATCTTCATGAAATGCATAATATTTCTCAGGAGATGATGGAAGACCAGATACTGTACTTTCTTTATTTGCATCATCATAGACCTGTTTTGCAATTTGTGGGTCTATGTCTTTTTCAGTTTCTACAAAAACTGATTCAGTATGACCATCAATTACCGGAACTCTGGTACACGTACAACTTACTCTAATGTTGGCATCTTCAATTTTTCCATTCTTTAATTTACCAAGAATCTTTCTAGTTTCAATTCTTACTTTTTCTTCTTCTTTTGCAATATATGGTATAATATTGTCAGTAATATTCATTGCAGAAACACCCGGAGTACGACCCGCACCAGATATTGCTTGCATTGAAGTCATCATCACCTTTTTTGCACCGTATTTTTCATAAAGTGGTTTTAAAGTAATTGCCAAACCTGTAGTAGTACAATTTGGGAGTGGTGCAACCCAACCCTTCCAATTTCTATTTTTCTTTTGTATTTCTAATAATTCTGAGTGTTCATCATTAATTCCAGGAATTAAAATGGGCACATCTTCTTCGTAACGATAAGCAGAACTAGTTGAAATTACTGGTAGTTCTGCTGCAATCTTGGTCTCAATATCTCTGGCTGCGTTTGATTCAACTGCAGAGAATACTAAATCTAATTGTGATAAATCTAATTCATCAATATTTTTTACAGTCATCTCTTTAATGTACTCTGGAATTTGACCATCCACTTCCCAAGATATTATTCCACTATTGGAATCTTTAATAGCATCAAGATATTTTTTTCCGGCAGAGCGCTCAGATGCTGCAATCTGTGTAACTTCAAACCAAGGATGATTATTTAATGATTGTACAAATTCTTGTCCTACAGAACCTGTAACCCCTACAATCGCCACTCGTTTCTTGTCCACGATCTAAAAATTCTTTTATTCAATTAATAATCGTTTTCTGAATTTGACCAAAACATACTATATCAGCACAGGTTATTTCAAATTATGAGGATAAATCCCAACATATCTGTACATAAGCGAATTCATCATGGAGGGCCTTTCTCAATAACACATCCAAGTTCTGATATTTTGGATTTTAGCTCAAGCATCAGTCCCATGGGCACTTCCTCACTGGTGCGTAAAACCATAAAAAATCAGTTAGATACAATACAAATCTATCCTGATTCAGAATCTACTCAACTTAGAAAAAATCTTCAACACTATACCAAAATACCACATTCTCAAATTGTGGTAGGAAACGGTGCCACAGAAATTATCTATAATTTCTGTCAAGCCTTTTTATCAAATAAAACATCCGTTTTGATTCCAATTCCGACCTTTGGTGAGTATGAATCTGCAGCAAAACTCAGTGGTGCCAAAGTTTCGTTTTTTAAAACAATGAATTTAGAAAAAGATATTGATGACTTTATTTCCAAGCTTCCAAATAATGGCTGTATCTTCATTTGTAATCCAAATAATCCAACAGGTAATCTAATCTCAAAAAAAACTTTGCAAAAGATAATCATATCAACAAATAAAAAGAAAACTTTGGTGTTCATTGATGAATGCTTTATTGAACTAGTACCAGATCATGATGAATCAATCATTAAACTTATCAAAAAATATAACAATTTGTTTGTTTTACGCTCTCTAACAAAATCATTTGCTCTAGCTGGTTTACGAATTGGTTATGGTATAGGATCAAAACAAATGATTTCTGTTTTAAACAAAATAAAAATCCCTTGGAATGTTTCGGGATTAGCACAACAAGCAGCATCTGTTGCTATTTCACATTCATTTTATTTAGCTAAAGTAAAAAAAATAATTAAAAAAGAATCATTTTATCTAATTAATTATATTTCTAAACTAAAAGGTTTTCAATGTACTGCTACTTCGACAAATTTTATTTTAATAAAAACAAAAATGAAATCAAAAATATTGCAAAAAAAATTACTTGAAAAGAAAATTCTAATTCGTGACTGTAGTACAATTCGTGGCTTAAATGATAATTACATTCGGATTGCTGTAAAGACAAGAAAAGAAAATGAAAAATTAATCAAAGCTTTGGAGAGACTATGAAATCGTTAATGATTCAAGGTACGTCATCAGGATCTGGTAAAACAACTCTAGTTGTAGCACTGTGTAGAATTTTTGCAGATAAGGGATTTTCAGTAGCACCGTTTAAATCTCAAAATATGTCAAATTACGCCTACAAAACAAAAGATTTTGAAATATCTAGAGCTCAGGCCATACAGGCAATAGCTGCCCGATGTGAAATCACTCCTGATCTAAATCCAATTCTTCTAAAACCTCTTGGCAATTACTATAGTAATGTATACCTCAATGGAAAACTATTCAAGAAAATGCATGCCACTGAATATTACCAAAAATTTGTACAAACTCAAGGACTGAATATTGCTACAAAATCACTCAAATCTCTTCAAAAAAATTATGATCTTGTTATTTTAGAAGGAGCTGGATCACCAACTGAAATTAATTTAGAAAAATCTGATATAGCAAATATGAAAATGGCAGAAATAGCTAATTCTCCAGTATTACTAATTACGGATATCGATAGAGGAGGTTCATTTGCTAGTATTGTTGGTACTATGTCCCTTTTAGATAAAAGACATCAAAAATTAATCAAAGGTTTTGTTATCAATAAATTTCGAGGCGATATCAATATTCTTAAACCAGGTTTTAAAAAAATTAAAGAAATAACAAAACGTCCAGTATTAGGTACAATACCAATGATTGACTTAGATCTACCTGAAGAAGATTCATTGGGGGGCAAAGCAAAGAATATTACTTGGAATAAGAAAAATCTAGATAAAATAGAAAGTGAGATTGACAAGCTTAGTAAATTAGTAAATTCAAATTTGAATATTATAGAAATAGAGAGAATGATAAGTTGATAGCTGAATCAATACTAGTAGTATTTTTTGCACTTGTATTAGATTTTGCAGTGGGAGATCCGAGAAACAAGTTTCATCCAACTGCTTGGATGGGTTCTCTGATTGCAAAATTAACTCCACATACAAAAAATTCATCAGAAAATTTAGAAAAACTTGGAGGTATCTTCATCATTTTGATTTCTAGCGGAATTGTTGTGTCTTTAATGATATTTCTAGATATTGGAATTAAATTAATTACTGTGGATTACATATACATTATAATTTCAGTAATTGTAGGTAGTGTATTACTAAAGACAACTATAGCAATAAAAGGAATGGAAAGACACGCCCTTGCTGTAGTAATTGCCCTAGAACAAAACAACATCTCTTCTGCCAGAGATAATTTATCCATGATTGTAAAGCGAAATACCACGAATCTTGACAAAAACCACGTATTTTCAGGCGTATTAGAGAGCATCAGTGAAAATACTGTAGATGGTATAACAGGACCTCTTTTCTACTTTGCAATTTTTGGTTTACCAGGAGCGTTTGTTTATCGAGTAATCAATACTGCAGATTCTATGATTGGATACAAGACAGATATTTTCAAAAATGTTGGGTGGTTTGGAGCAAACTGTGACAAAATTTTGAATTACATTCCATCAAGACTAACGGGATTTATCATGATACTTAGTGCTATGATTCTTGGAAATGATTGGAGAAAATCTTATGAAATAATGATTCGCGATGGAAGAAAAACTAAAAGT
This sequence comes from uncultured Nitrosopumilaceae archaeon, assembly GCA_964475825.1. Taxonomy (GTDB): domain Archaea; phylum Thermoproteota; class Nitrososphaeria; order Nitrososphaerales; family Nitrosopumilaceae; genus Nitrosarchaeum. The sequence continues at coordinate 16,448 of CAYYXT010000018.1, read as the reverse complement.
CCTAATGCTGGATATCCTATGGCAGCTATTGCAGGAGCATTAGGAGCAAAATTTGAAAAGATTGATCACTATTCACTTGGTGATGGAAACATTTCATTTACCAAAGATCATGTGAAATCAGCTATTTCAATAATGAAAGTTACCTCAATATTGTTTTGTGGAATTATAGTCGTTCCAATTCTTTTACTTTTATCTTATTTAGGATGGTGGATTCATGTTTAAAGAAATTGGCTCTGTCTTTTCATTTCTGACTATTATCCCAACTAGTAATTCAAATCTTGAAACAATTGCAAAATACATGTATGTTTTTCCAATTGTAGGAATTGTAATCGGCTTGATTGTTGGTTCAATAGGATTTGGGCTTTCATTATTTTTAGATCCATTGATAGTAAGTTTGTTAGTTGTTGCTTCATTTGCAATACTTACTGGCATACATCACACTGATGGTCTAGCAGATTTTGCTGATGGCTTGATGGTAAAGGGAACAAAAGAAAAAAAACTTGCAGCAATGAAAGATCTTTCTACTGGTTCTGCAGGAATAGTTGCAATAGTATTGTATATTGTAGGATTGATAATAGCAATCTCGTTATCTACAGGGTATCAGTTATTCTTGGCAATTTTACTTAGTGAAATATTTGCAAAATTTTCAATGGTTTTGATGGCAAGTATTGGAAAATCTGCATCTTTAGGCTCAAATTCACCATTTGTTGAGCTGATGAAAAATAAAAAGAAATTGATATTGGCAACTGTCATCACTCTAATCCCATTGATTGTTCTTGGTGGTACCACAGGATTACTCTTATTTGGAGTAGGTGTGACATTGACCATATTCCTAGTTGTCTTGACTGCTCGTAGCTTTGGAGGAATTACAGGAGATGTATTGGGTGCTACAAACGAATTGACTCGATTAGCATCTCTTCTAATCTTTGTTTCAGTATGATTGGTATTGTGATGGCAGGTGGCAAAGGAAGCCGAATGAGATTGGCTGGAGAAAAACTACTTTTAAAATATAAAAAACCTGTAGTTCTTCATGTAATTGATGCCCTAGTAAATTCTAAATGCTTTTCAAAAATATTAGCAATTACAAGTTCTAATTCACCAAAAACAAAGAAATTGTTAGAAGAAAACAATGTTGATCTCTTTAATACTCCAGGTGATGGTTATGTTGAAGATCTTAATTTAGTTCTCAAATCATTAAATGATTTTGTTTTGATTACCTCTGCTGATTTGCCGTTTTTAGATGGAGATATTATCAAAAACATTGTAAATCAATGCAATTCAGAAAATATTTGGACTACGATTCTTGTTACAAAAAAATTCCTGGAATCATTACATCTTTCTTCTACTTATTGGCTCAATTTTGAGAATCAACAATGCTGCTATACGGGAATTTCATTAGTAAACGCAAAAAATATTTCAATACTAGAAAACATATCTGAGAAATTTATAATACTTGATGATAAAAGAATCGCTTTTAATCTAAACACAAAACAAGACTATGATTTACTCAGCGCTACCTGAGATTTTTCCATTAATCTTTGCTTTAGAACCAGTTGGTTCAGCAATATTGTTGCCACAAGAATTGCATACAACAGTTTGTGATGCATGAGAATATACTACTTGTAACTCACCACATTCATTACAGTTAACTTTCTGGAACTTACTTGATGGCTTTGGAATTTCAATATGATCTTTTTTCATGCTGCCACCAACTCAAATTTCTTAATTCTAATGCCTGGTTTATTGTATTTCTTTTTGCATACCATGCATGTCATAATTGGAGTAACTTTCTTTGTAACTTTTGCAGGCTTTGCAAGTTTTGGGAATTTTTGTCCACCATACCCTCGTTTACGTTCCGCATGTCTGCGTTCTCCTCTTGCAGAACCTCTTCTTTTCCCAGCCTTGTATATGGAGACCTTCTGTTCAGTATGTGCTTTACATTTGGCACAATACTTGCGGATGACCTTGGGTATGTTCATATCAAAAAAACCACTTCAACGGTAATTTAAGTATTGAATCTATAATAGGTGCAAAGTACAAGAAAATTTGTGACTTCGAGCCTAGCGAATTCGATTTCTTCATTAAATTCAGTGGCAATGGGTGACAAAAAAGCAGATCTCGTCTTAAAAAACTGCTCTTTACTATCCGTTTACACTAGAGAGATCATTCCAAAAATTCAGATTGCAATAGTTAGTGATAGAATTGCATATGTTGGTCCAGACGCAGGACATACAATTGGAACAAAAACAACTATCATTGATGTCAAGGAAAAATATGTAGGACCAGGTTTTGCTGATCCACATTTACACATTGATCAATTTGTCTTACCTTCCGAACTTGCAAAAAAATCCCTTCTATGTGGAGTAACATCACTTTTCTCAGATCCAATAGATATTGTCAGTGTATCTGGTTACAAAGGATTTCAAGAATTTCTAAAACTTGGCGAAGATCTACCAATTCGAATATTTCAAGTTGTTCCAGGTGGTCTTCCTGTTGATGGAAAATTTAGTCATAGCAAATTTTTATCATTATCACAAGAAAAATTAGCAATCAAACACCCTCATGTTCTAGGACTGGGCGAAGTTTTTTCATGGACCAAAGTGACACTTCGAGATCCTAAAACAATGAAGTCGCTATCTGCTATGTTAGAAGGTGACTGCATAATTAATGGACATACTGCTGGAGCCAGTGAAAAAAAACTTAACGCATACGTCGCGTCTGGAATCTTGTCATGTCATGAACCTGTCAATTTTGATCAGGTCTTAGAAAGATTGCGTCTAGGCATGTGGATTATGATGAGAGAAGGATCAATTAGGCGTGATTTGAAAGAAATTATTCCAAGTGTATTATCTCATGGAACAAGTCTTGACAGATTGATGTTTTGTTCTGATGGACTTGATCCTACAGATATTGTAAAGTATGGTCATATCGATCACTGTGTTAGAGAATCCATCAAACTTGGTCTAAAACTAATTGATGCTATTTCAATGGCTTCAAAAAACTGCTTTGATTATTACAACATGAGTAAAGATTTGGGTGGTATTGCACCAGGAAAACTTGCAGATATTTTAATTTTTGATGACTTGAAATCCATTAAACCCAACAAAGTCTTTGTAGGTGGAAAACTAGTTGTTTCAAATGGAAGTATTGTTACCTCAATAAAGAAAAAAACAATTTCTTCATGGATAAAAAAAACAGTCAAACTAAAAGAACTCTCTCCCAAAGATTTTGGTATTGCATCAAAAAAGAAAAGTATTCTTGCAAATACCATTTTTATGCAAACTGAAATTATAACGAAATTGGGCTCGGCAGAATTATTTACTAAAGAAGGAAATGTTTTGACTTCTTTAGATAAGGATGTATGGAAAGTAGCAGCTTTTGATAGAATTCATGGAACTAACAAACATGCTATAGGGTTTCTTGAAAATTTTGGAGCAGATATTGGTGCGTTTGCATCAACTTGGAGTTTTCATGAAAATGATATGATTGTGATTGGCTCTAATGATTCTGATATGTCAATTGCTGCAAATACTCTTATAAAAAATCAGGGAGGTCTAGTTGTAGTAAAATCTGGTAAAATTATTGCATCACTACCATTGCAACTAGCGGGAATTATTTCTACTGATTCATTTGAAAAAGTTTTATCTAATTTTGAACAAGTCACTAATTCGATTGTAGATTCTGGCTGTAAGTTTTCAAGACCACATCTGATCCCACTTTTCTTACCATTTCTTGCTCTTCCATCAGTTCGTATCTTATCCGGAGGAATTGTAGATGTTAAGAGACGATCTTACATTAATCCAATCAACTAAGTAATGTTAAAAAGGGGGATACAAAGGATTGTAGCTTATCTCAATGGCATCAATTCAACAAACACCAAATGGACCAGTTTTAGTTCTAAGAGAGAGTGCATTACAACAAAAAGGTAAAGATGCTCAACACAACAACATAGCTGCTGCCAAACTAGTCGCGGAATTAGTTAGAAGCAGTCTAGGTCCAAGAGGTTTGGATAAAATGTTAGTTGATTCCTTAGGCGATGTTACTATTACAAATGATGGTGCAACCATCTTAAAAGAAATTGACGTTCAACACCCAGCTGCCAAAATGATGGTCGAAATTGCAAAAACAGTTGATAATGAAGTAGGTGATGGTACTACCTCATCAGTAGTTTTCGGAGGTGCTCTTTTAGCTAGAGCAGAAGATCTTCTCAAAAAAGATGTTCACCCATCCGTAATTATTGAAGGTTATCAAGCAGCAGCTGAAAAGACACTAGAAATTTACGCTGAAATGGCAAAAAAGATTAAGCCTGATGATAGAGAAACCCTTCTCAAGATTGCCACAACCAGTATGCAATCAAAATTAATCTCTGAAGATAGTGATGTACTTTCCAAAGTTGTAGTTGATGCAATCTTAAGAGTTGCAATAAAGAAGGCAGAGACATATTCTGTTGATCTTGAAAATATTAAAGTTGAAAAGAAAGCAGGCGGTTCTATCACCGATACTCAAATTATCAAGGGCATTGTTTTAGATAAGGAAGTTGTTCATAGTGGCATGCCAACTAAAATTGAGAAAGCAAGGATTGCACTTTTAAATTCTGCACTAGAAATTGAAAAGACTGAGATGAGTTCAGAAATAAGAATTACTGATCCTACACAAATGCAAATGTTTTTGGAAGAAGAAAATAGAATGCTCAAAACAATGGTTGACAAACTTCACAATATTGGCGTTAATGTATTAATTTGTCAAAAAGGAATTGACGATATTGCACAACACTATTTAGCAAAATATGGTATTATGGCAGTTAGACGTGTTAAAGAAAGTGACATGATAAAACTTGGCAAAGCTACTGGAGGACGTGTTATCTCTAATCTTGATGATCTTACAGAAAAAGATCTTGGTACCGCTGATTTAGCTCATCAAAAGAAAGTTGAATCCGACAAATGGGTGTTTATTGAAGGATGTAAAAATCCACAATCTGTAACTTTGCTTATTCGAGGTGGTTCACAAAGACTTATCGATGAAGTTGACCGTTCAATTCATGATTCTCTAATGGTAGTAAAAGACGTAATTGAAAAACCAGAAATTGTTGCAGGAGGCGGGGCACCAGAAGCATATGCCGCATCTAAACTAAAAGACTGGGCAGATAGCTTTGATGGTAGAGAACAACTTGCAATTAAAAAATATGCTGAGGCATTGGAGATCATTCCTCTCACAATAGCAGAAAATGCAGGAATGGATCCTATTGATACAATGGCTACACTTAGAGCAAAACACAATCAAGGTCGTAAATGGACAGGAATTGATGCAAGAAATACAAAGATTGCAGATATGTTGTCTATTGATGTTGTAGAACCTCTTGTAGTAAAAGAACAGATAATCAAATCTGCAACAGAAGCTGCCTGTATGATTCTTAGAATTGATGATGTAATTTCCGTTTCTGGTGCATCCGGCCGATAAATATCTTCAATATTAGCTAAAACTTAAGCAATCCCATTTTCATTAAGTTATTGTTGTATAAACTAGGAATAGATCTTGGTGGAACTAAAATAGAAGCAATTATGCTAGATGAAAATCTTAACACAATTCAAAGAAAAAGAGTTCCAACTCCACAAAATGATTATGAACAAATACTAAACGCAATTAATTCACTGGCTACAGATCTTTTAGAAAACATTGAAGATTATTCTATGGGAATTTGTACTCCAGGTGCAATTTCAAAAAAGACTGGTTTGATAAAAAATAGCAATACTCAATGTCTTATCGGAAAACCACTCAAAGAGGATTTAGAAAACAAACTAGATAAAAAAATCTCTATGGAAAACGATGCAAATTGTTTTGCAATAGCCGAGTCTACAATGGGTGCTGCAAAAGAATTTGATGTTGTTTTTGGAGTTATCATGGGTACTGGTGTAGGTGGAGGTATAGTAATTGATGAAAAAATTCATCAAGGTAGAACCAATATAGCTGGAGAATGGGGGCATCATACATTACATCAAAATGGAAATAATTGTTATTGTGGAAAACAAGGTTGTGTTGAGACATACATTAGTGGTCCAGCATTAGAAAAACGATGGAAAGAACTGACTGGAAAATCACAAAACATGCCTGAAATTATACAAAATCTTGAGAATTCCAAGGCAAAACAATGGAAGGATGAATTTTTGGAAAACTTTGGATTCGGATTGGCAAATGTAATTGATATTTTAGATCCTGATGTAATAGTTTTAGGAGGTGGTTTATCTAATATTGATTTTTTATATACTGAAGGAAAATATTCAGTATATCACAAAGTCTTTTCAGATTTAGTTGATACTCCAATTCTAAAAAACAAATTAGGTGATTCTGCTGGAGTCTTTGGTGCAGCATTACTGTAAAATCTAGTCTGAACTATTTCTTCAAATTCAGAATTTTGTAAACATGTAAAGATAGTTTGGCATACTGATGACTTTTCAAATTAAATTATATTCTTTTACAATCTTCCATTTTTCTATATCTGGAAAAAATTTTTGTACAACAAGATTGTTTATTATAAATTCATTTTTAATATCTAATTCATTTATTATTTTGATTTTTTCTTCTATTGGCAAGATTTTATAAATTAGACTGATGTGTGGGTTAAATTCATATTTTGAAATTTTTTTAAAATGTTTTTTAAGATTTTTATGAATCAATTCCAACTGGCTATTCATTTTTAATTCTATGTATACCGTCTTCCATAATTCATCAGATTGCAAAATTTCTGATTTTTTGACCAAAAATGAATTACAATTCAGTGTTACTTCTTTAGCAATATTGTCAATTAAGCTCATTTCTGAGTCTACCAATCCGTAAACTGTAATATGTGGTTCAAATTTTGGAGCATGATATTTTTCTGAAATTTCATCAATGATCTTCTTTAGATACTCTCTATCGTTTTTAGAAAATGTAAGCCAAATTGCATGCATGATTATTCAAATTTTATTCAGAACAGCCTTCCATTTTTGCAATGAAATAACCATTTGTCATTATCTCAATTTCAATTTCTTCTGATACAGACTGCGTATGACAAAACCTACATTCTTCTGTAGTAACTTTGGCATCTTTCTCTCCAATACTTTTTAACCATTCTTTTGCAAATGTAATTGCTTTTTCTGTATCGTTTTTGTCAGTTATTACATCAAAATGCATGACGTGCCCGTTTTTTGATTTGACATACGTATCAAATATGTGAAAACCCATAACCATCTCAAAAAAATTTGATTATTAATGGATTACTTTTGAAATAATTGTGTAGAATCAATATCTGATCCTATGCACATATCATACTCTTCAATTCTTTCTAGTATGTGTCTTGTTTTTACTCATAAGAGGGGGATTTCCCTTTTTATTGTGGTTCAATTGTCGCAGGAGGTTTACTTGAAATTGCATATGTTACCCATGTTACGTCTTCTACCTCATTTGTAATTCTGTTGCTGATTTTTTCTAGTAATCCATGTGGTAATCTAGTCCAATCTGCTGTCATTGCATCAATAGAATCTACTACTCTGATCATTACAATATTTCCATATTTTCTTTCATCTCCTACCACCCCCACTGCTTTATCATCACCTACTGCTGCATATGCTTGCCACACTTTACCATAAAGATCAGCTGCAATCAGTTCATCTTCTACAATCTTACTTGCTACTTTTGCTATCTGTAGTTTTGCTGGAGTAACTTCACCAATTATCCTTACAGCTAGTCCAGGCCCTGGAAATGGATGTCGCATGAAAAGTTTCTCTGGAACACCTAAAATTTTAGCTATTTTTCTTACTTCATCTTTGTATAGATCACGCAATGGTTCCAATATTTCCAAATCAAGCCAATCTGGAAGTCCACCTACGTTATGATGTGATTTTATTACTGCAGCTGGACCTTTTGAGACTCCGCTCTCTATTACATCTGGATACAATGTACCCTGTGCAAGCCATTTGAAAGGCCCATTCTTTTTTGCAAATTCAGTAAAAACACGAATAAACTCCTCACCTACGATCATTCTTTTTCTCTCAGGGTCTTCCACGCCTTTTAATTTGGCTAAAAAAACTTGGGCAGCATCAACTACTGAAAAATTTACATTAAAGTTATTTTTGAACATCTCTTCAATTTCTATTTCTTCATTTAATCGCAAAAGACCATTATTTACAAAAACACACTTTTGTCTATCGCCAATTGCTTTGTGAATCAGTAAAGCTGCTACAGTAGAATCTATTCCTCCACTTACACCACATAAGACATTTCCTCCAATTTTTGAAATTTTTTCTACCGCAGCATCGATAAACCCTTCCATAGTCCAATCTTGTTTAGCGCCACAAATTTTCAAAACAAAATTCTTGAGAATTTCTGTTCCTTGTTCAGTATGAACAACCTCCGGATGAAACTGAATTCCATAAATTGACTTTTCTTCTGATGCAATTGCCGCAGCCTTTGCACTTTCAGTATGTCCTATCACTCTGAATCCTGGTGGAATTTGTTCTGCTTCATCACCATGACTCATCCATGCCCTAACTGATTCACCAACTCCGCTTAGGAGATCCTCATCACTATCAATTGTTAGTAACGATGAACCATATTCTTTGTTGGCTTTTTTTACTTTACCACCAAATTTATTTACAATTAATTGATGTCCGTAACAAATTCCAAGTAGTGGTAAATTCATATCAAAAATTTTATTTTCTGGAACAGGTGCATCTAAATTATACACACTTGATGGACCTCCAGAAAAAATTATTCCTTTAGGGTTGTATTTTTGTAATTCCTCAAAACTAATATCAAAAGGAACAAGCTCTGCATACACGGAAAATTCTCTAATCCTTCTACAAATCAAATGACTATACTGCGACCCAAAATCTAAAACTACTATCTTATCCATAAAATCACTTTTTGATGTTTTCAAGCATACGTGTAAGTGACCAACCTGCGGTGTTAATTATTTCATTTACCCTCTCTTTTTGCCTGTAATTTTTGATAATTATTTCTCTAATATCTGAACCATTTTTGTTAATTATATAATCAATAACTGAGTCTTTTTGGATTTTGCCGTTTTCTGCTTCTGCAGAGTCTTTTCGCTTCATTTCTCCGATAATTCTATCAATAAAAAATGATTTGAAGGGCGGCGTATCTGCGTTTATTTCCATACTGTCTTCTAAAACTATTGAAACCTGATCAGGTGTGATGTAAGCATTTGCAATAATTTTACCATCACTCCCACTTGTTATAGGAATTGAGCTTTCTTCTGATTTTTCAGTAGATGTAGTTGGAATTTTTGTAGATTGTTCTGAAGTTTTTACTGTACTAAGAGCAGAAGCTTTTGTAAAACTAGATTCTTTTAATACCAAATCTAAAACTGTCAGATTTTTTTCTAACAATTCTATAGCATTTTGATGCTTGTCAATTTGCTTGATCAAACTATCCCTCATAGCAACAATGTCTCGTATTTGTTCCTCTGAGAATTTCATAATTTCTTTGATATGGATATGGGTATTAAATGCATTCTAGATAATTTTAATATCGAGTTCACTATAGGATATCTTTTTAAATCCTCTGATTGGACTTGATGTTGTAAATAACTGCGATCTTGTTTTTCCTGATAACCACTCTAAGAGTGATTTGCCTTTTCTTAATTTCTTTAATTTGGTTTTTTTCTCTACTGCTTTTGTTTGAGAATATTTTCCTATTTTTTTTCCAAAATCCATTCCAAACAAAATAATTTTCTTTGCATCAAAATGACTTGCAAGAAAAACTGCTCTATCCCCATCAGTGAAACCTCCAAAATTTTGTATGTTTTTAAATGGTTTTGATTGAGTGGTGCCAATACAATTTTTAAAATTCTCTACAAGACATAATTTAGCAATATTATCTCCATGTGCATGAACAACAAAAATTGAATTTGTCTTTCCAACTTTTATCAACGAATCTTCATCCCCGTCCAAGTCAGTAACAACAATATCTGGTTTAATTCCATTTTCAACTAATGGTTTTACTGCACTATCTGCCACAATTTTTACTGTTTTTTTAAAATTTTTCAATACTGGTATGGCTAAAGACAATGATGGACCTGCACCTATAACAAAAACAGTTTTTCCTTTTACCTGTTCATTGATTTTCTTAATAGAAACAGTTTTTCTTAAAATCGAATCCAAAATAATTGCTGACTCTGTATCTTGTTTTTCACTGTATTTGAATTCATGTAGAATCTCTGAATATCTTTTATTCCAACCTGAAATCACCATATGACTCAAATTGGTATGGTTTCTGATAAATCATGTGACTAAGCTTGGAAATGTAGGCGTGGGAGGAAAAAATCCGGTCCGAATAATGGGCATTTTAAACACTAGTCCTGAGTCATTTTATAAAAAATCAATCAAAATAACAAAACAACAGATTACAAACACAATAAAACAAATGGAAATTGATGGAGCAGATTTTATTGATGTTGGAGGAATGTCAACTGCACCGTATTTATCAACATCAGTATCTGAAAAAATAGAATCACAAAGAATTCTAAATGCAATTCAGATTATTCAAAATGTGTCCAATCTTCCAATATCTATTGATACATGTAGAGCAAATGTTGCAAAATCTGCTTTAGAACACGGGATTGAAATAATCAATGACATTTCTGGATTGAAATATGATGATAAAATGATTGATGTCATTAGAGAATACAGACCGTCACTTATTTTGTGCGCATTTGATTCTAAAACAGTAGTTGGCAATATACAATCAACTAAAAATCTTCTAAAAGACAGTCTAAAAATTGCTAAAATTGCTGGAATTCCATCCAGTAAGATTGTTTTGGATCCTGCTATTGGTTTTTTTAGAAAATCTGGAAAGGGATCTTTTTTTACAAAAATTAAATCTGATTGGTTAGAAAGAGATCTATCTGTTATTCAAAATTTAAAATCAATTAAACAACAATATCCAATTCTGATCTCCGTTTCAAATAAATCCTTTATTGGAAAACTTTTGGGAAAGGAAAATGTATCCGATCGATTATTTGGATCTCTTGCTGCCGAGGTTGTATCTGTTCTTAACGGTGCAGATATAATTCGCACTCATAATGTAGCAGAAACAAAGGATGCTATTACGATTACATCAAAATTGTCTAGAGGACACAAAGGCTTGTGAACTACCACCCAACAAGTTGAGTGACTTCTTCCTGCTTCACAGACCTCATTGAGATCTCTACAGGCGTTACTTCCCGCAGTTCCTGCGGTAATTTATTTTGATTAAATATTTTTAATCCTTTTTGCAAGATGTTAATGCTTGCGTTGTAATCTCTATCAATCACCAGATTACACTTGTTGCATCTGTGAATTCTCACAGCTAGATTTTTTGGCACCTTACTGCCACATCTTGAACAATCTATGGTTGTATTTTTAGCTGACACTTCAACTAACAGTTTGCACTTGTATTCCAATTTTTGCAAAAATGTGCCCCAACTTGAATCCATTATACTTCTTGCTAATTTGTGGTTTTTTACCATGTTTAGTTTTTCCAGTTTCTCTACAAATACAACATCATTATTCTGAGCATATAGAGTGGATAGTTTATGCTGAAAGTCTTTTCTTCTATTTGCTATTCTTTCATGTATTCTCTGCAAGTGTCGTATTGCCTTGAGTCTATTGTTTGATCCCTTCTTTCTCCTTGATATCTTTCTCTGTATTCTTGCAAGTGGTTTTAACATCTTTTTGAGATTTAATGGATTTGGTGTTTGATATCCATTTGAATCATACACAAAGCTTTTGATACCAACATCTATGCCAACTGCTTTTGTAAATGAAATTTTTGGAATGTTGAACAATGGTTCCATAATATCACATGTTATACATGCATGCCATTTACCTGATTTTGATTTTGTAACTATTACTTGTTTTATGTTTGCATTATCTGGAATTTCCCTATGTTTTCTAATTTCTATATATCCAATCTTTGAGAGATGCAGTAATGTTTTACCCCCATGTGTTTCTAGCTTGTATCCTGATTGGTTGTATGTGAAGGTTCGATATTCACTATATCTTGCAAATTTTATGGTGCCTATCTTGCATCCCTTTTTATTTAGTTCAATGAGGGCTTTTTCTGACCCTTCCAATTTGGTCGATACCATTTGAAGCATTTTACTATGGTAGTTGTAAAGCCATGATTCTGATTGTTTTAGTTCTGTTAAAATGTAATTCATATCGTTTCTGGTGAGAAATGATTTTTGAGCTTGTTCTACAAACTTGTTGTAGACCCAACGGCAAACAGATAGATTGTTTTGCAGTATCTTTTCCTGGGAATTATTAGGATACAGACGAAATTTGTAATTTCTGATTAATGCCATAACCTTGTTTTGGTATGTAATGCTTTGTTAAAAAATACATGATAGAAAAAACTGCAAGTCCTGCTGTACACAATATCCATTATCCTATTGTTTGATGTCCTAAATCGAGAAAAAAATTCTAGTAGGCCTCATACTTGACAGGGGCAACAACTTTGGCATTAACATTTTGAAGAAAGGCTTATAATCCATATTTGACCATCTTTACAAGGTTTCATTGGAATTCAAAGAAGGATTAACTTTTGATGATGTTCTTCTTGTACCCAAATATTCTGATATCACTAGCAGATCTCAAACCAATCTAAACACAAAATTATCACGTAATATCTCAATTAACATTCCATTTGTTAGTGCAAATATGGATACTGTAACTGAATCTGCCATGGCTGTGGCCATGGCCCGTGCTGGAGGAATAGGAATTATTCACAGATTTTTGACAATTAAAGAGCAAGCAAATGAAGTTCTCAAAGTAAAAAGATCTGGCAGTGTAATGATTGAAAATCCATATGTTATTCATCTTGATAAAACTGTTCACGATGCAATAAATTATGCTGAAGAAAAAGAAATTTCCGGCCTTTTAGTTATTGATTCTAATTCTAAATTGGTTGGAATAGTTACTGATAGAGATTTATTATTTGAAACTGACACTACTCATCTTATCAAAGATGTTATGACAAAAGATGTTGTAACCGCTAAACCTGGTGTGAGCTTGGATGAAGCCAAGAAAATTTTGCATAAACACAGGATTGAAAAACTACCAATAACTGATGAATCCGGTTTCATTAAAGGTCTAATTACAAGCAAAGACATTACAAATATCGAGGACTATCCTTCTGCATCAAAAGATAAGAAAGGAAGACCTCTTGTTGGAGCTGCTGTGGGTGTAAAGGGAGATTTTATGGAAAGAACAGAGTCCTTGTTAGAAGCAGATGTAGATGTACTAGTTGTTGATATCGCTCATGGTCATAGTGAAAATGCAATTAGTACAATTCGTAATATCAAAAAGGCGTTTCCTAAATGTGAATTAATTGCTGGAAATATTGCAACTGCACAAGGTGCCGAGGATCTAATCAAAGCGGGAGTAGACGCAGTTAAGGTCGGTGTAGGTTCTGGCTCAATTTGTATTACTAGAGTAATTACTGGTTCTGGAGTACCACAATTAACAGCAGTATTGGACTGTGCCAAGATTGGAAAAGATTACGGCATTCCAATTATTTCTGATGGTGGAACCAGAACTTCTGGTGATGCCACTAAAGCATTGGCTGCAGGTGCATCTTCTGTGATGGTAGGTAGTATGCTTGGAGGAACTGATGAATCACCAGGAACTGTATTGACAAAAAATGGTAAGCGTTTTAAGATATATCGTGGAATGGCCTCACTTGGAGCATCTTTGGGAAGAAAATCAAAAGAAACTGGTTCTATCTCATTTGATGAAGATCTTAATGACTATGTTGCAGAAGGCGTTGAAGCAATGGTTCCATACAAAGGAACCGTAACTGATATTCTAAAACAATTAACTGGTGGTGTACGTTCAGGATTGAGTTATTGTGGAGCGCACACAATTCCACAAATGCAAGCAAATGCAGAATTTATCAAAATGTCTAGGGCTGGATTTGCTGAAAGTCAACCACATGATGTATCTTTGATGTAGTTAATTTTTTAAGCAGTATCACAAATCATTCTTTTATGTTATCAAAGAGAACTATTATTGGAATTATTGTAGGTAGCGCTATTATTGCAATTGGAATCTATTCTTTAATTTCTGATATTGGGTTGCAAACAATGCAAGTAAATGAAACATTTGCAGTAGGAGAATCTACTTCATATCAAATTACTGCAAATGAACATGCACAACAGCATATGAAGATTACAGGAGAGAAATTTGATCTTAAATTATCTAGTCCTGGTGATGGTCTTCAAATACCAAAAACATCTCATACTAAAGAAGTCACTTTGGACTGGACTCATCTAAAAGATGGTATAACTGTAATAAATCTTCAAAATACCGGTTCTTCTGAATTAAAAGTAGAGGCAACATTGGAAATAACAGTTGATCCTATTTGGTTTCCGTTTCATATGATGGTTATTATTTCAGGTATGATAATTATTGGATTTAGTATGGGCTTTACTTTAAGAAAGCCAAAAGGATTCTAGTTTAGTTTTGCTGAAGGATAGGATCCTAGGATTTTCATGAATAGTGTCTCGTGATTAATTTTCTCTAACATCTCTGCAATTCTTGGATTTTTTGCATGACCTTCAAAATCTACGTAGAAATTATACTCCCAAGTATTTGTCTTGGTTGGTCGTGACTCAATTTTAGTTAAATTGACATTGTAATTATGAAAATTTTCTATGATTCTGTGAAGAGAACCAGGTTCATGCTTTATGGAAAAAATTATCGATGTCTTGTCCTTTCCAGTTTCTTCCTTGTTGTTTTTTGATAATATCAAAAATCTAGTATAATTGTTCAAATTATTTGCAATGCCTTCTGATATTACAGGCACATTGTAAATCTCTGATGCATCCTTACTGGCAATACATGCTACGTTTTTTTTGTTTAATTCTTTGATAATTTTCACACTTCCCGCTGTGTCATATGTGGGAACTGTTTTCATGTTATGTTTTTCAATAAAGTTTCTGCACTGTCCTAATGCTTGCGGATGAGAATACACAGTATCTATCTCTTCCAAAGTTCCGTTTCCTATCAAACAATGTTCAATTCTATGATAAATTTCACCTATGGCATTAAGTGATGTTGAATACAACAAATCATAACTCTCTCCGACACTACCTTCCAATGAATTTTCTACCGGTAAAATAGAATACTCTGTTTTGTCTAGTGTAGTATTTTCTAAAACTTCTGCAAAGGTTGGAAGGGGGGCTGTTTGAATTTCTATGTTGAAAAATGCTCTAGCTGCTGCCTCACTATATGCACCTCGTTCACCTTGGAACGAAACACGTATCATTTCTTACTCTCTCAGCTTTACGAAATCACTGTTACCAAAATTTGTTGAAAGTTTTCTTTCATCAATCCAAGCACATTCTGTACATTTTATGGCATCACGCATTTGGACTACTTTTCCACCACACTTTCTACATTTTGTAAATAATACACCCAAGTGTGGTTCCTCAATTGCTGCATGAATCGTGCCATTTAGGTGATTTAGAATCTTTAATGTAACAATATCGTTTACCAAAGCCACATTCTTTTTTCTAAGATTTCTTGTTGAACAAATGCATTCAACTTTTGATGTTGTTGGTTTACCATTAATGTAATCAATTGATACTGCTATCATAGAAGACATAACTGCAGCTACCGTTCCTATTATGATATCTCCGACTTTTGGAATAGATATCATCTTTGGATGCTTTATGTTTGCAACTCGTGTTTCTTTATTGAGATCTGTCTTACCTACAGTTGCTGCACGAACCATGTCTCCATCGTCAAAAGTATTGTACCCTGCTTCATATTCTTCAATTGATGCTATTTTATCTCCAGGAAATGCAGCAATTTCAGACATGCTGTGTTTTTTGGTGTTATGATTATAATTGTTTGTGGTTTAAGGTATTCTTGGCAAATCATATAACCAGAAAAAGTTCAAAACAATCATGAGAGCCCTAGTATATGATAAATATACTACCGATGATGATTTTTCTAAAATTTTAAAAATTAAAGACATTCCTGAACCTGAACCAAAACACGATGAAGTTATTTTCAAAGTAAAAAGTGCATCTCTGAATTATGATGATATTTGGGGAATGAGGGGAAAGCCTCTGGCTGTACCTTTGCCTCACATATCAGGTACAGATGCTGCAGGTGAAGTAATTGCAATAGGTGAAGATGTAAAGAATATCAAAATCGGTGATAGAGTTGTTTCTCATGGAAACATGTCATGCCGAATCTGCAAATCATGCACTAGTGGGAGAGAATATGATTGCAAACAGAGAAAAATTTGGGGATTTGAAACTGGTCCACTTTGGGGAGGATACTGTGAAGTTACACATTTGCCAGAAGTTAATGTTGTAAAAATTCCTGATAATGTTACATATGATTCTGCAGCAGCTGCTTCTATGACTCTTTTAACATCCTGGCATATGCTAGTTGGAAGAG
>CAYYXT010000017.1:0-30453 GCA_964475825.1 uncultured Nitrosopumilaceae archaeon | reverse complement strand
TTGCAACCAAAACTGTTCTATCCATAAGTGGTTTGCCACTGCGTGGATCTTTGAGATGTGGAAATTCAACAAGTACTTCAGTCATTTCGTTTCCTCTTTCACCACATCCGATGTAAACTACAACTTGTGAATCAGCCCATTTTGCAATTTGGTGTAATGTAACTGTCTTTCCTGTTCCAAATGCACCTGGAATAGAACCAGTACCACCTTTTGCGATTGGGAAAAATGTATCAATAACACGTTGTCCTGTAATAAGTGGAACTGTTGGATCGTATCTATTTTTGTATGGTCGTGGTTTTCTAACAGGCCATCTGTGATACATTTTAAGAGAATTTGTTTGTCCATCTTTTTCAGTAGTAGCTAGTACGGTTTCTAGATTGTAATCTCCTTCACTTACCATATTTGAGATCTTTCCACCAGGATGATCCGGTGGAACCATAATAGAGTTCTCAATAAGGTCTGTCTCTTGAACAGTACCAATGACATTTCCTGCTTCAACTTGATCACCGTTACTTACAGTTGGTACAAAATGATATTTTTTTGTCATATCTACAGGAGTTGTCGTGATGCCTTTGCCAATGAATGAACCAGAAACTTTTGATAATTCTTTTAATGGTCTTTGAATTCCATCGTAAATTTGTCCAATAATACCTGGACCTAATAAAACACTTAGTGGGTTTCCTGTACCAACAACTGGTTCGCCTGGTTTTAGTCCACTTGTAGATTCGTAAACTTGAATAAATGCAACATCGCCAGTTAGACGAATAACTTCGCCTACTAATTTTGAGTTGCCAACAACGACTGTCTCATACATTTTTGCGTCAGACATTCCATCAGCCCTAACTGCTGGACCGCTTACCCAAACAATTCTACCTTTAGCTGCCATATCAGTTACCTACCCCGAATTTTGATGAAATTTGTTTCCTTATTAAAGGCTTCAGACGTTGAATTCTTGCATCAAGAGTATTATCAAATTTCATTGCACCATCTTTTGATTTTACTATAACACCACCTAGACAATTAATTGTTTGAGAAGATAATTCGGCACCAAGATATTTAGATAATAAAGATTGTACTAGGTCTTTATCTTTGGAATTGGTACTAACTATTACTTTAGTTGTACCTAAAATTTTAGTTGATTCATCTAATAAAGTCTTGATTAGATTAGAATAATCGCCACTGCGGTCTGTATTTGCAATTTGATCTAGTGCCTTTGTGAAAACTTTATCGATTGCTTCTTCTAATGCTAAAAGTTGTTTATTTCTTACCTCAAGATCAGAGCTCCCAATGATCTGTTTTTCGATCTTATCTGCTTCTTTTTTACCATCTGAAATAATTTTATCAAATTCTTGTTCAAGTTTAGGAATTGAATCATATAGTGTTTGTTTAGCGTCGGAAAATGAATTTTCGAGGTTTACAAGGATTTCTTTTTCTGTTTTTTCTAGAATTTTATCAATAGATTTAGCTAATAAAGAGTCATTCAATATTAGGCGTGGATTAATTATAGATTTTAATGTTGTGAAGTTAATGAAATATTTTTTTAGTCTTATTTAATATTAGCAGTAATTCGTAAATGTCTATCGGAATTATTGATTTAAACGTAGAAAGATATTAAAATGTAGTAATAGTCTTTGAAAATGTGACTGTTGCAGAACTTCTAATTGGAAGTGTTATACTTCCAAGAATTGAATCGCCAAAAGCTATATCACGTCTTGCAGAATTTGAATGGTTTCATAAATTGGATATGGAAAATGAAACTATAACTCCTGAAGTTGACGATCTTCTTCTTAGAGCACAAAAAGTACATCAATTCATTGAAGAAATAATTAAAGGATTGAGAATTCCTCTACGGGTTGGAATAATAGAGATCCTTTTCAAAGGTACTGTGTTTAAAAAGAAAAAATATGAGATTGATGAGATCGAGAATATGATTACTGATCTGGAGAAAACTCCAGATATAATTAGTAAAGTAGCAACAATGTTGAAAGAAAATGCAGATATCAATTACTCCTTAGAAGAATACAGAACGTTAAAGGATACATTAAAAGTTGCAAACAAGTTGAATATAGATCTAAGCAATTTTGGACTAATGAATCACTTTTATACCAATCTATTTGTTATTAATTCTTCTGATTATGGTGAAATGGAACGATTATTAGAAAATATACCAATTTTTAAGTATGATTTAGAATCGAAAGAAAAATTAGCTATCATAATAATATCGGATTCAGATGATTCAGTTAAAATTCTCAAAGTAATGCGAGCTCTCAATTCTAATCCTTTTAGTATCCCTAAAGGATTTCCGCAGATTCCAAGTGAAGCATACTCTTTGGCAGAATCAAAAATAAAAGAGCTTTCAGATAAACAGAAATCAATCTCAAAAGAAATTTCTGCTATCACTCACAAAATTCGCGGCGAAATTCTAGCACTACATGAAAATGCTTTTGTAGTAAAAGAAGTTCTTGAAACATTGCGTAAGCCAGGTGGTACTAAAAATTTTGCAGTTATACAGGGATTTATTCCCAAAAAAATGGAAAAAAAATTCAAACAAATAACTAACCAATGGACATCAATAACTGAAGAAATAAAAGTTCAAGAAATTTCTACAGATCCCCCTGTTCATTTAGATAATCCTAGATGGGTTAAAACATTTGAAGTAATTACTGATAGTCAAGGAATTCCTAAACGAGGAGAATTTGATCCAACATGGATGATTGCACTTATGTGGCCTATCTTTTATGGATTAATGTTTGCAGATTTAGGTCATGGATTATTACTAATGGGATTAGGTCTCTTATTCAAGTTCAAAGGCCAGGGAAACCTTTCAAGATGGGGAATGTTGTTGGCTATATCTGGTGGTGCAGGTGCGATTGCAGGAGTTTTTCAGGGTGAAGCATTTGGTTTTCATTTAGAACACTTTGCAGTGTTTGAATCCTTATTGCATGAAGGAGGTCCACTTCATTCAATTGATTGGTTGATAGGGATTATCAGTGTATCAGAGCTAACATTTGAACAAGTAATCATGATTCTTAAAGTATCGATTTTCTTAGGAGTTATTCATTTAGGATGGGCTTTCATTCTACGTATTCATAATTATTGGAGAACAGGTGACAAAGACACGATGATTTTTGAAGCTATTCCCAA
This sequence comes from uncultured Nitrosopumilaceae archaeon, assembly GCA_964475825.1. GTDB lineage: Archaea > Thermoproteota > Nitrososphaeria > Nitrososphaerales > Nitrosopumilaceae > Nitrosarchaeum. The sequence continues at coordinate 27,309 of CAYYXT010000017.1, read as the reverse complement.
TTTATTCATGTGGTTAGGAGTGTTTGCAGTAATGATGGGAGCCATAGGTTCTGGATATGATGTCATGAATATGTATTCTAAAATTCATACAGAGGCGGTTCCATGGATTACTGTAATTGTTGGAGATTGGGCAGTTGTTTGGTTGGTTGTTAGAATTGCAGTGATTATTATAATTGCAGCTATGGCGATGATGATAGTTGGTGGACTAAAACATAACAAAAAACACCCAGATGCTGGGGGAGATATAGTAAGTGTGATAATGGAAGTTTTCCTTGGAAAATCAATTGAATGTTTAGCACATACTATCAGTTATGCTCGAATAGGAATTATGTTATTAGTCCATGCAGCATTATTGCTTACTGTTAACAAAGCCTATGAATCTATGGGTGGACTTAATTCCCCAACTGCACTTGTACTTATTGTCGGTGGACAAATAGGAATTATGATGATTGAAGGTTTGATTGTTTACATTCAATCTCTTAGACTTCATCTTTATGAATTCTTTACAAAATGGTATTATGGAGGTTCACAGCCATTCAAACAACTAGTTCCAGAGATGGTCTATAATTCATTTTCGTGGAAGAATAAAAAATAACAAAATTTTCTAGTTAAGTAAAATCATTAAGTAAATATTAGAAGTTAACAAATAATACCAAGTGTAAATTACACTGAACATGTCGAAAGAATTTGTGATAACACTTGTTCCAGCACTTATTATGCTTGGATTTGCTATTTTTGCAATAATAAAAATCAGTTCTTAGTTTTTTCTAGTTTTATGCAACCAAAAAATCCAACCATAGTTTGGAATACAAAATTAATTGCTTTCTACGGGTAGATCTAATTTATTTCCCCATTCTCCCCATGAACCTAGATAGACACGTACATTTTCAAAACCGAGTTTTTTTAATACAAGAAATGTATTGGCAGCACGATACGCTCCTTGACAATAAGTTACAATTTCAGAGTTTTTCGGAATATCATATAATTTTGACAATTCCTCATCATTTTTGAAAGTTCCATCTTCATTGAGATTAAGATTCCAATCTATGTTTATAGCGTGTGGAATATGTCCTGTTTGAGCTGCTCGGATTACACTTCCATTGAATTCTCCTTGTGATCTTGCATCGAGTATTTTGAGATGATTGAGATTATCATTTAGATATTCAAATCCAGAGATAATTTCTGGATTAATTTTTCCAGAAAATTTGGCAGGTTTGAAACTATTTAATTTTGTTTCAAGTGGAAGATTTTCTTGTTTCCATTTTTTCATTCCGCCATCTAATATAGATACATCTGGATGTGAAAAATACATCAACATCCAAACACCTCTTGCAGCTAGCATACCAGAGACCTCATCATAAAATACAACTTTTTTTTCCGGAGTAATTCCAACAAATGAAAAAAGCATTTCAATTTGTCTATTAAAATTTTCAATTCCTTCCTTAGTTGTATCAATCCAGTGAAATGCAAACAGATCCAGATTTACAGCTCTGGGAATATGACCTTCTGAGTATTCCTTGAAAGAACGTGTATCAATTATTACAATATTTGAATTATTTAGAATTGAATTAAGGTTTGTTGTAGAAATTATCATGATCAAATAAAAGTTAACAAATGTAAATCTATTTGGTTTGAATAATAAAAAGAAAAGAAAAGGGAATTTTCCTTATTCGTTAACGTATGCTCTTTCTCCGTGCTGTGCCAAATCAAGACCAATCTCCTCTTCTTTAGGAGTGACTCTGATTCCGCCAGGCCAAACGGCATCCATTATTTTGAGGATTACAATGGTAACACCAAATGCATAGCCTATTGATATAGCTGCAGCAATGATGTTAATTGCTTGCTGTTCCATTCCTTCTGCAGTACCAGTCCATGCGCCGATACCGTCACCGGTATCCCAAATGTGTGGACTAGCTAATGTACCAGTCAAAACTGCACCTGTAAGACCACCCATTCCGTGTACTCCCCATACATCTAATGCGTCGTCCCATTTGCGTGCGTTCTTGAATGCTACAGCTGCATAACAAACTGTTCCAGCTGCAATACCGATTATAATCGAAGCCATTGGACCAACCCAACCTGAAGCTGGGGTGATTGCGACCAATCCTGCTACTGCACCTGATGCAGCTCCTATAACACTTGGTTTTCCTGTATGTGCCCATGACATCAAGACCCAAGTGATAGCAGCCATACCTGTTGCTGTATTTGTAACAGTCCATGCGCTTACAGTAACGCCGTCGACTCCTACTTCACTTCCTGCGTTAAAACCAAACCATCCAAACCAGAGCAATGATGCTCCTAGTATTACCATTGGTATGTTGTGTGGTTCCATTGGTACCTTACCATATCCAAGTCTTCTGCCAAGGACTAAGGCACCTGCTAATGCAGAGAATCCTGAAGTAATGTGTACTACAGTACCACCAGCAAAGTCTAATCCGTATGATGGAGCTAGATCTGGATTAAGATCTATTGCGCCTCCTCCAATGTAACCTCCGCCCCAAACCCAGTGTGCAACTGGATCGTAAACGAAGGTAGCCCATAGGAGTATGAAGATTATTAACGCACTGAACTTTATTCTGTCAATTAATCCACCAATGATTAGAGCTGGTGTAATAATTGCGAATGTTGCTTGGAACATTGCGAATAACTGATGTGAAACTCCTCCTGTCCAATTGTCGCTACATACTTCACCTGGACCTGCTGCAAATCTTGTATCAGAACATGCAGTTGGTGCTCCTAGTGGAGCCCAAGGTGAAACTTCGTTGAAACCAACATATTCAAGAGATCCCATGTACATGTTTGCATCACTATCAATTGGACCAAATGCTAGGGAATATCCCCATAGAACCCATTGTACTGACATTAGACCCATAACAATAATGGTCATACCAAGTACGTTGACGACGTTCTTTGATCTGGCTAAACCGCCATAAAAGAACCCGACTCCGGGCGTCATGAGAAGTACCAATGATGTAGCTGATAGCATCCATGCTGAAGCACCTGTATCAATTTTACAGGGTAACATGTTACCTTCGCCACCATCGTACCAACATTCGTTAGGATTGCCAGTGTAAATTCCACTAGTTCCTTTTACGTATCCATCCATACCATCATTAGCACTTTGTGCAAATGCCTGTGACATTGCACTTGTTGCTGTAATGGCTACTGCTGCGACCACAAGTAATAGAGCATACTTGCGATTCCTAGAATTCATTAAATTAATCGAAATTGAAAATTATTTAAGGGTTGAAGATGCAAAAACTGGTAAAAATGTAAATTATTATATTTTAGTTTATTCTGATAATATCATAGAAAATGAAAATTATGTCATATGGTGATTAAATGAAGACAAAATCAGACACACAATTATCAATTTTTGATACATTTAAGATAAAAGGAGAACTTACAGGAGAGGCTAATAGACAACGAGCAATTATCACAATATTGGCTAGTAATGCTAATCCAGCTGAAAGAACAAGAACAGGAATTTCTCAGAGGATTGCAAAGAGACAAGGCATTGCCTGGAAAAATATCTATTCTGGAATTTTTCGAGATATGGATGAAATTTTGATTCCTTTGGAAATTGCTGAAGAAGGTGGAAGATTACCTTTGAGACGTGGCCCAAAGGCGCTTCAAGAAAAGGGAATTCCATATTATAATCTAACAAAAAAAGGAGTACTAGTTGCATTATCCATAAGTGAGGTCAAAAATCTAGAGAAACTACTAAAAGAATTTTTTTCAAAGTCTGATTCAAAGGAAAAAGAGTATGAAAGAATCATTACAAGTCTATCAGAGACTAGTCCAAATTTTACATATTCAATTTTTCAAAAATATGTCAAGGCATTTTGTGATAATAAAATCAAAGATTTACTCCCATTTGATCTTTCAAAACTTAAGGATATTTCTGACGAGTCTTTAATGATTCAAAAGGAGATTTTGGAGGCCTTTTTGAAACTATCAAAGCAAGATAAAGAAGAAGCCATTAGATTTCTCAATGAAATTACTTAAAATCATATTTTTAGGAAGGGATCGCCAAACATTAAAATCGGTTATCTATTGAGATTTATCTAAATGAGTGGATCAAAAAATGTCTATGCCTCTGTAAAATCATATAGTAAGCGAGGTAAATTATTAAAAAGATCTGATTTTCAAACACTAGCAGAATCAAGGGATCTTGATGAATTAGTGACTAGGATCAAAAATACAATTTATGGTGATTCTGTAGCAGAGATACAAAAACCATATACATCACAAGGTATTGAATCGGCTCTAAGAAGTCATCTAGCAGATACACATTATTCCATTGCAAAATCAGTAGGTAATTCTGGTGTTTTAGACGCATATTATATGAAATTCATTGTTTCTAATTTGAAATCAATTCTGAAAGGAAAAGTGTTAGGAAAGTCCCAAGAAGAAATTGAAACTCACATAAATCTTCATGCCGAGGAATTAATCAAACAAAGAGACATTGTCATTAAGGCATTAGTTGCAAAAGATCTTGAAGAGACAGTTGCAAGCTTGAATTCAGTACAATTCGGTGAAGAAATTGTAAAGGCTGCAGCATTATACAGTGAGAGAAAAGATATACAAATTTTTGATACATATTTTGATAAAATTTTAATTCAACATTTAGCTAGTGCGATGAAAAATTATGCGGATAAAGATGCAACCAAATTGGTTGGAATGGATGTGGATTTTTACAATATTTTAAGTGTGATTAGAGGAAAGTTCTGGGGATTACAAGAAGAACAAATTCAAGACTTGATTGTTTCTCAAACTCCAACTGCCAGAGATCTACTTGGAAGAATGATAGCAGCTGCAACAATAAGAGATGCATTCAATGAATTGTCCAATACAAAATACAAAAGTTTGATTCCTCAGACTGAAAATGAATTAGATGCAATTGCTGAATTTGAAAGAGCCTTTGAAATGGCAATTTACCAAACAGCATTAAGATCTTTCACGAAAATGTTTAGCTTTGCAACAATTGTAGGAATTACTAAATTAACTGCATTTGAAGTCAGAAATTTGGCAGCTATTGCATTTGCAGTTGAACAAAAAATACCAACGGAAATCACCATGTCAAAGTTAATTCTGAAAGAAGAATAAAATTCTAAAAATGATCAGATTTCCAAAGAAAAAAACTAAAATTTCTACAGAGATTGTGACTAATACAATTTGGATTAGTACATTTTTGGCTATGATTCTATCATTACCTCCATTGGGATTATTTCTTGGAATCTATTTTCTAACAGGAAATCTCATAATAGGTGCAATTGTAGGGTTTGGAGTCCATTTTGTCATATTAGCATTTTCAAGTAAAATTTCAAAATTTCTAACTAATATTATAAGTTAATCTATAAGGATGAATTTGTTAAGTGATTTATCATGATGGGCGATAGAGATTTTCGAAGTATAGTAAAAAATGCAGTAGACTCTATTGGAAGGGAATTAGAAATTGAAATTGATGTAAAGGACATCAAAACTATTCATCTCAAAGAAGTGGTTCAATGTCTAAGACGTTCATATTATGATAGAGTAGATTCTAAAGAAGTTGAAAGAAGAGGTTTCAATGATCTTCTTTCTGGTCTGCTTCGAAAATTACAATATGGTAGTAACCCAAAAGAATTTGCAATTGATGATATTAAATTAAGAGGACATGCAGATATGATTGCAGATGATTCCATTGTTCTGTTTAGACCGGCTAATACTATTCTAGAAACACCTCTAGCAAATGATCTGCTTTACCTTAATGCTTGCATGTGGATTTATGATAAAACAGATGGAATAATTATTTACATTACTGGAAATAAGGAAGAATCTATTTTTTCATTAACGCGTGATAAGAAAATGTTTGAAGAAGTTATTAGAAGAGTCAGAGTCCTAAGTGATCTTCTTAAAGAACAAAAAACGCCGATTTTAGAGCCGTCTAGTGATTGCACTGATTGTCAATACTATCAAAGATGCTTTATCACAAAGAAAAATACCAAACAGGTGTCATTATCTGAAATGCTAGGTCTAAGCAAAGATTAGTAAGATAAATGAAAAATATTGTAAAGGAATAATTTCCTTTGATTAATCTAGTGGTTCTGGATGTCCTTTACCACGGAGTGCAAAACACACAACTGCTAGTGCAATTGCTACTCCTATTGCTGAGCCATATGCGGCTATTCCTGCTTCTGCCATTTGATAAAAACCCACTTCACGGGCTTTTATAATTTTGCCAATATTTTTTCTCTAAAAACAAATTATCATAATTTTTGATTTTTATGATACAATAATCAGATTGTGGTGTTTTTAACTATTTTACAAATTCAAAATGAAGTTCATTTTCTTGTCCACTAGTCATTGAGCTTTGATTAAAGAAAACATCTCCACTAACTCGCCATTTTGCAGTATCACTTTCAAGGGTAAACCACAATTCAGGGGTATTGCCGGTATTTTTCAATACTATTTTGTCTTTCAAAAGAATTGAGTTTTCACCAAGAAGTGTATAGTAGTTGGATTCAAACTCTACCATTCCTTCTGGCCTACTACCAATTTGACCACCTGAAATTTGTTTTTCGTTGGAATATCCAGTTTCAAATAGTTGGTAATCCATAACTTGTACAATTACAGAACGGGGGTTAGGATTACTAATTTTGAATGTTATCTCGATTCTAGCATCTCTTTTGGTGACTTCAATTATTGAAATATCATCTAATTCAACAGATATTGGTTGTATTTGTTGTGGGACTTGTGATATTTCTTGAGTGATATCTTTTTCTGATGTATGACTAACAAAGGATGAACCAAACAAAAGAATTACACTCAAAGCTGTAGCTAATCCGATAACTGCCACAAAAACAAAGATTTTGGAATTCACTAGATTAACTCATTTTTTAGATATCTTAAATGTTGAGGGGGATATAGACAAGCCGAGTTTTGTGGCTTATATTTCCAGTAGTACGAACGTAACCACCTTAAATGTGAGATAGTTATTATAATATTAAAGAGTAAAATTAATCATGCAGTATTTTCAAGCTGTACAGCAAGGAAAACAAAGAGCTAGTAAATCACAAATGAAGATGTTTGAAGTTGCAGGATTTGGAATGTTAACATTGACTACAAAAAAAATTGATGGTAAATTTTATCCGGTTGGAGAAGAGGATTTTGTTGCAGTAATTAATTCGCCTAATGGATATGTTGTCATATTAGCAGACAAAGATGGATTTACAAAGGCTCAATCAAAATCACTAGAAAAAAAAGAAGCATTGTCAATTTATAAGAAATTAAGAGAATCCCGAATTCCAGAATATCCTGAAAATGAGATTCAGATTTGGTCAGAGCGACGTCCAACTGTGCAAAACGAAATTTCTGAATGATTATTTTGATGATAGAACTATTTCAGTTCCTACATCTGCACCTTTGATTGCTTTTTCAAGTGTTTTGATATCAGCTTTTAGTATTCGTGTCTTTATTTTAGAGCGTTCAATAATTTTTAGAGCTACTATATCCATCAAATCATAACCTCCTGCAAGAGAATCTTCATGAATAAGCATATTTCTTAAATTCTTAAGTTCAATTCGTTTGAATTGTTTTGCATTTTTGAATTTGTTAGGGTCCCTATCATAAACACCATTAACATCGGTGGCATTAAGAAATTGTTCTGCATTGATTTTTTCAGCAATAAGGGCTGCGGTTCCATTGGTACTTTGTCCAGGATGTAAACCACCTGTAACTACAATCAAACCATCATCTACTGCATGTCTTACTTCTTGTAATGTTGTTGGTGGATGAGAATACGCTTTATTTTTTAGGGCATAAATCAAGAGTTTTGCATTTAATCTAGAGATTTCTATTCCAAGTTCATCCAGTGTAGATTCATCAGCTCCTGAAGATCTTGCATGAGTAATGTAATGTCTGGCAATATTTCCACCACCTGCAACAACTATTGGTTGACATATCTTACTAATTTTGACTAGAAATGAGGCATAATCCTTTAGCATTTTTACATTATCCAGACCAAAAATTCGTCCTGAAAGTTTGATGACAATTCTTTTTTTCATTATTTTAAACCACCGAGGATTGATTTTGCGGCAATTTCAACTTTTTTTCGGTTCTTTTGATGTGTGTATATTCTAAGAATATTCATAAAACCAGATATTGCTGAAACTACAGGAATTTGTGATATAGGCATCTTTTGGGCAGTTGATTTTCCATTCTCATTTGTAATCAAAATGATGTATTTTGATTCATTTTTTGATGGGGCAAGTGGAATTGATGGAGTAACAGAGCTATCAACAAAAATTTCACTTTCATCAACTTTGGATTTTTTTGATATAGATGTTCTTAGTTCGTTAGTTCTAGCTTTTCCCAAATTAGTTCTACTAGTTAAAATTCGTTCAAATACACATTTCAATAATTTTCTGTTTTGATAATCTTCAGCAAATTGTCTAGCACGTTTTAATTTAGATGATTTTGATGAAATGAGTTTGGTTAGCACGTATTCATCTGTAAGTTTTACATATTCATTAATGTTAAAAGAGGTAAAACCAAACTCATCATCAGATAATCGTAATGCCTCTAAAAGCATAACTTCTGCGGCTCTTACTGTTTTATGAAAATATACAGCCTTGAACATTTGATAACGAGAATGCATCATAGATTCAAAAGAATATAGTGCTGATCTTTCTAGAGCGAGTTTTTTCTGATGTATATCTAGGGATTGTGTTATTCTTTTGTGATCAATTTGTGCATGTTCTGCACCAGTAAAATAACCATCCCTTAACAAGTAATCCATCATATCAGCACTTAATGCTCCTGAAATAATTTCATTCATGTATTGTAATTTTGAATCACCAAAAGCTACTTTTGTGATGAGTTTTTTGTCATATCCATTTTTTGTTAAGCTATCACCAATTTCAGATTTTAGAATAATTTCTTTACCAAAATCTTCATGTGAGAATTTCTTTTGTTGTATAACCTCCTCAAAAAGATGTGAAAAAGGTCCATGACCTATATCATGTAAAAGTCCTGCAAGTCTCAAAACTTCTATATCATCTAATTTCAAAATTCCTTTTTCATTTAAAGCCTGACCAGCTTGACTTGCAATATGCATAACACCCAAAGAATGCTCAAATCTAGTATGTTGTGCTGCAGGATATGTTAAATGAGCACCAGAAAGTTGGCGTATTCGTCTTAGTCTTTGAAATATAGGATTATCAATTATTTTTAGTTCATGATCATAAACGCGAATAAAATCATGTATCGGATCAACTATGTCTAGATAATTTTTTTTCATATGCCTATTTTCTTTGTAAATACTTCCAAAATATCTTTATGAACTTCTTCTTTTGGTTTTGACGCATCAATAATTTTCCAATGTTCATTCTTTGCAATAGTTCTATAAATTTTTGATATTTTTCTCAGGAATTCTTCATTTTTTTCAAATTTATCTCTGTTAGTTTTTTTTCTACGAAATGATTCTGTTTGAGTTATATCTAGTAAAATGACAAGATCAGCCTTTGGAAGTCCAGCATCTAAATTTTCTAACCATTCGCGTTTCATTCCATTTGCTAAACCATAGATTAGATTAGATTGGTAGTAGCGATTCATTATCAAAACAGAATTTTTTGATTGTGCTACCGAAATTTCATTTAATTTCTCCCACCTATTTGCAGCTAAAAGACAGTGAATCACTTGAGGAGGAAATTTTCTCTTACCATTAAGATATTTTGCAATTTCTTTTCCTATAGGTGTCTTATAATCAGGAAAGCTAAAGGTAGTAGTTTTGATTTTTCTTTGTTTTAATGCTTTTGCCAATAATGCAGTTTGAGTTTTCTTTCCTGCTTGGTCTCCACCCTCAATAACAATTATCATAAGTTACAAAACCAGAGAAATTAATTGATTAAAAATCTATCAAGGTTTATAACCAAAAATTAAGCACATATCTCAAAATGGGACTAGTGAAATCCATGGCAAAAGAAATGATGAAAGAAATTGGGAATAAATCAAGAGAATTTTATGAATTTGTTTTACCACCTGTAGATATGTATCTCAATAATGACAAATTAACATTATTAATTGACTTGCCAGGATTTGCAAAAAAAGACATCAAATTATCACTTGATGGAAATATTCTTTCCATTCAGGCAAATAAAGAAATTTCTGATGAAAAAAATCACAATATAATATGCAATCAAAGACCCAACATCATAGATAAGAAAATGAGACTACCCATTGATCTTGGAGAAGGAGTAAGTTCTGCAAAATATGAACATGGTGTATTAACAATTATAATTCCTATTAAAAAACATGGAAAAAATATTTCAATAGAATAATTAATGCTTTCTGAAGATTGTAAAGATACTCATTATTATCAGAGAACATATCATTCCAGTAATTCCTAGGGATTCATTTGATGTATACAAAACAGTAGAACCTACAAAGATTGCAGATGAGAGAATACTTCCAGAAAGTAAAATATTAGATTTTGGTTTAGCATTTAAGAGTTGAATTGATCTGTTTTCATCAATAAATTTTTTTAGTTCTGGTGCAATTGAAATAGTAGCATCAATTGATTTTGTAAATCTTTGAAAAGAATATTTTAGTTCTTCTATATATGCATCTTTAATCAAATTTTCTTCTTCTAAAATTTCTCTTAATACTTTAACAAATTTAAAATCAACTTTATGTATTTTGTAAATTCCTTCTATGATTGATGCCATTCTCATGTACAGTGCTAGATTCTTTGGAAGAACAAATGGGAATTTACTCATTGTTTTGTTTGCAAGTTCCATCAAACTTTGTACTTCCATTTCATCTGGCTTTTTTCCATGCATTGCACCAACAGCCAATTCTATTCCTTTCTCAATTACTGATCGGTTAAAATCAGGAGTTAACATTCCAAGGTCAGCCATTGCATTCACAGTTCTTGGAGGATCTTTCTCAACTAAAGCAAGATAAAGTCTGATTAGTCTTAATCTAGTTTCATTATCTAATCGTCCAACCATTCCATAGTCATAAAGAATGAGTTTTCCATCGTCAGTTACTGAAATGTTTCCAGGATGAGGATCTGCGTGAAATAATGAATGGCGCAGAAGCATGGTGAAAAAGACCTTGTGAACATCAACTACTAGTTTCTGCCTGTCAATTCCCTTCTCATCAAGTGCTTCTATATTGGTAATTTTGATACCAGGAATGTATTCCATAGTAAGCACATTTTTTGAAGAATAATCATCATAAACTGAAGGAATGACTATGTTGCTTTTTTTCATATCATGTTTGATTTTTTTGAGATTTGATGATTCAATGGTGTAATCCATCTCCTCATGAATTGTTTCAATAAATTGAGAAAGCATCGCTCTTGCAGAAAAACGCAGGTTTGGATCTACAAATCTTAATGCAATTGGAAGAATTTTTTTTAAGACTTTGAGATCCTCTTCAACAACTTTTTCGATCCCGGGTCTTTTTACTTTAACAACAATTTCTTGGCCAGAGATTCTTCCACGATAAACCTGACCTAAAGATGCACCAGAAATAGGATTCGGATCTATGTTATCAAATTTTTCATTAATTGGTCCTATGTCATTTTCGATTATTGGTTTTACCTGATCAAATGGAGCTGCTGGAACATTGTCTTGCAGTTTAGCAAGTTCTTCCAAGTATGGTTGGGGCAAAATATCAGCTCGTGATGAAAGCCATTGTCCTAATTTTATGTAAACAGGTCCTAATGAAATGAAAGTGTTTAGAACTTTACGTGCATTCTTACGATATTTTTCTAAATCAATATCTTTACCCTCTTTTTTTACCCATTTTCTTCTATCTTTTCGTAATGCCAAAATTGAAGGAAACAGTTTAATGAGTATCGTAATTGTTCTTGCAGTAGACATGTTTACTCTAAATAATTTCTGATTTTTTTAGTTGCAACATATCCAACATATCCTGCAATAATAGAAGAAAGAAGAGTGGCTGTTGCGGTAGATTTTTTTGATTTGTTATTATTTAGAAATTTTTTTGCAATTGCTGAACCACCTAAAATTGAACATGCTAATCCGATCAGAACTTCTGGAGCATCGTAAACTAAATGACCAATCGGATCTTTTCTAGGATCAATCCTATCAGTATGAACTAGAAATTTATCATCATATTCTTTAATGTGTAAATTACCATATCGAAATTGTCTTTTTGCGCCATTTTTTTGTCCAAGTGTAGTTTCTTTTGCTTCTTCAAGCATAAATTCCCGTAATTCCTTTGGTACTTCAATTTCATCTCTTAGCATGAACGCAAGATCCATTATTTGCTTATAATCTTAGCCATAATAAAAATAGAAAATTAGTATCTTTTTCATGCTTGTTTAGTGAGAATTTATTTTTTGGATTTTGATTTTTTTATTCTATCCTTACCAAACAGTACAAAACTTGTAATGAACACAATCAACATAGAAATTCCAGTAATGTAAGCATAGTTGAATTCAATTCCAGGATGATCCGTTTCATGATAATTGGAGATCACATATGTAGCAACAAGTAAAATTACACCAACAATTGTTAATTTTTGATGAATTTGCAATAATTTTGGTTTTTTTCTACGTATATGAATTTAGGAATTACAAAAAAAATTCATAGAAATGGTGTTGTTATGAATCCCATTATACATCCTGCTAGAAAGAGAAATGTGCTTTTTGCCATATACCTGATTCACATTGTCTCAACATAATCATATAACAATAATGCAAATATCCCAAAATAGGGAATTAGAAATTAAATGATGTTATGGTTTTGATTCTGTCGTAGAGAGTTTCTTTATTACTTGTTCAAGTTCTGCTTTGTTATCATTAATTACACGTTTTAGTACTTCAATCTCTTGGTTTAGTTGTTCTAAATGGATATAATCAGAATTGACTAGCTTAGCTTCTAACTCAGAAAGTAATTGTTGATTATATTGATTAATTTTTTCTAGTTCTTCTTTGTAGTTTTGTAATTTTTCATATGGATTAGATTTTTCAATAATTTGAACATAGTTCTGATTAGGAAGATAACCAAAAGAAATTACAACAGTTCCTATAACTAAGACAGCAATCAATACAATAATAGCTAATCTCATTTTTAATTAGTTTTAGTTTTTTATTATTTCTAATTTAAAATTTGATTCTTAGCTAGCCTGAATTTTTGATTTTTTACGCCTACGAATCATATAGATTCCTATTGTTACTGCTATCATTATTGGAATAATGATTAGTTGTAAATCATTTCCAGATTCAGTTTTTGGTGGTTCTGCTACAAATATTGTGGCATCATGTGTAAGAAATATCTCATCTCTGACACTGTCTTTGTATCTTACAGTAAGTCTAATATCATGTTCTCCATATCTCGGTTCACCATCAAATTCTAGTGGAATGTTAAATGGAACTGGAGAATCAGTTTCTACTTCGTCAATAAATTGAGTCTGTTTTTTGATGTTTGAATCACTTAATGGTTCAAGAGTTACAAAACCAAATAAGGCATTTTCATTTCCTTCGTTAATTATTTCTCCAACAACCATTTGTGTACCAGATAATTCAATTACCCCAATATCATATATGGTAAGATCAATCAAACCCCTAATGTAAAAATCGACAATTTTAGAGATAATTTGCAGATCACCATGTGCATTATAGTAGCTAATAGACAATGGAATTCGTAAAGTATCTTCTTTGAGATTTTCCGGGACATATACTGTAGCGGTGAGATATCTAGAAGATTTAGGTTCGATATTTCCAACATCCCAATTAGATTCTAAAATTACCACATTTTCTACATTGGTAGTTGATGAAGAAGTTGATGCAAGTTCTGTTTGAGTATTTGTAGCTACAATATCTACACTAGAGATCGGTGCAGTTCCATCATTTGAAATCTCAATTACTACGTTATTTGATTTCAAAGATGTAAGAAATGGATCTAATGCTTTAACATTGATTATACTGTCTCCAGTAATTTTGAAGTTAAAATCAGAAAAAGCAGTTCTTACTCCAGATTCTCTTAATCTAGAATAATCTACTTTAACAGTACCTGGATATTGTTGAATTCTAATATTTTTATCAATATTAACATAAAATGTTAGGTGGAAATTATCACCTGCCAAAGAATTAGAATCACTATCAGCAATGACTAGTGAGCCAGGACCATCTGCTGAGGAAAATCCAATAGGAAGCGATAGTTGTCCTTTGATTCCAGTAATATCTTGGGTTCCCACATTTGCAAATACTACTGTAAATGGTACATTTTCATCACCAGGATCAATCTCAATTTTCTTATCAATAGTTCCAAAATAGGCATCAAGTAATTTGACATCTCCAAAGTCTCTTTCAAATGGAGACTGACCAAAACCGCCTGATTTTATTTGAGCAAATGAATTATCAATAATTGATGGAATGAGAAATAATATCATTAATGAAAATAGAATTTTATAATTTATCATGCTAAAACCTCTATCTCAGACGGTAAATTTCCTTCAAATGCTTTTCCATCTTTAATTGTAATTACTCTATCAACATCTCCAAAATGTTGTCTGTCGTGGGTAACAACAATAAATGTTTGATTTAGTTTTTTTGCCATTGATTTCATCAATTGAATTATTTTTTCAGATGTAACGGAATCTAAATTACCAGTCGGTTCATCAGCTAAAACAATTGAAGGGTTGTTTATCAATCCTCTAGCAATTGCTACTCTTTGTGCCTGTCCACCTGAAATTTTATTTGCCCTTTTGTTAATTTGATCATCTAATCCAACTGCTTTTAGTAATTCTCTAGCATTTTTTTCTGCAGAATCATTAGTTCCTGCAATTTCTCTTGGCAATAATACATTTTCAAGAACAGTCAGATCAGTTAAAAGATTTGAGAATTGAAAGATGAATCCTAATTTTTTGTTTCGAAATGATGAGATTTTATCATCTGTTAGATTTGTTGTATCTGTTCCATCAATGAAGATCTTACCATTTGTTGGACGATCTAATAGTCCTATCATGTTAAGTAAAGTAGATTTTCCTGAACCAGAGCTGCCTACAATTAATACAAATTCTCCTTTTTCAATTGAAAATGAGACATTATCTAATGCTTTTACCTTATTTTCGTCGGCTCCGTAAATTTTACTCAAATTACTAATTTCAAGTACTTTAGACAGTTCTCATCGCCTCCACTGGTAATAATTTAGTTGCTCTATACGATGGGTATAATGAAGCAATTATTGCTAAAATAAATGATAATACGGCAGTTTCAATAATTTTTTCCCAATTATAGCTCACTTCTAGGGGGAGGCTATTATTGAATGACATTTTTGTTTCCTTTGCATAAAATGTATAGCCTAATCCTGCCGCGGTTCCAACTCCAGCACCAATTGCGCCAATTATCATTCCTTGAAAAATAAAAATAATTAAAATGTCTTTCCTTGTTGCACCTATTGATCTCATTACACCTATTTCTCTAGTTTTTCCATTAACTAACATCATTTGAATTGTAACAATAGCAAAGGCTGATGACATCATTCCAAAATATCCAATCATATTTATCATTGCAATACCAGATCTAAATCCAGCGAGTTGCTCCTCAGCAGATTCTTCTATTGTTTCTACAAGAAAATCATCATTAGGAAAAGCAGCTAAAAAGAAATTTTTTACATCACTGGCTTTAGATGGATCGTTTAGTTTTACCATAATTGAACCTGTATCACCATCTCTATTCATTAAATCACGTAAAGTATCAATGTGAACAACTACACTGTAATCAAAGCCTTGACCACCAGGTGATTTTGCTATTCCAGTAACTACAAATCTTTTGATTTGATCTTGTCCATATCTATCAACAATCTTTAATTTTAGACTATCACCGACTTGAGCACCTCCAAGATCTCTTGCAACATTGGAACCTAATACAATAGAATTTCTTGAAAAAACATATTGTCCATCAGATACAGTCTCATGGACAGTAGAAGCTCGAATGTCTCGTAATGGATCAACTCCGATAATTGAAATTCTTGTTTCTTCATGTAATGTGCCAAATTTTGTCATGTTAATTGACGCCGTCGATGACAACCGCGGAGTAGCCGCTTCTACGTATGGAATTCTTTCAAACCAATTAACTAAGGTTTGATCCGATTTATCGATATAATCTTCCTCGTCGGTAATTAGAACGTCACCGTTTCTATAATTTGAGATATCTCTGACAATTGCATCAAACAACCCCTGAAAAATTACAAAATTAACATGAATTACCAAAATTCCAATGGTCACAGCTAAAACTGCACCAATGAGACTTCCTTTTTTGTTAAACAGCATTCTTTTTGCTAAACGCAATCGGTACTCCACAAGAAGATTAGAAATAGTCTAATATTTAATGTATTTTATGTATAATGCTAATATTATAGACAATTTTATATTTTATTAGTTACTTACAAACATTATGAGGTTGATTTAGGTGAGAGATTGGACAATTTAGATATCAAAATTTTAAGCAGGCTCTTGAATAATTGTAGAGAATCAGATAGACAGATAGGAAAAGAATTAGAGATTTCAGGAGGTGCCGTTAGAGCACGAATTAAAAAAATGCAGAGGAGGAAGATAATTGAGAAATTTACCATTAAAGTTGAGCCACCAGTTTTGGGATTAGGTGTTTTGTACATAGTAGTCTCAGGTCAAAATATCAAAGAGATTTTAGAGCAAATTAGTTTGGTTGGAGAGCCATTTTTTGTTGTGCCATGTATTGGTGGAATTACAGTTTGTAGTATTGTAATAAAAGAAAATTTGCAACAAAAAATCATACTTGCAAATAAATTAATGAAAGATGTTAGAGTACTATCTATCTTTGAAGCAGAGAATCCAGGATTTAATTCCAATTTAACTAAAACGGATTTAGAAATTTTAGAACGGTTGATAAAAGAACCAAGACAAAAAATCGAAAAGTTATCGAAAGATATAGGATTATCTACAAAAACTGTTACAAGATGTATTGATAAACTACAAGAAAATGATGGTATCCAATTTACAGTGATTTATGATCCAACAAAAATTGAGGATTTTATTCCATATGCTATACTTGTCTGGATTGAGGAGGATCTTAGAGAAACATTAGAAAAAATGAATGATGAATTTTATGAGTCATTTATGCAGATACCGTTTATGGCAAAAAATCAAATTGTGTTATTCATGTATAGCCACAATATATTTGAAATGGATGAATTAACTCAAAGAGTTAGAAATATGGATAGTGTAAGGTCTGCAGATCTATTTATTCCAAAAAAGATATCTTTTCCATTAAAATGGTTAGAGCAAGCTATTAATGATGCTAAGAAATCACCTACACTTCATCTTTCATATCAAACAAATTAAATAACAATAAAATTTAGAATCCAGTATGAAAAAGAAAAAGATCTATGAAGGTAAAATTTTAGGTCTTAGTATTTATGATTTAGTAATTGAGGGTAGAAAAGTAAAACGAGAGATTATAGAGCACAGAGGAGCAGCTGCAATGTTAGCATTTGATGAAAATAACAAGGTAATCCTTGTAAAACAACATAGATTTCCTCATGGATATGTAATTGAGATTCCTGCAGGGACACTAGAAAAAAGAGAAGATCCAAAGAAATGTGCATTTAGAGAATTAGAAGAAGAAACTGGATATAGAGCTAGAAAAATGACACCGCTAATCACCTATTATCCATCCATAGGCTACAATACTGAGGCTATTCATTGCTTTGTAGCCTCAGGATTAAAGAAAATTACAGATTTGAAGCTAGATGAAGATGAAATATTATCTGTTGTAAAGATAGACCTTGAAAAAGTAATTTTAATGATAAAAAATGGAAAAATTCAAGATTCAAAAACAATTTGTGCAGTATTGACATATGCTGCCAAAAAGAAATTGTATTAATTATTTATTGTATATAGGCTTTACAAGATCTGCGACATCAGCCCAAGATTTTGCAATTCGTTCAAACATATAAACAAGATCAAGAAGATCAATAGGAATTTGTTTTTTATTTCCTATTGTACTTCTGAGTTTAGAAAGATTCTCTTGATATTTTTTATGTAATGATATAGCTTCTATGGCTAAACGTCTGTCAGGTTTAGTAAAAGCATCAATAGATTTTTCTGCAAGAACATTAAAATTTTGTACTACATCAAAAATTTTCTTCAAGTGTTCATTGGATAAAGAAGAATTATAAATAAAATTAGCAAGTTCTACTATTGTGTCACCTGCATTTTCTAAAAGGTTAGCAGCTACCCTATAATCTAAAATATCAATATTTTCTAAATTAAATACATTAGCTAATCTTTTATCAACAAGTGTACTCCTGATTAAACGTACTAGAAGAAAATATTGTCTATTAACCTCAACGTCTCTTTTTGATAATGTTTGTAAATTAGATTTATCGTCTAAAATTAACCCATTTGATACATCATCATACATTCCAAGTGCAATAGAACTAATTCTTTTTAGAATTTTTTCTGGATTTAGGGTTGTGGCATCTAAAAGAAATTGCATGTTAATATTTGAAGCATCTTCTTCAATAATCTCCATACCAACTAATCGTCTCATCGAGTTTCGAATTTGTTCTCTATCCTCACCCGGTATGATTAATTTTGAAGTGATTTGAATAATGTCATATCCTAAAAGATAAGCTCCAGTGATGTCAGCTACAATATTTTCGTCTTTAGGTAATGGATATGAAATTACAAGTTCTTTTGTAGGACGCATTTCTTTGTTTGCAGAAATTGAGATGGTATCTTGTCCAGTTTCCAGCTCAACTTGGTTACCTTTATCTAAATTATTGGCAACTACCCATTCTTTAGGTAATGAAACTAGGATGCTACTACCAATCCTTTGCAGGCGTCGAATGAATTTAGTCAATTTATACTAATTTAATTAATTTAAGCCATATTCTTATATTTTATGTAAAATTTAAACTGAGATCAATGGAGGCAACTGCATTTTGTCCTGCACATATTACAGGTTTTTTCAAAGCTTACTTAGAGAAGGATAATCAAAAAAATCCTGAAAAATTAGGTTCCATGGGAGCAGGATTTTCAATTAGAGAAGGAGTTACTACTCATATCAATATTTTACCGAGAATTAATCAAAATTCTAACTTTAAAATTACTACTATAGGTTATCAATCAGATAAGACAGATGTTTCAGAATATGTGTTAAATGAATTTTTGAAGCTTGGAAATTTTGAAAATATATTTTTTGATATTCAACATGAGATCACCATACCAGTTGGATATGGTTTAGGTTCTAGCAGTGCTGTTGCATTGTCATTATCATATGCACTAGATCACGTTCTTAAAACAAGATTAGATCAGACAGTTATTGGTCAGATTGCACATAATGCCGAGATAGATTGTAAGACAGGGTTAGGTGATGTTTTGGCATCATATCACGGTGGTTTCGAAATAAGAATTAAACCAGGAGCACCAGGAATAGGTCAAGTAGAAAAAATCAACATAAAAGATATTTCCATAATTATGATTTGTTTTTCACCAATTTCAACAAATAAGTTCATCAAAGAACGTCTTTCTCAAATTAATGGTCTTGGTGGAAAAATGGTAGACAGGTTATTAGAATCAAAGAACTATGAGCATTTTCAGGATATGTCTTTGGAATTTGCAAAATATGTTCAAGTAATGACTTTGAGAATGGAAAATTTAATTCAAGAATTGGCTTCAAATGGAATAAAATGTGGTGTTGCACTCTTTGGTGAAACTATATTTACAATGATACCAAAAGAAAAAGAAAATTATGTTCTACAGATTTTAGAAAAGTATTCTGAAGGAATAATTATAAGATCAGAATTAGATACTCAGGGAGCAAGAGTACTCAGTAATTAATTGAATGTTGATGTCTTTAATTTCAAAATCTCATCCTAGAGCAAAGTCTCTTTTAATTCGAGAAAAACTTGTTACTGGATTTGATCAGGGATTAGTAGCTAAAGAAGGTCTCTTAGCACATGGTAGAGGCGAAGCTTTTGATTATTTACTTGGTGAAAAAACAAGAAAGACTGCAAAACTAGCAATCAAAGCAGCTGCTGCACAAATTCTTTTGGCAGATTCACCTGTAATCTCTGTCAATGGCAATATTGCTGCATTATGTCCAAAAGAAATAGTCAGGCTTGCTAATACATCAAGGGCAAAAATCGAAGTAAACCTGTTCTATGCAAATGAGAAACGAAAACAGAACATCGTAAAGACTCTCAAAAAGAGTGGCGCAAAGGAGATTTTAGGTACAAATCGTAATTCATCAACTACATTACCAGGATTGGATTCAGCAAGAAGAATAGTTGACAAGAATGGGATTTTTGCAGCGGATGTGGTGATTGTTCCATTAGAAGACGGGGATAGAACTATGGCATTAAGAAGAGCTGGAAAAATAGTCATAACATTTGATCTAAATCCACTTTCAAGAACTTCACAAACTGCCAACATAACAATAGTAGATAACGTTACACGAGCAATGGATTTGTTAACTATAACATGTAAAAAATTATCAAAAAAGAATAAGAAAATACTTGAAAAAATTGTTAAGGACTTTAATAACAAAAAAAATCTCTCAGATAACATTATTGAAATTAGAGATAATCTAACAAGGAGGCTACATATTGCATAAATCAGTTTATGATATTATTAAAATGAAAAAAGATGGAAAAAAGATCTCAGCGATTACGAGCTATGATTATACACTTGCATCATTATGTGATAAATCTGGAATAGATATACTACTTGTTGGAGATAGTGCAGGAATGGTAATGCTTGGTTATGAAAACACTATTCCTGTAACAATGGATCAGATGTGTATGTTTACAGAAGCAGTTAGCAGAGCAAGAAAAAATGCTTTGTTGGTTGCAGATTTACCATTTATGTCATATCAAGCAAGTATTGAAGATGCAATAAAAAATTCAGGGAGATTAATAAAAGCAGGAGCTGATGCAGTAAAACTTGAGGGTGGAATTTCCATGTCAGAAACGATCAGTGCAATTGTAGATGTTGGAATTCCAGTAATGGGTCATATTGGTTTACAACCACAGACAACAATGTTATCAGAAGGATACAAAGTACAAGGGAAAACAAAAGATACTGCAATAAAACTAATTGAAGATGCAAAAGAGCTTGAAGAAGCTGGTGTATTCAGTATTGCATTAGAAATGATAAGTCATGAAGTTGCACAAATAATTTCTGAAACTGTCAGTGTACCTACTATTGGAATTGGTTCGGGTGTTGGTTGTAATGGTCAGGTATTAGTTGTACAAGATTTGTTGGGTATGTTTGAAAAAATCAAACCAAGATTTGCAAAAAGATACTTGAATTTATCTGAGGATATTGTAAAGGCACTTGGAAACTATAAAAACGATGTAGAATCAGGCACGTTTCCTGCTCAAGAGAATTGGTTTTCAATGGATGATGATGAATTTAAAAAATTACGAGAGCAAATTGGCAGCTAAAAAGAAAATTATCAAGAAAAAGAATCATCCTTCATTAGATATTGTAGGTTCTTATGGTGTTGAACTCTCTGATAAAAAAATTGTTCTTTGTGTTGCAGGAAGTGTTGCAGCATACAAAGCAATTGAATTAGCAAGATTACTAATGAGACATGGTGCTGATGTTACATGTGTTACAAGTGATGCAGTCACAAAACTAGTACGACCGGATTATTTCAAGTGGGCAACTGGAAACGAAGTTATAACAAAATTAACAGGAGAATTAGAACATATTAGATTAGCAGATTATAATCGATCAGATCTTATCATAGTCTATCCAGCTACTGCAAATACACTTGGAAAATTAGCTAACGGTATTGATGATACACCAATATCGACAGTTCTTACAGTAGGATTTGGCTCAAAAATTCCAATTTTGATGTGTCTTGCTATGCATGCATCCATGTATGATAATGCAGCTGTAAAAAAGAACGTGGAATTTTTAAAAAATAAAATTGAATTTCTAACACCACAGATAATTGAAGGAAAAGCAAAAGCATCTGAACCAGAAGATGTTTTAGAATATGTATTAAGAAAATTTGGGTTTTCATCTATTTTAAAAAATAAAAAAGTGTTAATGACTGCGGGACCAACAATTGAATATATTGATCCTATTCGTGTAATTACAAATCAAAGTTCAGGAAAAACTGGTGTATTGTTAGCTTCAGAATTAATTTCTTCAGGAGCTAAAGTCACTTTAGTCTATGGTCCTGGAATTGAAAAACCACCAAGGGGTGCAAAGATAATTAAAATTTCTACAAGTAAAGAAATGTTTAATGTTGTGAAAAAAGAGATGAATAAAGAATTTGACATAGTAATAATGGCAGCTGCCGTATCAGATTATACTCCAGAGAATACTAGTAAAAATAAAATAAAAAGTACCAAAAATAAAATAAAAATTAGCCTCAAAAAGACACCAAAAATCATTGATCAGGTTAAAAAATATCAAAAAAATGTTTTTTTGGTTGGTTTCAAAGCAGAGACAAATCTTTCAAAAAAGGAGTTGATCACACTAGCTAAGAAAAAAATGAATGAATCAGCTGCAGATATGATCGTGGCAAACGATATCGGTTCAATTAGATATAGAAAGAATCCTGAAAGTAATGAAGTACTAATTGTAGATTCGCATAAAGTAATTTCTTCAGGATGGATAAAAAAAGAAAAAATTGCTAAATTCATCAGAAAAGAAATAGAGCAGCGATTAAAAACTTAAAATGAAAAAATCTGAAATTAGAAAACTTGTTGCCGAATATAAAGAAATTAAATTAAAGATAAAAAAAGCACAAAATAAAAAAATATCAGAAAAACTAGAAGAAATTGAACATAAATATTTTCATGAAACAGGAAGAACTCTTCAATCTGATTTCAAAGAGATTATATAAAATACATCATGAATTAACAAAGACATGATGAAATTAAATCATACGGAATATAAGCAAAGGAATATGAAAATATGGAATGAAATAGCACCACGATACCATAAAAAATGGGCAAGTGTTAGTGAAGGTCCATTTCAGAGCACTTCCAAATTAGTTCAGCTAGTTAATGTAAGTAAGGGCAATAGTGTCTTAGATCTTGCATGCGGTACTGGAGTAGTCACAAAAAAAATTAGAGACAAAGTTGGAAATTCAGGATATGTTGTTGGAGCAGATGCTTCAGTTGCTGCAATTAAAATTGCAAAGAAATGGAATGGAATAAAATCCAATTTAGATTTTGTAAATATTGATGCTGAAAAATTTAGTTTTTCTCACGAATTTGATATTGTAACATGCCAGTATGCATTATTCTTTTTCCCCAATGCGCGAAAAGCATTGAAAAACATTAGAAACAGCCTCAAAAAAACAGGAACGCTCGGGATATCCGTTCATGGACACAAGGATAAAGTTCCATTTTTTAGTAATATTTTAGATGCCGTAACAGAGTTTATTCCAGATTATGTACCACCTGATTCACCTAATATGAATAGATTTGGAACAAAAAGTGCGTTAGACAACGAAGTTAAAAAGGCAGGATTCTCAAAAATTTCAATAAAGGATTTTACTTTTAGTTATAGTCCAGGAAAATTTGATGATTATTGGAAAAATTATCTAAAATACATTGCCAAACCACTCAAAGAAAAATTAAATTCATTAGACACATCTAAAAGAAAAGAATTGAAACAAGCAGTCAAACAAAATACTATTCCACATACTAAAAAAAATGGGGTGATTGTATTTCCTTGGCAAGTTTTAATTTTAACTGCAAAATATTAGATGGATAACAAGGAAACAAAAATGGACAAAGATACCAAAAAGAAAGAAGAAAAACCAAAAAAATCAGATTTTAAGGCATTTCTAAAGAAAAGAGCCCCAATTTATCTGGGCATAATAGCAATACTTGTAATTTTTGTAATTCCAGAATTAACAAAAAGTGATTTACAAAGTAGTTTTCCAGATAATTTAACAGATGATCAAAAACAAATTGTGGAAATTTTAATGTCATATAATGGTCCAAATGAAAAAGGATTTACTGTAATGAATGAGATAGTTAAACAAATTGCAACAGAGTATCCTGATGAAAAAATATATGATGATAAAAGGACAAAAGTAGATCTTGTTGTTTCTAGCGCAGATGAATCTACTGAAAATATTTACAAAGTGATTTTGACATTTGAATCTTATAAAGGAAAGACAGAATATGTCTGGAATGTAAATCCAGATACAAAAAAAATTGAGGCTAAAAATTCAAATGCAAAACATGTAATTGATATTGTAAACTATTATGATTAAAATTAGATAGTAATTAGATCTTTTGTAAATTTGTGCAGAATAACGGGTTTATCTTTTACAATTAAAGAATCTTCAACTCTAACTCCAAATTTGTTTGGTATGTAGATTCCAGGTTCTACTGTAATTGCCATGTTTTCTTTTAGTTTGGTGGCGCTTCTGTATGAAATAGTAGGTAACTCATGAACTTCGAGTCCTATACCATGACCTGTTGAATGAATAAAGTATTTTCCATAGTTTTGTTCTTCAATGTATTTTCTACATGCGAAATCTACATCTTTACAATCTACGTTTGGTTTAACAGCTTCCAATCCAAGTTTTTGTGATTCTTTTACAATTTCATAAACTTGTTTTTCTTGAGGAGATATTTTTCCAATTGCAAATGTTCTGGTCGCATCTGAGACATATCCTTTGTATCTTAATGTAAGATCAACAACTACAAGATCTCCTTTTTTGAATTTTCTATCAGTTACTTGTGCATGTGGTAAAGATCCATTTGGTCCTCCAGCTATAATCAAAGGATTAAGAGTAGACTTGTATCCAGTATCAAACATTTTTTGCCCCATTGCATATGACATCAAGATTGTTTGTAATTCAGATTCTTTTTGACCTACTTTCATTTTTTTATAACAAATATCATACATTTCATCAATTATTTTTGAAGCTTTTTTTAGAATACTGATCTCTTTTTCATCTTTGATTATACGAGAATTGTAAAATGGTTCAGTGGATGATTTTATTGTAGGAATGGATTTTTTGAGAGTTGTCATTATAGAATAATTTTGGCAATCAGTACAAACTCTCTTTTTTTTGATTTTATTATTTAATGAAGAAATTAGGCCTATGCCTCGTTCGGCTGTAATTATATCACAGTCTTCAGATTCTTCTTTGACACGACCAACTTCAAGTTCCGGAGCAATTATGGTAGTTTTTCCTCCTTTTTCCAATATTCCAATAGCTTCGCCCCAGAATCCAGTCATGTAGAATAAATTTTCAGGCTCAAATGTGACTAGTGTGTCACAATCGATCTTTTGAGCGAATTTGAGAAGATTTTTTCTTCGTTCCTTCACAAAAAAATATCATATCGTTTCTCAATTTATGTATGATGTAAAGTTTGTATATTGGAATTTTGATTTTTATGATTGTGGCAGAAGAAAAAAAGAAAGTAGTCGCTCTACTATCTGGTGGTCTAGATAGTCAGCTTGCAATAAGAATGATGCAAGAACAAGGCTTTGAAGTTTCAGCTGTTGCAATAAAGACTCCTTTTTGTGATTTTGACTGTGGTAGAGGCTGTGGTTTTGAGATTAGGGAAAGAGCAGACGATCTTAATGTCAATCTAAAAACAGTATATCTGGGTGATGAATACATTGAGATGTTAAAACATCCAAAATATGGGATTGGTTCTGGGTTTAATCCATGTATAGATTGTAGAGCTATGATGTTTAACGCTGCAAAAAAACACATGGATGAGATTGGAGCTGAATTTATAATTTCAGGAGAAGTGTTGGGACAAAGACCAATGAGTCAACATGGTCCTGCATTAAGAACTATTGAAAAAGAATCAGGCCTTGTAGGAAAAATTGTTAGACCATTATCTGCAGCATTACTTCCAGAAACAGATCCTGAGAAAAATGGACTGATCAAAAGAGAAAATCTTGGAATGATTAAAGGAAGAACTAGAAGAGCACAATTAGATATGGCAAAAAAATATGGAATTGAAAATCCACCAAATGCAGGTGGTGGATGTCTTTTAACTGATCCAGCATTTGGATTACGTGCAAAAGATTTGTTTGCACATACTGAAACTCCTACAATAAATGATGTTGATTTGTTAAAGATTGGAAGACATTTCAGATTAGATGAACAAACTAAATTTGTTGTTGGAAGAAATAAAGATGAAAACGAAATGATAAAGGCAATTGCATTACCTGAAGATATTTTATTTCAGGCTCGTGATCATATGGGACCAGTTTCAATTTTACGTGGAAAAAATGCAGACACATATGTGAAATTTGCATCTTCTATTACCTTAAGATATTCAGATGCACCAAAAGGAGAACAAGCATCAGTTATTATCAATAAGGACAATACAAAAGAAGAAATCATTACACAGTATGCTGAAGAAGAGTCCTACATTAAATTTAGAATTTAGGCATGGAAATTTTTTAAAATTAGTTAAAACTAAGGAAGAGTTTTTGAAGGGGTAGATCGCATTTTACTCAAGGATGCAAAAACAAGAAAATCCCACCTATTTGAAAGCCATCACTATACGAGATATTAGTGATGTTCATTCGATAAAAGAAGACATCAAAAAAGAGATGATTTTAATTCTTAGAGTCACACCATTGGCTCAAAAAGATGTGGAACAACTTCGAAAAGTAGTTGAGGAATTGTATTCTATTGCAAAAACTGAAGGTGCAGATATTGCAAGATTAGGTGAAGAAAGAATTATTGTAGCACCATCTAGTATCAAAATCTGGAAACCAGAATACGATCTAAAATAGTTTTATTGCTTCTTGAACTTGAGGGTAATGAGCAGGAACTCTAAACATTCTTCTGATATTCATTGCCAAGTTTTCTGATTTTCTTCGTTCTCCGTGATTTACAAGTACTCTACGAAGTTTTGGTCTAAGTCTTTGAACAAAAGACATCAGTTGGTTATAATCACTGTGTCCGCTAAATCCATCAAGTTTTTCAACGCTGCAATTTATTGTAACAACTTCTACTTTTCCTTCTTTACCTAGCATAGTAACTTGTTTTGAACCATCCAAAACTCTTCTTCCCATAGTTCCATTAACCTGATATGAAACAAACAAGACCTTGTTCTTTTTATCAGGTGCAATATTTTTGAAATATTCTAAAACAGGTCCACCTTCCAACATTCCAGATGTTGCCAAAATAATGCAGGGGGAGTTATCTCTCATTGGTTCTTCTCTTGCATCAGCATGTTCAATATTTGTAAAGTATTCTGAATCAAATGGATTATCATCAGTTTCCAAGATTTTTTGTTTTAGTTCTCTAGCTAGGTATTCAGGATATGCTTCATGAATTGCTGAAGC
>CAYYXT010000016.1:9521-38918 GCA_964475825.1 uncultured Nitrosopumilaceae archaeon | reverse complement strand
TCATAAACACTCTTTTTTCTTATCATGATTTTACATTTTATTTTTGTTGTAAAAGAAGAGGATCGTGAAAAACGTAAACTAGAATTTGAATATGTAAAACAAATGGGAAATTTTTACAAAGTTTGGATCAAAGAAAAATTTGGTAGAGACTTTGAAATTCAATGTGATGAATTAATTACAAAACCAAGAAGTCTATTTCAAAAATTAGATACACCTACACTCATTAGAGATCACGAGCAAAGAGGAACCCAAATTTATCATTTTTATCTTTGTCATTTTAAACCGTTTTGGACTGATTGCACATGTGAAGGATATCACGCTGAAAACTTTGGTATGGTTTGGTGGCAACCTCCAAAAGATCCTTCTGATACATTGTTTCTTGCAGAAAAAAATTGTACTACTGTTTCTCATGTATTGACACATGAGCTTTTACGAGCATCAGGACACAAAAAATTCATCGAAGATGTTCATGAGATTTGGACCAAACATTTCTACAATCAATTACATTTTGAACAATATGGAGCAAACTTTGAAAAAACAGAAGGAAAACCAATGTTTCTTACAATCGACACGTCTAAGCTTAAAACAAAATAAAATCTAGATGTCTGAATAATACAAAACAAATTTTCTATAGATTGAAATCAACACTTTGTTACTGAATAAATATTATTTTCAAAATTTGCAATCTTGAAATCAAGTTTATTTTCAGTATCGTGTGTTCTGGATTTGCTTAAGTTTTCAAGCTCAACTAGTGCATCACCTCTAAATCCTACTGAAGAACCATAAATTGCATCACTTAACATAGTTCCATGATCTCCTTTCTTAATGTCATCAACCATTTCATAGAATCGTATGGTTTCTTTTTTGTTTACAGGGTTTCCAGTTGCTTTGTTGTGTGCAACTGCAATATACATTCCATTATTTTTTACAGCGACAGGAATTTTATGATTTGTTCCACTTGCTCCTGGAATTGTTTCATTTACTAAAACCTCACATTTATGATACATGCTAGAAACATATGCGTAGAATCTATACTGTGCATATTTTCCTGCATTATCTTCTTCACACCCGACAAATACTTTATGTAAAAGTTCTAAAGCCTCATCATTCATACTTTGTAATCTGTCATCTATTCTTCCTCTTTCTAGAAGTTCTGATTTACATTCTTTTGAAATTAATACTAAAATAAAATCTGGTAAATTGTAATTTTTTAGAGCTGCAACATATGCACCTGCTTGCGACATTCCAAATTTTGGAAAACCCTTATTGACCATCTAAGCACCTAGATTTAGAATAATTGTAACTCCTCAACAATTAATTATAAAGCTGCTTTTAGTTTATAATTGTTAAGAAATTAACACGCCTATCACAATATTTATTGTAATTTTTGAATTGCAAATATTAAATTCCGGTTAAATTAACCGAATGACGTGGAAATAGGTACTA
The DNA here is from genome assembly GCA_964475825.1 of uncultured Nitrosopumilaceae archaeon. Taxonomy (GTDB): domain Archaea; phylum Thermoproteota; class Nitrososphaeria; order Nitrososphaerales; family Nitrosopumilaceae; genus Nitrosarchaeum. The sequence goes on along the minus strand of CAYYXT010000016.1, from coordinate 37,472 downwards.
CTCCAGAATTAGTAACTCGTGTTTACAAAAAATTACAAGAAAATATTCAAAAATACCGAAAAGTAATTGGAAGACCATTAACACTCACTGAAAAAATACTGGCTGGACATTTTGATCAAGTCGGAGACAAAAATCTCGATGGAGGTAAAAACTATGTTTTCCTTATTCCTGATAGAGTAGCATTACAAGATGTAACTGGACAAATGGTGATGTTACAATTTATGCAAGCAGAACTTAAACAAACAGCTTTACCAACAACGATTCATTGTGATCATCTAATACGAGCTCAAGTAGAAGGTGACACTGACATGAAAATCGCTCTTGATGAAAATAGTGAGGTTTTCAAGTTCCTGCAATCTGCTGCGGGTAAATACGGATGTGGTTTTTGGAAACCTGGTGCAGGAATCATCCATCAAGTTGTTCTTGAAAATTATGCATTTCCAGGCGGATTAATGATTGGCACTGATTCTCATACTCCCAATGCGGGTGGTTTGGGAATGATTGCTGTTGGAGTAGGTGGATTAGACGCAGCAGAAACGATGGCTGGAATGCCATGGGAATTACTTTATCCTAAAAGAATTGGTGTAAAACTAACTGGGGAACTAAACGGATGGACCGCACCAAAAGATATCATACTCAAAGTAGCTCAAGAACTGACAGTTTCAGGAGGAACAAATTCTGTTATTGAATACTTTGGACCTGGAACAAATACTATTAGTTGTACTGGGAAAGCTACTATTACCAATATGGGTGCAGAAGTAGGCGCAACATGTTCTATATTTCCATATGATCAAAGAATGGAAACTTATCTAAAATCTACAAACAGAGAAAAAATTGCTGAACTTGCAAATCAGAACAAAGAATTGCTTGTGGCAGATCCTGAAGTAGAATCTAATCCAGAAAAATTCTTTGATAAAATTATTGAAATTAATCTTTCAACATTAGAACCTCATATTGTTGGACCACATACTCCTGATCTTGCAAGACCAATATCTGATTTAGCTAATGATGTAAAATCTAATCAATATGTTGATCCAATATCTGTTGCACTAATTGGAAGTTGTACAAATTCATCTTATGAGGATATGTCAAGAGCTGCCAGCATTGCCGAGCAAGCAAAATTAAAAGGAATAAAAGCAAAAATTCCACTTCTTGTTACTCCAGGATCGGAACAAATACGTGCGACAATAGAACGTGATGGTCAAATGGATTCTCTAAAAGCAATTGGAGCTACTGTTCTTGCAAATGCTTGTGGACCATGCATAGGACAATGGAGTAGACCAGAATTAAAAAAAGGAGAACCAAATACCATAGTCACATCCTATAACCGAAATTTCCCTGGAAGAAATGATGGAAGAAGAGAAACAATGAATTTCATTGGCAGTCCTGAATTAGTAATTGCCTTGGCTCTTGGAGGAAGACTCTCATTTAACCCTCTCAAGGATTCGCTAATTGCACCAGATGGCTCTGAATTCAAACTTGAACCACCAAAACCTGCACCAGAAGTTCCAAAAGATGGATTTATGCTACCTAAAGGAATTTTTGTTTCTCCTCCTGAAAATTCAAGCGATATTGAAATGATAATTGATCCTAATAGTAAAAGACTTCAACGTTTAGAACCATTTTCCATATGGGATGGAAAAGACTTTGAAGATATTCCAATAATGGTTAAAGCAAAAGGAAAATGCACTACCGATCATATCTCTCCTGCAGGTGCTTGGTTATCCCTTCGAGGCCATATTGATAACCTCAGTGATAATATGCTCTTGGGTGCTGTTAATTCATTTAATGATGAAATTGGTAAAGGAAAGAATCTCTTAAACAATCAACTTGAATCTTTTTCAAAAATTGCAAGACAGTATAAAGAAAAAGGAATGAGATGGGTAATCATAGGTGATAATAATTACGGTGAGGGAAGTAGTAGAGAACATGCTGCAATGACTCCAAGGTATTTGGGATGTGCAGCTGTTATTACAAAAAGTCTTGCCAGAATACATGAAACAAACTTGAAAAAACAAGGAATCCTAGCGTTGACTTTTTGTAATCCAGATGATTATAATAAGATCCAAGAAGATGATAGAATTAGTCTTATTGGATTGAACAATCTAGAACCGCAAAAACTAGTTAGGTGTATTATTAAACATAAAGATGGAACAAAAGATGAAATTTCTCTTAACCATTCTTATAATAAATTTCAAATAGGGTGGTTCAAAGCTGGTTCTGCACTAAATGTTTTGAGAAATAAGTAATATTCTAACGTGGGGCCGACCGGAATTGAACCGGCGACCTACGGGTCACTACAGCTCCAAACTTACATCATCCGTGAGTCAGTTTAGCTTAGTTTACCTTTGGAGCCCTTAGCGGTGATCTATCGTATACACTGTCGCCCTACCAGGCTAGGCTACGACCCCACGAACAAGAATGAAACGGACTAGAATTTTAAGTTATTTTAACCAAGATTTATTTGCGATTAACCTTGATCTACAACCGTTAAGGTAAATCATGGTAAAACCAATTGTTTTAGTAATAGCAGCAATTCCTGCTATCATTGCAATTTTAATTGCTATTCCATTAATCACAAAATCAGATATTCCATATTCTGCAGCTAATCCAAATGATGTAATTGAAATTGAATATACAAAACATCAACTGAAGAAAATATCTTTTGGTGTAACAGAAAGAGTTGGAGCGCAAAAAACTGAAATTCTATTAATAAAAAATAATGGAGAAATAAAATATACCGTAACTGAAGATGGTTATCCAAAACCAGATATTAGATCACATCTAGATGATCAAAAACTCCGTAAATTAAAAGCCCTGATTAAAGAAACTGGATTTATCTCGATTCCTTCTGAATCATTTCCGATACGTGACAATGTAACTGATTTTCAAAAATCAAATATCAAAATTACTCTAAATGGAAGAGTTAATCAAATTAACTGGCCAGAACAAAATGCAACTGATAAATTCATACCTCCAATAATTTCTATGGTAGAATCTCAACTTGATAAAATCACAGAACAAATTAGTGAATAGGTACAAATAGTCTCTCATAAAACTCTGAACATGCTTCCACTTTCGGGCGAAAGAACTGATGCAAAAGGAATAATTAAAGACAAATCTGACTCTGGTAATATTTTACGTGGAACATCCACTTTGAAACGTGGTTTTGCTCATATGCTAAAAAATGGTGTAATAATGGATGTTACTACAGTAGAACAAGCCCAAATTGCAGAAGACGCAGGAGCTGTGTCTGTTATGGTTTTAGATAAACTACCCTCTGATGTAAGAAAAGCAGGTGGAGTTGCACGAACTGCAAGTATTAGAATTATTGAAGATATTATGGATTCAGTAACAATTCCGGTAATGGCAAAATGTAGAATCGGTCATGTCTATGAAGCAAAAGTTCTCGAAGAAACTAATGTGGATATGATAGATGAATCAGAAGTTTTGACACCAGCTGATGAAAACCATCATATTTGGAAGTGGGATTTTACAACTCCTTTTGTTAATGGAGCAAGATCGTTATCTGAAGCATTACGAAGAATTGAAGAAGGAGCTGCAATGATCAGAACTAAAGGAGAACCTGGTACAGGAAATGTTGCAGAGGCAGTCACTCATATCAAAAAAGTAAATGATGAATTAAGATCAATAAAGGCAATTTATGATTCTGGTGATAATCAGGATCTAGTTAGAATGGCAAGAGAATTCAAAGTATCCTATGATATAGTTGAAGAAACTGCAAAACTTGGAAGACTGCCTGTTGTTAATTTTGCAGCGGGAGGAATTGCAACCCCTGCCGACGCTGCATATTTGATGTCTCTTGGATGTGATGGAATATTTGTAGGATCTGGAATCTTTAATGCAAATGATGCTAAAGAAAGAGCAAGAGCTATTGTATTGGCAACTACTTTCTGGAATGAATCAGAAAAAGTAAAAGAAGCACAAAAAATGATTGATGAAAGACAATCGATGTTGGGATTAGATGTTAAGACTCTGGAATTAAGAATGCAAGAGCGTGGAAGTTCAGCATGAGTCTTACTGTTGGAGTTTTAGCAATTCAGGGCGATGTGCATGAAAATATTACATCTACTAAGACCGCACTAAAAGAATTAGGCGTAGAAGGAACAGTTGTAGGTGTTAAAACCGCTGAAGATGTTTCCAAACTTGACGGTCTAATTATTCCTGGTGGAGAAAGCACTACAATCGGTCAACTTTCTCTTGTAAACAGTTCTCTTAAGATAATAAAAGAAAAAATTGAACATGGAATGCCTGTATTAGGAATATGTGCTGGCATGATTATGCTCTCAAAGACAGCTAATGACCGTGTTAGAAAAACAGACCAGCCTCTTTTAGATTTGCTTGACATTAAACTAGAAAGAAACTCTTTTGGAAGACAAAAAGAATCATTTGAAGCAGATATTTCTATGAATTCTATTAATATTCCAAAATTTAATGGTATTTTTATTAGAGCCCCATCTGTTTCTGATGTTGGTTCTGGTGTAGAGGTTTTAGCAAAATTTAATGAAAAAATAGTTGCTGTAAAAAAAGGCAATATTATAGGTGTTGCATTTCATCCCGAATTAACAGAAGATGTTTCTTTACACAAATATTTTGTAAATTTGATTAAGAAATCAAAAACTAGTCAAATATGATATAACTTATCAGCAATTCTTTTTAACTGCAATTTGGACGATTTTTTAAAATGAAAACAAATTTTGTTTTAGTCAGTATGTTGGTAACTATTTTGATTGGTGGTACATTTGGGTTATTTCTTTTTGATAATGTTTTTGCTCAAAATCTCTATGTAAGTAGTGATGATTATGAGGCTTACAAAAAACAAAAAGAATTAGAACAGAAAAAAGCTGAACGACAAGAGAAAACAGAAGAAAAACAAAAAGAATTAGAACAGAAAAAAGCTGAACTTGAGATTCATAGGGAAAACCTTGAAGCAAAACAATTAAAAAAATCAAAAGAATATGAAGAAAAGTTAAAAGAGATTAAAGAAAAATCTCAAAACAAAATTGAAAAAAACATATCTGATGATCATGAAAAATTTTCTCAAAAATCTAAACAGTTTGAAGAAAAATTAATTAAAAAATCCGCAGAAATTCAAAAAAAACTTGCAGCAAAATCAGATAAATCAGATTTAAGAACCAAAAATATTCTTGATAAAATAAACAATGGAAAATACATGGGAGAAAAAATTAACTCTTATACTTATATTGAAACATATGAATTAGTTTTTGATTTAGTAGATGCTTCTATGATAAATGATAAATCACAAACATCATCCCTAACTGGAAAAATGAATTTCACCACATATGATAAAAGTAAATCTAATCTCAAATTGGAATTAGATGAATGTGAAATTACTGTTGATGAAATTATCTATAACTGTGGATTTGGAAAAGCCAGAACCATATCTTCTGGACAATCTGGTGCCAAAGACTCTCTTGTAATTGTAGCATTTTTAGAAGACGATGTGTTAGAAGTTCATACTACACTAAAAATTTTCCTAAATGCTGACATTCCAATTAATAAAATTGAACAATCACAAGTTTCAATCCTTGGTCCACAAAGTAAGATTTCTAATATGTGGGTTCTTAATGGAACTGCAACTCTAAGTAAAATAGTTTCAACTTCAGAAAAAACTACAACTGGAAATAATTCTACCATTATACTTCAAGATGGAATTTCAAATGGTGATAAATGATGAAAAATAACAACTTTCTTTTTATGTTTAGTTTCATCTTTTCCCTTATCTTAATTCATTCATCTATTCAATATTCATTTGCAGATACCGGTGTTGTTTCTATGGATTCACATGATGTCAAATATGACATTAACAATGCTAAAATTGAATCTATTTTTCTAGATCCTGATCTTTTTGAATTAATTATTACTATGAATACTCAAGACGATGGAACTATAGAAATTATAATTCCTAGAGATCTTTTGGATGCAAAATTTGAATTATCTGATGACATGTTTTTCGTTTTAGTAGATGGTTTTGAAACTGATTACGTTGAATCTGAATCTAATTCAAACTCTAGAACTTTAATGATTCCCTTTTTTAATGGAGATTCTGTAATTGAAATTATGGGAACACATGCACTAAATCCATTCATCTCAAATACCGAAATAAAAATTCCGTCTTGGATAAAAAATAATGCTGGCTGGTGGTCAACCGATCTCATAGAAGACACTGATTTTGTATCTGGAATTCAATATTTGATTAAAGAGGGAATAATGACTATTCCTCAAACTCGATCAGGACAGTCTACACATCAAGATATCCCGTCTTGGATAAAAAATAATGCTGGCTGGTGGGCAGATGGATTAATCGAAGACACTGATTTTGTATCTGGAATTCAATATCTAATTACAAATGGAATTATACATGTATGATTTAGGCTCAATTATCAGCTAAATTATGCATAGATTTCAAGTCCTTTTTGAAAGATTCTAGACTTTCTGGAATTGTTATTGTGATTGAATCCTTTAATGAAAGATTTTTTGTCTTTTTTTCATTCCATACTTTGGAATTAAATTCTGTTATTTCTTTTGTAATTTTACTTTGATTGTACCCTGATTCTGATTCTACCTGATGTTGTTTATGAATACTCTCTGACGAATACAAAGTTTTCCAAAGGTGCTCAGTGATAAATGGTGTAATTGGTGCTAATAATTTTAAAATAGTTGATAATGTTTTATGTAGTGTGTATATTGCACCGTCTCTTTCTTCATCTGGAAAACCAATTCCATATGCTCTTACTTTAACCATTTCAATATAATGTGCAGCAAAAAGATTCCAAGTAAACTCTCTAATTGCAATTGCAGGAATAAAGAAATTATATTCATCATATCCTTTTTTACATTCTTTGATTAAATTATCTAATTCAGATAATATCCATTTATCAGTGGCTGTTGGAATTCCTGATTCAATTACGGGGAAACTAGACAAAAATCTAGAAACATTCCATAGTTTGCTGAGAAACTTTTTTGTTGATTCAATTTTTTGTTCATTACATCTAAAATCATATCCATGATTAATTTCACTCGCGCTCCAAAATCTAAAAGTGTCTGCACCAAATTGTTCAATTACTGGTAAAGGATCAATTGCATTTCCTTTACTCTTGCTCATTTTCATTCCTTTTTCATCAAGACCGTACCCCATAATCCATGCTTCTGACCATGGTTTCTTTCCAGTAAGTTGTTCACATCTTAGAAGTGTATAGTATAACCAAGTTCTCACAATATCTTTTGCTTGAGGACGAATTGTTGTAGGATACACTTTGTTGAAAAATTCTTGGTCTTTGTTAAATTTACTAATAAAAAGAGGCGAAACACTAGAATCCATCCATGTGTCAAACGTTCTCTCCTCACCTACAAATTCAGTAGTTCCACACTTAGAACACTGACTGATCGGGCACTTTTCTACCCATGGTTTGTAGTATTTTCCAGGCTCAGGAACGTGAGGTTCAGAACAATTTTTGCAGTACCAAATAGGAATTTCAGTACCATAGTATCTTCTTCTTGATATTGGCCAATCGATATTGATGGATTCTAACCAATTCATCAAGATCTGTTTATGCATGGCAGGATAAAATGTAATTTCTTGTCCTAGTTTTTTCATCTTCTCAATTGATTCTTTTTGTTTTAGATAATATTCTTCCATCGGAATTATCTCGATTGGGGTTTTACTTCGTTCAGATACTGGAGTTCTATGAATTATATCTTCGATTTTTTCTACTAATCCTTTATTTTCTAAATCTTCAATAATTTTTGTCCGTGCTTGTTTTGGTTTCAATCCAACATAATCCATGGCAGCTTCTGTCATTTTTCCATCTAACCCGATTGCAACAATTTCTTCTAATTCCAGTTCTCTAAATAATGCCACATCATTTTGATCACCGTAACTGCATACCATAACTGCACCAGAACCAAATTCTTGATGAGCTGAATGATGCGTTTTTAGTTCAACCTCTACATTAGTAATTGGTACAATCACTTTTTTTCCAATATATTTTGTATATCTTTTATCCTCCGGATTTACAATTATGGTTTTACATGCACAAAGAAGTTCTGGTCTTGTACTTGCAATGATTATCTCTTTATCCATATCCTTAATCTGAAATTTCATATAGACTAGTTTAGTTGGTAAATCTTCATATGTAATTTCTGCATCTGCAATAGTTGTACCTGAAACCCAATCATAATTATTTGGTCTATTTGCAAGATACACTTGTCCTTTTTTCCACAGTTCAATAAATGTAGATTGTGTTAATGTTCTATATTCTTCAGAATCTGTTCTATAATAATTGGAGAAATCTCCACTAATTCCTAAACTTTTCATGATTAATATCATTTCATCTTCTAAATCATCTAATGCTGCTCTACATAATTTTAGAAATTCCCCTCTTTCAGTTTCGCGCATTCTGATGTTGTATTTTCTCTCTGTGTAAATCTCCACAGGAAGACCGTTTCTATCAATTCCTATTGGAAAATATACATTCTTTCCAGCCATCCTTGCAGTACGTGCTATCATATCAATTTGAGAATAGTGTGCTGCTGCACCTATGTGCCATGGTCTACCTGATGGATAGGGTGGAGGTGTATCTATTGTAAAATTGTCTTCCTTTGGTACAAATTCATAAATTTTTTCATTCATCCATTGTTTGAGAATCTCTTTTTCTAATTCTGGGTTCCAAGCTTTTTCCACAATTTTTGGTTCCATTCTTAACTATCTTGAAATATTTGAAATAATATGAGAACCCTTGTTATATCCTTCGTAAATGTAAACACCAACAGCTTCTACATTTTGAGGTAATTTTGGAGCAAGTAGTTTGATTATTTCACTTGAAAGATTTTCAACAGTAGCTTCTCCTTCTAAGAGATATGCTGTATTTTTTGGAACTTGAATATCAAACATCCCTCTTGGCCCATCAAATTGAATCTGATAGTGAGAATCATCTTCTTTTTTTAGATATTTTCTATTAATGAAAAATTTATGATCAAATACTGTAACAACTTCTTTTATGATTTTTTTTGCTATTCCAAAATCTACCAGTAGATTATCTTTCATTTGTCCAACTAATTCAACCATTACTGAAGACGTATGTCCATGTAAAATGGAACACTTCTCTACTAGAGGAAGAATATGTGCATAATCAAATGAAAATGATGGGTCTTCTAGAAATATTGATCCTGTTTGAGGTGTTTTATCATAGAATACTATGTCTTGTAATTCTTTAATGTGTGCAGTGTATTTCGGATGTCCTATAGCCATCACTTTTTCTTCAGGTAGATTCTCTTTGATTTCATTATATTTTTTTATATCTTCTTCATTATCAATTACTTCAATCAAACCTTTCTTTGTTTTAAAATCAACAGTTACAGAACTTCCATTTTTCAATGATAATTTATAATCATATTCATAATCTTCATCAAGAAACGAGAGCATTTGTGCTATTGTTAATTCCGTTCTTGTTCTCATTAGATTGCCTTTTTTGTCAATATATCTAAAATCTGAATCTAGAATTGTGGGACTTGAAGCCATGTGAAGTCAACTGGCTTAGCTCTGTATATAAATTCTGTAACACATAAAATTGAAAAATTATTTTATTCAGTAATTTGAAATTATTCTAGTGAATTTAGAATTTTAGCCAGATTGATATCATTTTGAGTGATTCCTCCAGCATCATGAGTTGTTAAATCTACTACTATTTTGTTGTAGACGTTAAACCATTCAGGATGATGATTCATTTTTTCTATGTGCATTGCAGCCCTTGTCATGAACTCAAATGCTTGATTAAAGTCATCAAATTCAAATTCTTTGTGTATCTTATTATTTACAACCGTCCATCCCTTCAGGTTTTTTAATTCATAATCTATGGATTCAGATGATAATCTCATCATGATTTTATATTTAAAATACTAAATTAATAGTTAGATGATGAGATTAATCATAGTTGCTTTGTATCGCAAATGACCTGATAATTAGTGAATGAAATGAAAAAAGAACTACTTGATAAAATTGAAAATTCTATTAAAGAAAACATAGTGGAAAAGAAAATAGGTATTGCATTTTCTGGAGGTGTTGATAGTACACTAATCTCTAAAATCTGTTCAGATCTGGGATATGATGTAACTTTACTGACTATTGGTTTTCCAGAATCTCATGATATATTATTTGCAAAAGAAGTTAATCAACAGTTGAAATTAGTTCATAATGTTTTAGAAATTGATTCTCATACTTTTCAAGATATAGCCCTCAAAATCAAACAAACAATAAAGACAGACAATCTCTCTTGGAATGAAAATTGTATTGCATTTTACTATGTATCAAAACTAGCAAAAAGTTTGGGAATTAATATTGTTGTAACTGCAAATGGAATAGATGAACTATTCTGTGGATATAATGTCTATAGAATGGCTATATCTGAGGGAGAATCAAAGATTCTTGAAGTTATGAATTCAAAACTAGATAATGAAATTAAAATGATGAAGGCAGTTAATCAAATTGCATCTGAATTTGGTGTTAGAATTGTTCAACCTTTATTGTCTTCTAATTTTATAGAATTTGCTAAAACTATTCCTATATCTGAAAAAATTCATGATTCTGAAGATTTACTTAGGAAACACATTATACGAAAATTAGCAAGTGATGTGGGAGTTCCTGAAATTTCATATACCAAAAGAAAAAAAGCTCTACAATACGGTTCTAAAATCCACAAAGCATTGTTAAAATCTAAATAAATTTTTTGACCGTTTCTTGAACCAATTTGTTAACATTACTTATGATTAATGGAGATGCTCCAAGATGTTTTTCTGGAGAAAATATTGAATCAATTTCTTTTTTTGTAAGTTTTGTTGAAAATGCTTTATCGTTTTTAATTGCATCAATATATTGAATTTCTTTATCTTTTGCCTCAAAGGCAACTCTTTGTACATCTCTGTACGCAATAAATCTTGGAACTCCTTTTTTAATTAATGCCTCCAAAACAAATTCTGCAAATATCTGTCCCTTGGTAATATACAAATTATCTACAATTTTTTTCTCATTTACCATTAGATTTGAAATTATTTTAATCATGGTTTCTAACATTTCATCCACTAGAATGGCTGCTGTAGGAAGCACAAATCTCTCATTTGCTGAATTTGAAAGATCTCGTTCATGCCATAATGGAATGTTTTCAAAAGTTATTGCTATTTGACTACGTAATATTTTGGATAAAGATGAAACTCTTTCGCTTTTAATGGGATTTCTCTTTACTGGAACTGCACTGCTTCCCATCTGACCTTTCTTGAATTGTTCAGCAACTTCCCCGATTTCAGTTCTTTGTAAATTTCTAATTTCAACTGCAATTTTTTCCAAAGTTGCACCGATCAGTGCTAATTCAAATACATATTCTGCATATCTTTCTCTGGGAACTATCTGTGTGGTTACATCTGCTGGGAAAAGGTTTAACCGTTTTGCAACTCGCTTTTGAACTTCAAGTGATTTCGCACCCATCAATGATCCTGTTCCAACCACTCCAAGTGTTTTGCAAATCAAAACCCTTTTCTTGATTTCTTCAATTCTTTCTACATGTCTTGCCATCTCTGCCGCCCAATTTGCAAATTTTAATCCGAATGATATTATGCTGGCATGTTGACCATGAGTTCTACCTACTGCTGGAATTTTACCGTGTTGAATTGCTCTTTTTGCTAATAGTAATGCCATTTTTGCAACTTTAGGTTCAATAATTTGTAATGCATCTCTCATTTGCATAGAATTACTAGTATCTATCAAATCATTACTTGTTAATCCATAATGAATCCACGGTCTTGCATCTTTTGTACATTTTTCACTTAATGATTCAACTAGTGCAGCTGTATCGTGATCACTTTTTGCTTCTAATTCTTTGATTCTTTTTACAGTAATTTTTCCTGACATTGCAGCATTGCGAATTATTTTACCGGCTGTTTTAGGAATAATCCCAATCTCACTTTGTGATATCGCAGCTGATCCTTCAATTTCTAATTGATAATTTACTTTTTTTTGCTCACTAAAAATATCCATCATTTCTTTAGTACCGTAACGACCGCTATCTATCGGTAAAATTGCCAATGATTACTCTCTTAAAACATCAAAAATAAATCTACTTATGATTTAAATTGGCTTGAGGTAAAATTTTACCATTCCTTATGTCTACTATAACTCCTAAAAAAATCGGAGAAAATCAGTATCTTATTGAGGCAGATTCAAATCTTGGAATGAAAGTTCCAGTAAAGATCTATGCTGATGAAGAATTACTACAGAAAATGTTAGCAGATAGAACTATTATGCAGGCAAAAAATGTTGCAACTATACCTGGAATTGTGGGTCATAGCGTAGTCTTACCTGATGGTCATGAAGGATATGGATTTCCTGTAGGCGGTGTGGCAGCTATGGATGCTGAAGAAGGTATGATTAGTCCTGGTGGTGTAGGATATGATATCAATTGTGGTGTTAGATTACTTCGTTCAAATTTAACTGAAAAAGATGTTCGTGCAAAACTAAAAGAACTTGTAACTGATCTTTTTAGTTCAATTCCATCTGGCGTTGGCTCCAAAGGAGCAGTAAGGCTAAGTCACTCTCAACTTGATGAAGTTCTTGTACGAGGTGTAGACTGGGCAATTGATAATGGATATGGTTCATCATATGATGCCGATGTTTGTGAGGAAAATGGACAAATAAAAAATGCCGATCCGAATAAAGTTTCAGATAAAGCAAGACAAAGAGGTGCACCTCAACTGGGAAGTCTGGGTTCAGGAAATCATTTTCTTGAAGTGCAAAAAGTATCTGAAATTCATGACGAAGAAGCAGCAAAAAGAATGGGAATTAAAGAAGGAACTATTACAATTTTAATTCATTGTGGATCTCGTGGTTTTGGTCATCAAGTCTGTAGTGACTATTTGAGAATATCAGAACAATCTATGGAAAAATATGACATTCATTTAGCAGACAGAGAACTTGCATGTGTTCCAAATACATCTGAGGAAGGTGAATCATATCGGAAAGCAATGTTTGCTGCATTAAATTTTGCATGGAGTAATAGACAAATGATTACTCATTGGACGAGAAAATCTTTTGAACGAGTTTTCAATCAAACAGAATCTGATCTTGATATGAGTTTAGTTTATGACGTTGCTCACAATATTGCTAAAGTTGAAAAACACAAGGTTGAAGGTAAGGAAAGAAAACTTGTGGTTCATAGAAAAGGCGCAACACGTGCATTTCCTGCAAATCGAGATGAAGTTCCATTAAAATACAGAGATCTTGGACAGCCTGTTTTTATTCCAGGTTCAATGGGAACTGCTAGCTGGATATTACTTGGACAACCCAATTCCATGGATTTGAGCTTTGGTTCTACTGCTCACGGTGCCGGTAGAACAATGTCTAGATCAAAAGCTAGAAGAGATTTCACGGAAGACAATGTTAGAAAATCACTTAGTGATAAGGGCATATTTATCAAGGCATTAACGCGTGATGGAGTTGTGGAAGAAACTCCTCAAGCATACAAGGACGTTGATGCAGTAGTCAATGTTTCTCATAATCTGGGAATAGCCACTAAAGTAGCAAAATTGGTGCCTATAGGTGTGATAAAAGGTTGAGTGACGAAGACTCTGAACTTGAAAGATTAAAGGCAAAAAGACTTGCAGAAATGCAACAAAATATTTCCACTCGGCAAGAAATAGAAAAATCCACAAACAATTTACAGCCAAAAGAAACAAAACATCCCAGAGATATTCTTGTTGAACATCTGGGATTTAGAGGTCTAGAAGTTTTAAGAAATGCAGAATTACAATTTCCAAATGATACAAAAACGGTTGTAGAAAAATTAGCTGAACTAATCACATCTGGAGAAATTACTGAAAATATTGACGGAGGAAAACTGCTGATGTTATTCAGATCAATAGGTCTTAACATAAAAATGGAAACTAAGATCAATATTGAACAAGATGGAAAGTTTGTATCACTGTCTGATAAATTAAGTAATCATTCATCAAATGATGGTGAAGAATAGTGAATACTGTTTTTGAAATAAGCACAAAAAATTATGGCGATGATTTGCTACTTATAAAAAAAACACTATCTCACATGGAGACTCTAGTTGGTAGTTCTAATGGATATGCTCTTAGTGAACCATCTTCAAAATTTGGATGGACTTTTTTCAAATTATCTTTTAAACCCAACCTGCAAAATGGAATTGAAGAAAAATTTGTAGATATGTTAAACAAATACAGATTGAACAACCCCTCTCAAAAATTTACCAAATTTATGACTGATTATTTTCAAGCTAAAGGTTGTAACATCCAAATTAAAATACTGGACTAGACTCTTCTTCCTCTTTTTCCACCCTTCTTTCTGGTGGTGTCATGAGGAATTGGTGTTACATCATCTATTCTCCCAATTTTAAATCCACCTCTTGCCAAAGCTCTGATTGCAGCTTGTGCACCTGGACCTGGTACTCTAGAGCCTACTCCTCCAACAGCTCGTACTCTGATATGAAATCCTGTAAATCCTTTCGTATGTGCAACTTCTACAACTGCATTTGCAGCTTTCATTGCAGCAAAAGGTGACGATTCGTATCTATCTGCATTAACATGAACTCCACCTGAACTAATGGAAACAGTTTCTGCCCCAGTGAGATCAGTCATGTGAATAATTGTATTGTTATAACTACTGTAAATATGAGCAATCCCCCATTTTTCCGGACCTTCTGTCTTTGTCTCTGGTCTGGATTTTGTTTGAACCTCCACATGTTCTTCCTCTTTAACTGGGGATTCTTCAATCTCAGCTTCGATTTCTGACAATGTCTAAACACATCTTAAAGGGTTTAAAAAACATTGATTTTCTGAATCTGCCTTATTTTGGGCACGTTGGATTATCTATTATTGCTCAAATACTATGTTTTATTTGCTCTTGTATGGGGTCAATCCTTTGGCTTGTGGTAGGTATTGCAATTACCTCTGCATTATTAGGTTCATTAGTTTTCGAATTTCTAACATCTAACAACAACATTTCTCCAGTAATTGCATTAGAAGAAAAATGTGAAAAAATTGCCAAAGAGGGATTCAAAATACATGTTTCATATCCTAATTTTCAACCAGATCAACTCCCTACAGCCGATATGAACAGATTGATGTATCTTGATGAAATGTGGATTAAGGATTGTGTTTCTGGATTGCCAGCTGAATCCATTTTTAATATAGTTCAAAAAGTAGAACGCGATTTTTACTCTGGTGAATAATTCATTTTCTAAAGTGATGCCAACCTAAATCTTTCAAAGTGACAAACTTTTCTTGTTTTTCAAGAAATACTCCTTTACCTTTAGCCACATAGCCGATTTCAATTATCGGTGTTTTTAATAATGACGCATTTTTTTTAATTAATGATTTATATTTTTTTGAAGCAGTAAATACAAATTCATATTCTTCACCACCATGAAATACTAAATCAATTGGATCTATCTTGTGTGATTTAGCAAATTCTAATAGATCTTTTCCAGTTGGAATGTTATTTATAACAAATTTACATTTACTCTGATTTGCCATTTCATTTAATGTAGTGGAAAGACCATCACTAGAATCCATTGATGATGTGAAATAATTTCTATTTCTTACTCCAAAATCTAATTTTGGACTTGGGTTGATAACTGATTTGATTGCCTTTTTAACAAAATGATCCTTACCTTT
The DNA here is from genome assembly GCA_964475825.1 of uncultured Nitrosopumilaceae archaeon. Lineage (GTDB taxonomy): Archaea > Thermoproteota > Nitrososphaeria > Nitrososphaerales > Nitrosopumilaceae > Nitrosarchaeum. The sequence goes on along the minus strand of CAYYXT010000016.1, from coordinate 21,746 downwards.
CATTTTTCCAAGTAATATCTTAAGACCTGATGCTGTATATCCGAATTGACCTGTTACAAATATTATATCTCCTATTTTTGCTCCTTTTCTTTTGACTATCTCATCTGTTGTTCCAAATATAGATACGTTGATTACAATTTCTTTTCCTTCGTTTGTATCTCCCCCTAAAATTCTAATGTTGAATTCATTGGAGGCATGTCTAAATCCTTTTGATATCTCATTAATTTTTGCACGCGAAATCTTCTTTGGCAAATTTAGTGAAATCATTCCATATTGAGGCTTGACCCCTTTTGCAGCAAAATCACTAATGCATGCTATGATGCTTTTTCTTGCAGCATCATCCATTCTCATTTTTGGAGGCATATCTGTACTCTGAACAAATGTATCTACTTTTGCTACGATTTTCGTTTTGCCAATTTTGAAAACCTCTACATCTTCTGAAATGAATTTTTTATTTCCTAATTTCTTTTGAAAAATTTTGATTATTGTTGATTCATCTAATATGGTCATAACATTGCTTCACTAATTCTAATGTGTTTTTCACAATTTTCTTACATTTATCTACATTGTTTGATTCTGCTGAAACTCTTATGATGTCTTCTGTATTTGATTTTCTAATCAAAACCCAACTATTTTCATCTATTATTCCTTTAATCCCGTCTTGAGTGATAACCTCAGAATACTCTTTTGCAAATCTACTTGAGACTTCTTCTATGACTTTATCCTGAAAAACAAAATCTACTTTAATTTTCTCTCTTTGTTGTTCATAACTTTCCATAAAATCTAATATCTCATTAAACTTTGAATTTCCTAACATCGAAGCTATAAGACCACTTGTCAGAATTCCTTCTCTGCAATAATTAAATTCTGGTAAAATAAAACCACCGCTGCTTCCTTCTCCACCTGCTTGAGCGTTTGTTTTTAACATTAAATCTATTACATTCGCTTCTCCAACTTTTGATCTCTGAACACTTCCTCCTTTTTCTTTGATGAATTTTTCAACTGAAATACTTGTATCAATACTTAATACAAATTGTTTATATCCTAATTCCAAAGCTTTTGCAACTCCCAAACCTAATGTTACATCTGGAGTTTGTTTTTCCCCTTTTCTTACAACTACTAGACGATCTCCATCTAAATCAAAAGCAAATCCAATTCCTTTTTCAGACGTTGTAGCAATTAGATCTGATAAACTATCTGTAGTTGGATCAGGACCTCTAGTGCAATTATTTATATTTTCGTTAATTACTTGTACTTTACATCCTAATTGTCTTAACAAATTTGGAGCAAATTCTTTTGCAGCCCCTCCACCGATATCGATAACAATCTCTGGTTGATTTTCTATATTTCCTATGATCTTTTTTGCATCTTCTAGATATGATGATGTGATTTGTTCTTCAATTCCAATTTTTGATTTTAAAATTTCTTGGTTTTCAATGATATTTGGTAATTCTTTTTCATTAATCCCTCTTCCATTTATGATGAATTTTATTCCATTCCATTCTAATGGATTATGTGATGAAGTGATTACTAATCCTGCCCCATATTTCCTTGATTCACGAAAAACTACTGGAGTTGGTACCGTTTCTAAATTGTATACATTTATTCCATTTTTCATTAATGTTGCAGATGCAGTTTCTTTGATCATTGTTCCTGATGGTCTTGTATCTTTACCTATTACACACTTCTTAGATTCAACTAAAGATGAAAAATTATTACAAAACTGTAATGTGTCTTTTAGATTAAAGTCATCACCAAATACGCCTCTAATTCCAGAAATTGTTTTCTTCATTTGATCCAACTCGGAAAGACTTTTTATTAACTCTGATGGCATAACCGAAAAGTGCCTTGGTAGCTCAGCCTGGTAGAGCGAACGCCTCGTAAGCGTTAGGTCGTGGGGTCGGAGCCCACCCGAGGCTTATCTTGTAATAATTTTTAAAATTGTATGGATTTTTTTAAATATTTTTAATCATCAAAGGTTTCAATATCTTTTTCTAATTCTTTTCCTAAACCTTCCCACCATTGTTTCGTTTCGTTTACCATGTTCCCCTCATGATTACCTTGAATTCTCCTTTATAGATCTGTCGATTGATCCATATTTGATCAATACTATCTAAAATCCTAAATTTGAATATGTTTTAAACTGCATTGCTTTCTTTTTGTCTTATCTTTTTACGATAAATTATAATTGCTAGTGTTCCAGCTGCACAACCAAAAAATACCGGCCAACGTAATTCATTTCCTATCATCCCTAAATAAGAATAAACTGTACCGCCAATCAACGCAAACCCGATCAATTCAAGAATCTTAATCATACTTTTTCTATTATTTCACAGTTAAATTAAAAAGATATATGGTTTTGTAAATCCTACAAGTTATGGATAAATATCTCCTAGTCATTATGGTTTTTCTCATTGTTACAATACCAATATCACTCATATCACATGATACGGGCAAAATACTAGAAGACCCCAATTTTCTATATTTTTATGCCTCGATTGCAGGCATATCTGTAATTATCCTTTACAGCTCATATAAGGAAAGAAAGCAAAGACAAAAAGATAACATAAAAAGAAGATCTAAAAAATAAATTTTAAAGTTCTAATCCAAAGGATTCTGCAATACCTGCAAATTTTGCGTAAGATTCCAAATACTGTCTTCCTTTTTCAGTTATTACAAATGTGTTTTTATTATCAAATTCTATTTTATTGATTAATCCAGAACCTGTTAAATTTTCCAAAAATCTTGATAATCTGGAATGTGATAGATTTGCCTTTGTTAGCAGTGATGTTGTTTTGATACCCTGTTGACCTGACTGTTCAGTGGCAGTCAAAAGATCTGCAACAATTTGCATACTTGTTCTATAGGAAACCATACGGTAGTAAGTATAAAACCGAAATATAAGGGTATTACCACCAATTCAGATCAGATAAATACGCACTAACCTGATTTTTGTTATATTGCCATCTCAATCTCCTAATCCTTGGTTTGATAATTTTATGGGTGTTGCATATCGCTATTATGATCTTAGAATGAATGTTGTACCTCTATTTGCTGATAGGAAAGAAGCTTCAACTCTTTGGCATGATACAATACATTGGTGGTTAGATCCGTCAATAAAGATCAGATTTGTTGAGATCGATGATGAATACTGGTTCATAATTGGTTCCGATTCTCAACGCCCCGAATCTAACTTCTCTTTTTTTAAGGTTTTACAAAAGTCAGAAAATTATGAGCGATTCAAGAAAGGACATGGTGGTGAAGCATATTTGCGATTGGGCGTTTACACAAAAAAATCTCGCAAAGATGTAAAAAATGACGCATTATGTGATTGTGGACATGCAGCGGAGGATCATGATGAAGGTGATGATGATGTGTGTTTATACAAAGAATGTAATTGCAAAAAATTTTCTAGTTTTCAGGTGACTTTACTAAAAAGAAAAAAAACAATTACTGATATTGCATTTCTTGAAGAAAAAAATGTAAAAGAAGATCCACTTGCATGGAATTGTCTTTATGTTAACAAATATTCAAAATCTGACTAATTCTATTCTTCTTTATTTACTCTAATGTGATCTCCTGGGTAATGTTTATCGATCTTTTTTGAATAACATTTTCCACAAAGTGGACCCTTAATTCCCCATTCTTCCATAGGATTGAAGTGTAAAGATATTTTGTCACTACAAATTGTACATTTTTCTTTAGATCCCAAAGTAATTCTGCTCTCTTTAATCTATATAAAAAAGATTCTGGATTTAGGAACATATTTGAAAAATCATGTTAAATAATACTGGTTTATAGGAATTCTAGGTAGGTAGTCTGACCAATGTAAACCTCCTGCAAATTTTTACTTGGTTAGGCTTCTACCTATTTTAAAATCTAAAACAAGTTGTTTGCAAGTTTTTTCAAAGCTAAAATTTCTTCTTCTTCTTGCCTTATTTTTTTATCTACAACTCTGAGCATTGAATCATTCCATACATGTTGTGAGAAGAAATTATGCTTTGTATTTGCTAATTCTATTTCATCATCTACCACAGTATCTTCTAAAAATTTAGTCACTACAACATCCGCAATTTTTAAAATTCTAGAATTTAGTTTAAAACTACGAAATATTGGTTCCATTTTTCTTACATCACTTTTAAAATCTCCTCTGGTTTCTAGGATTTTTTTATGTAAAATTCTAAAATAAACTCCAACATAAAACAAAGTTGCATATCTTTTCGTTTTATGTCCACCTTGTTTTCCATACTTCAATGTCTTTTTTGCATACTCTTTGACAAGATATGGATAAAGTAAAATTCTGTAATCGTCTTTTAGATTATCATTGAATATGTCATCATATTTACTTCCTCTTGGAAGAAATTGAGCTGGAGAACTATATGCTTCTGTAGGTCTTTGTTCAATTCCAGCTACAAGAGCCTGAATAGCATCTTTTGCTACAATTACTTTTTTATGATTATCTGGAAGATACTCATTGTATATCGAATCTCCTTCATATTCTGATTGTTTTGATTTTGATTTTGTATCAAACGATCCTGCTTGAATCTCATAAAAATATCCACAATTTTTTAATTGTGATTTAATGGATTTATGAAAATCCATTAATGAAACAAGATCTTTTCCTCTAACTGAATTTTGCGAATTTCTGTATTTTGTAATGTTATTTTGTTCTTGTTCATCATCTGCTTTGATTATGGTGACTGTCATAGAACCATCCATGTTTTTAGTTCGTTTTGAATGATCAAGGATTGAATTGGATGTTTGTGCACCGTTTACAATTTGTGGTGCATGGAGTTCAATCATATTATCTCCTAACTCTTCAAAATCACTAACTACAATTGTAATTCCATTATTATAATAGAAAAATTTTCCTGGATTACTCTGAAGCGTTTCCCGTAATCCTTTGTTTACCGTTGTTTTAAATTGCATCCATTGTCTGATGTTTGATTCAAAAACATAATCCTTATTCTTGCTGACAAATTCGGTCAGTTCTCTTAATTTCAAAATCCCAAGAATTGTATTGTCATGTCTAAGCATTCTTTCTAATTTTATTGATGATCTTTTTCCAGCAGCAGGTTTTTTTATTCGCCCCCATAATTTTTGGATGATCTTTTCAATATCTATGATTTCGATTAGATCATCTTGATACTCCACTTTTTGATCTGTCACATAACAGCATTTTATTTTTAGATTCTTTTCCTTAATTTTTGTAACAAGCTGTGCTAATTCAGGCCTCATTTTTGATACATCTTTTCCAAGCAAACGTTTTGCATCTTCTTTGAATTTGGCAATCGCTTCAAATGAATGAGATGTTCCATATTTTGATTGAAATAGACGAATAGTATTATCTGAAAAATCTACTGGAAGATATGCATCAATACCAAGATCATTTGCACCATCCACAATTGCATCTGCTGCATCATCTTCTGTAGCCTCAAAAACTCGTGTGAGGACCCATTGAAGAAAATTATTGCCTTTTTCTATCTCACTTTTTGAATTTTCAGCATATTCTTGTATGCTTCCTCTGACATTTTCTGAAAATCCTTCTAAAGGTATACTGGAATTTTTTTGAGTTAATAGAGTATGCGAACCTGGAATGTACTCTAATAATCCATTACCGTTTTGAGCCAAGTGGTTTTTCTAATATGTTATATATTTAGAGAATTTGGTAATTACATAATAACTCAGTTCTATATGTGATGTAATTTGGGGAAAAAAAGAATAGTAATAGGCTCAATCATCGTAATAATCGTAGGAATAACATTAGGAATTGTAATCTTATCTCAAAATGCTAATTTTGTTCAAGATGTTGATGAACCAAAAATAATACTCAAAGATGTTGTTATGTCCACAAAAGTTTCACGTCCAGGATGTGAAAAAACTGATTCTTGTTACACTCCATCAAAAATTGTAATAAAACAAGGTGATTCAGTTACTTGGGTAAATGAAGATGCTGCATTTCATAGTGTGACCTCTGGTTATTATGATGAACCAAGTGGGCTTTTTGATAGTGGACATTTAGATCCTGAAGGATCATTTGCATTTATTTTTGAAAATATTGGAACATATGATTATTTTTGTACATTACATCCTTGGATGAAGGGACAAGTAATTGTTAATTGACTTAAAATATTGAAAGGTGAGGAAGGGAGTCGAACCCCTTTGTATAAGCTTTGCAGGCTCACGCATAACCGTTCTGCCACCGCACCGTTTTGAAAAATATGAAATGAATAATTAAACTCTTTAGATTAAAATTAAATAAATGGTTTTGAAGCAAGTTTGATGTCTTCTGCTTTTATCGTTTTTCTTCCTGCATGAGAGGCCATATCTACTGCACTTTTTGCAATGTTGTTAGCCAATTCTTCAATTATGCCTCTCAGTTCTTCTGCTGATTCGTCACTAACTCTCTCAGCGCCTGCTTTTTTTAAAATTCTATACATTGCTGAAATACCAAGTTCTGATGATTTCATTGATTTCTCTTTTCTTTTTTCCGATAAAAGATTGTGAGTGAAAAAATATCACAAAGGAATCGATTTATACAGACTATTTTGAAAGTTGAAGCAATGACTTGGTTATATGACTCTCATATTCATTTATCGGATCCAGATTATCAATATGATTTAGATTATATAATTAAGGGAATGGAAAATATGAAAATCAAAGCTTGTTGTGTCTCGATGGATACTATGACCTCTAAAAAAACTTTGGAGCTTGGAAAAAAGAGCAAACTTATCTTGCCTTTTATTGGAATTCATCCGGAACGTGCAAATGATGATCTAGAATTGATGATAGATCTAATTAGTGAAAATCAACAACATATTTCTGGTATTGGAGAGATTGGACTAGATCCCACATATGTAAAATCTAGTGAAAATAACAAAAGGCAAATCTATTTTTTTGAAACTCTTCTCTCTCTCGCAGAAAAATTCCAAAAACCAGTTTCAATTCATTCACGGAAAAGTCTTGATGAAATATTTTCTATAATGACTTCTTATGACACTAAGCATGCGTTACTTCATTGGTTTGATGGAAGCAAAAAACAACTTCAAAAAGCAATGGATATGGATTTTTTTGTTTCATATGGTCCTGTTATGATTTATGCAAATGACAAACAAATGCTATTATCTAAAACATCTGAGACAAAAATTCTTGTTGAAACAGATGGTCCTGTAAAATTCTCAAAGTGTTTTGAAATGAAATCTGGACAAATTGGTTTTATTCCAAGTGTTGTGTTTTGTGCCTCAAAAATACTTGGTAAATCATATGATGAAATGGCTTCATTATTAGAAGAAAATTCAAAATCGTTCCTTCGAATATAGGTATAAAAAACCCTAGTTCATTACACGAGGGGTGGATAGAATTAAGCGTCTTTCTTATGAAGTACTAGATGGACACAAGCCAAAATTTGGAGAAGATTTTGCTGATAATAAGAAAGCATTAGATCAAATAGCTATAATTCGTTCAAAAGGACTAAAAAATGAAATTGCAGGCTATATTACTAAATTTATTAAAAAAGAAAACCGTGAAGAAAAAGCAAAACAATCTCAAATAGAATCTTCTAGAATTGAAAATTATACATTGAAAGAAAAAATTTCTGAAGATGATGATGCCGTTAAAGAACAAATCATTGAAATAATATCTGAACCAGAAACAAGTGAAGATACAGAAGAATAAACCACGTAACAAAACATTAATTTTTAACATTTTTGATGATCAATATGTGATAATGATTAAACTTGTAGGGGGAGCAAAAAAGTCATTTTTTACTGATAAATTAAAAATTGATAAATCTGATATCTCAATTCAAGAACTCCTTAATTTACTCTTGGAACTAAAACCTGTTAGCACTCCTGACTTAGATGTTGAAAATATATTGATAGCAATTAACGGTGTTGATTCTTCTGCTATGGAAGGAAAAATGACTAAAATAAAAAACGACGATGTAGTAAGTATTATTCCTGTTATTCATGGGGGTTCGCCTAAAAGACTAATTTTTAATATCTCCAACAAATTAATTCAGGTGATTGAAATTCAAGGTCAAAAACAAATCAACGTTGCTTACCTTGATACACTTAGAAAGCAATTTCCTGGAATTAAACTTCAGGCCATATCTAGTAATTTCATCCTAAATAATTATCATCTGAAAAAAATTATTTCCTTATCTGTTTCTTCTGATAAAAATGATATCTTACTTTCAAACAAATTTGAAATGGATATTTTAATGCGCTTTGCTATTTCTTCACAAATTTCTTCTGCAATTAACTCTACTGGAATCAAACCAAAACAAAACTTTGTATTGATTGCTCTTGGAAATAAAAAAATATTGGATGTACTTTACAAAGAATTGAGTTTTATATCTGTTAAAATATTCTCGAAAGACAATACTTCATTCATAAAAAAATATTTTAAAATAACAGATAAACAACTTGATGTAGTTTTATCAAAAAATCCTCTTGAAGATATACTAATAGAAAAAGCTGCGATTTTACTCTGATATACTTCTCTTGGTTTTTTCCACGCTCAAAATATCTGCTTTTTTGACAATTGCAATTCCTGTTTTATTTCCTAACACTTCAATTAATATAATTTTGTCAGGAAATTCTAATGATACTTTATTTTTAATTTTTTTTGCTACTCTAGAAATTAATTCTTGACTCGAAATGTTAGAATTTCTTTTCTCAATTGATATTCTATATGACTCTCCATTAGAAATCAATTTGATTAAATCTGAAATTCCATCTTCAATACTCTCTATCTTAGTTTCTGTAATTTTTTGAATGGGGATTATTCTGAGACAATATCTAATACACCATGGTTCATCTAGTAGCATTTCTTTGATTTTTTTTACAACCTCGATTGGCTCCAATTTTGTTTCAGCAGTCAAAATTCCCGACATATTTGTGATAGTTATTGTAGGTTCTGAATCTCCTATTTTTTCTAAAATATCTATTAATTCTTGTCTAGTTTCTGATTCTAAATGTCTGGCACATGTAATTATTAGATTCAAAGTATTTTCAAGATCTCCTTTCGTGTTAAAACTCCTCTGTGAATTTTCAATTTTCCTTCTTCAAATTCGATTATTGTTGATTCTCCCTCACTTGTTATTGTTCCACCATCCAAGAAAAGATCAAAATCGTGGATATTCTGATAACACTCTTGTGGATTTCTAAATGGACCAGTTCCAGAAATATTTGCACTTGTTCCAATTATAAAATTACATTTTTTTAAAAGTTCTAATGTACATTGATGTTTTGGAACTCTAATTGCAATTTTATCATCCACATTTAGTGATGCTTTAAGTTTTTCATCTATTAATTTTAAAATTAAAGTTAGGGGTCCTGGCCAAATTTTCTGTGCAATCTTTTCTGAATCTTTGTCGAATTCTACAATTTTTGCTGCAACATCTTTTGAAAAAGCCAAAATCGGAAGTGACTTTGAAATTCCTCTTGATTTAATTTTGTAAATTCTTTGAATTGCTTCTTTATTATATGGATTACAACCAATTCCATACACTGTATCTGTTGGAAAAACAACAATGCCACCATTTTTGATTATTTTATTTGCTTTTACAATACCTTCTTTATTACACTTAACTTTCAATTACTTTATTCGTATTCTTTTCTTTAATTATTCATTTACATTTGAATAAGTTTTTTAACGAACAAAAATTTCTAATCATAGAATGTCTAATCCGTCATCTGAGTATGAAGATACAGATTTTCAAGATGATTTTGATGATGATTTAGATGAATTTGAAGAAACAGAAGACTAGATTGTCAGGCCAAAATTATCTGCAAAAGTTGTGAATGTATAATATGCTTGAAGAAATTCTCGTCCTGATTGACTAATTCTGTATTTGTTTGAACCCTGCGCATCTACTTGTTCTAATAATCCTTGAGATACTAGAGTCTTCAAAATTCTAGAAATTCTAGAATGCGAAATGTTAGCTTTTCTAATAAGATAAGTTACTGTGGCACCTTCTTCATCTTGGAGATCATCACGCGTAGTAGATAATATATCTCCAATAATTTTCATATGTGTTCTATATTCAACCATATCTATCCCTGTATACGTTAATTTTGTAATTTCTATGAGAGTGAGTTGATATTTTGCAATATACTAAAAAGATAAAAGAATTTGACAAATTTCGATTTTGTAATTAATTTGAGCCTAGCAACTAATTACTCTAAATTATCATCAAATTTTATCTTAGTTAAAGGAATTTTGCTTACTGGAATAAACAATGCAATCAAACCTCCAATTTTGATAGTTATAGAAATTGAATACAATATAGATTCTGGAAACACAAATGAATACCATCCTAAAAATTCTCCAAGAGCTAACAATGCCAATCCAACTGCTACGGATATAGCTCCTTTGTTTTTGTTTTCAAAATATGATAACATTGTTTCAATTGCCCCATAAGCTAGTAAAATAAATGAAACAGATCTAAAGATGTGTTCTATTTGTACAGAAGACACTAAGAATAACGGAAAAATTCCAACTGTTCTGAAATATCTTGATTTTGGAAAAAATGATTTGATACTATGTGAAAATGCTATGAAGAAATATCCTACTGTTTGAATGACAATTCCTAAAGTCTGAATCCATCTTTCTATGTTGCCTGATTTTATTACAAAATCTTCTACCATGTATCCTGCCCATATTACAAAAAACCCGATACTGATTGAAAAAAATGCAATTGTTAATCTAAATAATGTGGGACTACCTGTATTTCTAAATCCAATTATTGACATTATTCCTATTGCAAGTCCTACCAAAAATCCAACCAAATTTAGTATATTTTCTAATAGAAATTCCAATGATGTTTAACAGTTTCCCAATCTAATTATTTTAATCTGCTGAATGATTTTACTATGTTGTTAATCCCATTCATCTAATGATCCTGCAGACTGACCTTCAGTGCTACCAGCATAATCCCCAAGAATATCTGAATATGTTGATTCATTATGTGCAACAAATTTAACATATTCGCCATAACTCATATCTAAATCACAGTTTTCACATTTTACAAAAGAAAAATCCATTGATAATTCTGCAGTTTTCTTACATTTTGGACATTTTATCTTCACACTTGATTTTGCATTTGTTATCTATTATTACTTTACATTCAAAAGATTGACTAACATTTGCTGTTTTTAATATTTCAGTGAACTAATTCCTATGACAGTATAACTTGGTTATACTCGGTTTCTAGGAAAACAAAAAGAGTTTAGAATCTAAGATGCGTGGTAGTGTAAACGAGTTTATCGACAGAGTAAAAATAGTATCCATCTAATTTACGCTTAGACATTCGACGTTTCTCGTAATGCTTTAGAACTACGAATGATTAGAAACCCCATGCCAGAATCTACTACATACATCAGATTTTTTGGAAATGTAAATGAGATCACCGTACCTAATCTTATCAATATCATTCAAGAAAAATTTAACTCAGGTGTACGAAGGTTTGTCATACTCATTTCATCTAAGGGTGGAAGTGTTTTCTATGGAATTTCTGCATATAATTTTCTCAAAGGACTTCCGGCAGAAATCATCACTCATAATTTTGGAAGTGTTGATTCTAGCGCAGGCGTGATTTACTGTGCAGGTACAAAAAGATATTCTGTTCCACATGCACGTTTTCTTATTCATCCTGTAACTTGGACTTATGTTGGTACTACGATTCTTCCTGAAGATCAAATGGAAGAAAATGTGAAGAGCTTAAAACTAGATATGGAAAATATTGCAAAGATTTTAGCTGGAACAACAGGAAAAACGAAAGATGAAATTCTACAAGTAATGAAGAATAGAACTAATCTAAGTCCTGAAGAAGCTAAAACATTTGGCTTAGTTCACGAAATAAAAAATGAACTTGTAGAAGACGGAACCAATATCTTAAGAGTCGATTAAATTATTGGCACTAAAAGGACACAAAAATCAATATAACATAAAACTACGTGGCTATGGCGTATCAATTTCCCTAAAAGACAACAAAATTCATCTAAAAAATGGTGCCGATATATTTTAATCACCAGAAAGACCAAATTAATGGTAGGTGTCTAAAATGAAAAAGGTAATGGAAAAACAAGCTATTCCAGAGGTAAAGAAAATTATGGAAATTATTGAAAAACAAGCAGTTCCTATCTCCAAGGTAAAGGAGATTATTCAAATTATTGAAAAACAAGCAGTTCCTATCTCCAAGGTAAAGGAGATTATTCAAAT
>CAYYXT010000016.1:8836-9421 GCA_964475825.1 uncultured Nitrosopumilaceae archaeon | reverse complement strand
TATTGAAAAACAAGCAGTTCCTATCTCCAAGGTAAAGGAGAGTATTCAAATTATTGAAAAACAAGCAGTTCCTATCTCCAAGGTAAAGGGGATTATTCAAATTATTGAAAAACAAGCCATTCCTATTCTTAAGATAAAGAAACTTTTACAAATTATTGAAAAACAAGCCATTCCTATTCCAGAGGTAAAGCAAATTATTCAAATTATTGAAAAACAAGCCATTCCTATTCCTAAGATAAAGCAAATTATTCAAATTATTGAAAAACAAGCCATTCCTATTCCTAAGATAAAGGAAATTATTCAAATTGTTGAAAAACAAGCCATTCCTATTCCTAAGATAAAGCAAATTATTCAAATTGTTGAAAAACAAGCAGTTCTTATCTCCAAGATAAAGAAACTTTTACAAATTATTGAAAAACACACCATTCCTATTCCTAAGATAAAGGAAATTATTCAAATTATTGAAAAACAAGCCATTCCTATTCCAGAGGTAAAGGAAATTATTCAAATTATTGAAAAACAAGCAGTTACTATCTCCAAGGTAAAGGAAATTATTCAAATTATTGAAAAACAAGCAGTTCCTAT
>CAYYXT010000016.1:0-8736 GCA_964475825.1 uncultured Nitrosopumilaceae archaeon | reverse complement strand
CTATCTCCAAGGTAAAGGAAATTATTCAAATTATTGAAAAACAAGCAGTTCCTATTCCTAAGATAAAGAAAATTTTGCAATTTATTGAAACGGCTAAGACAATACCAAAAAAAGAATTCGAGCCAAGCATGAAAGTTATACTGCGCATTATGAAAACCATGACAAAAAATGGCTCTAAAGACAAGACCCGTTTATCACTTGATGCCAATCTAAACTATGGTAGACTTGTAAAGCATATTGTTTGGCTAGAGAAAAAAGGGTTAGTTAAATCAATAATCCGTGATAAAAAAATCAATGTCGTTTTGACACAACAAGGTAGAATATTTGTCACTATGTTTGTAACCTAGTTTGAATTTTGTTCATCTATACCTTCACAGATATCCTGAAAAAGATCTCTGGTAAGTTTTATTGTGATTGTACGCCTACTTTACAAATGTTTGAAGTAGAAATGGAATATCGTGAAAAAGGTCTTGGTACTAAAATAATTAGCTGGTTAGAGAACAATATATGTAATCAAGGATTTAGAAAACTTAGGCTAGAAGAGACAAAATCATTTTATTTTATTTACGATAATAATCTTGTTGAATCAGTTAATTTGCTAGTGAAAGAAAATAAAATTGAATTATACACAACTCATGTTCAAATCGATGAGTTAGATAAAATTCCAGATATTAGAAAAAAAGAAAAAATTAAGTCAATTCTATGTACTAAACTTCTTACTTATTTTGCCGTAGTAGGAGTTGAAGATAGTAAAAGAGGGTTACTGGTTCAAGAATTGATGCTTGTATCGTAATAGGCAATGAAGAAGCAAAGAAAATACAAGATATTAGAATAACATCTACAGATTCGCATACATTGGAAAATTCTGCTGATGTTTTAATTGCATACACTTCTGTGAAAGAAAATATGGGCTATCTTATAACAGACGATGATAAAATTCATAAATTTGTAGATGCAAAAAAATGGCATCTAAAGACTATAAAATATTTAGACTTTCATGAACTAATTAAAACTCTATAATTAACACTCAAAAACTATCAAAATCATTACAATGTAAAATTACTTCTGGGTTACGGAGTTTCTATTAATCTAAAAGACAACAAAATAATCCTAAAAAACTATCTTGATCCAATCACAGACCCAAGATCAAGAAGAGATTCAAGGAAGCTACTATTGCTCACTTCCGAATCTTTTTTCCGTGCATTTTTTACACTTTTTGAAAATCTCAGAAAAGTTTTTAAATTTACGGTAATGGTTTTATATTCTTTTCGCGGCAAGTTATATCCCTATGTTATATGATTGGCATAATAGTTTGTCAGATACTGTAGAAGTTATTGTCATTGCATTTGGGTAGACACACTAGAAGAGAAATCATTAGTCCAGAAAATATTAGGATTTGTTTCATGTTTATTATTGTTTTTTTATTTTGCTGGTATAGCTATTAAGCCACACTTACAATTGTGTCAGTTTTATAGACTAATCTGTCACTAATTTGAAATCGTTGATGCAAATACTCTGCCTTTATCAGTCAAACCAACATTAATCTTGGATTTATCAATTGTTGATTCAACAAGACCTTTTTTCTCTAGCCAAACAATATGCTTTGCAAGTCTAGCATAATTTAGATTGGTATCAAGTGATAAAGATGTCTTGCCATCAGAGCCATTTTTTTTCATGGATTCCACGATGCGAACTAGAATTTTCATGCTTGGTTCAAAGCCGGACTTTAATTTTTTGCTCTTTATAATTTTGATTAGTTTCGTTATTTTATTCGCCAACACTTTGATCTGTTGGGCTTCACGAATTACGTGAGTATCATCGAGCATGATGATTTTAGGTTTTATTACCATAACACTCACTATATCTTTGGACACTATTATATGTACGGGACAATGCTATATAGGTTGAACTGTTTAAAATGCAGATCCAATAAGTATTACAGAAGGAACAAGGGAAAAGAGAATTGTAGGTTTCACTGATTCTTATTTTACTTGACCTCAAGTTTTGCGACAAACAGCATATCCGTAAGCGTTAACGCATTACCAGACATAACAAAAGGAAAATGGATCACATCTAATACAATACACCCAGAAGCCAAAGTTGGATTTTTTCACATCATGGCAGATATTAGTTATTCTGTCAAGGCCTGTCCGTTTCCATTCAATAAAAGATAAAAGGAGTTCTTTTTTGTTACCATATATGAGTCGAACTTGTACAAAATGTAAAAACACCATCCTTGATAATGAGGAACTTGATGTGGTTGCTGAGAAATATCCTGTTTGTAACAAGTGCTGGGCTGAATGGAAAGAATATCGTGTAATGGTGATGAATGAAATGAGACTTGATATGTCTATGGTAGATCATAGAAAACTATTAAAAAAACACGAAAAAATCTTTGCAGGTGTACTCTCTCCTGAAGGAGAAATAATAGACTATACTAATGAAGACAATAGAAAACCAGATAAACGTCCAGACGCCTAAAACTTCAAGTGTTTTTTTGCATTATCTGGTATGACTATCATTAATTTTCTTTTTCTCTCTGCATCAAGTTCATTAATTATTTTATTGATTGTTTGCGAAAGAATGTCTTTTTTTCCTTCATCTAATGTTAAGAAAATTTCTAATATCCCATCTAAATTAAACACAATTAATTTTTGTGGAAATTCAGAAATCTCATTGATGTAGCCAGAGAATAACCCATTTCGCTGTTCTTCTGATAGTGTAGTTAAGATCTCTAACCATGTCTTGAAAAGTTTTGCAAAATTTGGAAAAGGAATTGTAGGTCCAGCTTCCAGAGCATTATTGATGATTTCTTTTCTCTCTGCTTCTGTCATTGAGAAAAATTCAATCATTCTTTTTTTCAAAACAGGTATTCTAAGAAAATCTGGAAGATTTGCCAAAATTACTATGATATTTCCTGCATAATTTGGTCCTGTCAACGATCAATTCTATTTCTAATTGAATATTAAATCATCTGACAACACTTCAGCTTAAATAAACGGAATTCAAGTTCGAGAATATGACTTCGACTGTTGTTGTTGGTGGATTTTTTGGAGATGAAGGCAAAGGAAAGATCATCTCATATTTGGCAATGAAAGATAACCCAAAAATTATTGTTCGTGGTGGTGCTGGTCCAAATGCAGGTCATACAATTAGAGATGGTGATAAAATATACAAAGTCAGAATGCTACCAAGCGGATTTTTGAATAAAAATGCAAAAGTGATGATTGGTCCTGGAGTTGTCATTAACCCAACTGTTTTATTAAAAGAAATACAAGATTTTGATGCGTCTGGACGTTCATTTATTGACAAACATTGTGGAATTATTGAAGAAAGTCATATCATCCGCGATTCCAAGGGTGAATTAAAAGAAAAGATTGGCAGTACTGGTTCTGGTACCGGTCCTGCAAATGCAGATAGGGCCATGAGAGTTTTAAAATTGGCAAAGGACATTGATTATTTATCTTCATTGATTGTAGATGTTCCTGCTGAAATAAACTCCGCACTTTCTCTAAATCAAAATGTATTAGTTGAAGGAACTCAGGGTACGTTTTTATCTTTATGGCATGGGACATATCCTTTTGTAACTTCAAAAGATGTTACTGCTTCTGGAATTTGTGCTGACGTTGGACTCGGACCAAAAAAAGTTGATGAAATAATTGTTGTCTTTAAATCATACGTTACACGCGTTGGCACTGGACCATTAGCAAAAGAACTCACGCTTGCAGAAGCTGAAAGCAAAGGTTGGTCTGAATTTGGAACTGTAACTGGTAGACAGAGGCGCGCAGCTGATTTTGATTTTGATTTAGCTAGGCGTGCAATCATGCTCAACAGCGCAACTCAAATTTCTATAACAAAATTAGATGTGATATTTCCAGACTGCGCAGGCAAAACATCTTTTGAAAAACTTTCTAAAGATGCACAATCATTCATAAACAATATTGAAGATAAATTAAACACGCCTGTAACAATAATTGGAACAGGACCTGCCATCAATGAAATCATTGATAGAAGAAAATAGCCTGGAACATTTTGGGTAAGTTTAATTTAGTATTGTACAAAAAATAACCGTGGATAAATTACCTCGTTACATTGAAGTCTCTTCCACGCTGGAGTTTTCTAGATTAGTGTGTGCTCTTGAACGTGCACCACGTGTATCATTTCTTCATGAACATAATGGTCAGAAAGTTTTATCAGTTCAAATGGATATACTAAAAGAAAAACCAATCGTGTATTATACACCATTTGAACACAGCGGCCATTACATTTGTTATGGATTAAAAGGTGGAAAAGAAGAATCTGATATTGTAAATTCTACATCTGATGCAAGTAAACTATACTCTCCTATTGTAAGAATAAAATCTCTTCCAGATGCATTGAAACCTGGAAATGGAACTACTGACAGATATCAGCCTATTGAACTTGAAGATCTATCTAGTCTTGCAAAACTTACTTGGGGTTTTGAAGAAATCCCATTTCCATTGTTTTTATTTCCACATACTGATAAATGGCTTGTTGGAGTTTTTATGAATTTTAATGAAGAAGGAACCTCTTATTTCTGTCATGTAGTTCTTGATTCTGATCCTGAAAAACCATTCTTAAAATTCACAACTAATAATGATGCTGAGCCTTCGTTTGTAGAAAATCCATCAGAACATGGTTATTCCTACATCAAAATTATAAAACTAAAAGAAACACATCCCTTAGTTGATTATGGACACCTTCAAAACTAGAATTTCTCAGATTTCAAAAAAGAATGGCAAAATTATTCTTGCTAATGATTATGATTTATCTGTGAATAATTTAGAGACAAAAACCATACAGAACATCAAAAAATTACATCCATATCTATGTGGAATTAAACTAAATTTTCATTTATTGTTACCTCTGGGTTTAAAAGAAATTTCTAAAATCAATAAAACTGCTCATAATTATGGATTACAAACAATTGCTGACATTAAATTAAATGATATTGGAAATACAAATAAAGTTACTACGGAACATCTTTGGAATTTAGGTTTTGATGCAGTAATTGTTAATCCAATTATGGGATTAGATAGCCTAAAACAATTAGTGAAATCTTCTCACAAGGAAAACAAAGGAGTTATCACATTATGTCATATGAGTTCACCTGAAGCCAAATTATCATATGATATGGAAATTAAGATGGGTAAAAAACAGCAACTCTATCAATTGTTCTTGGATTGGGCTATTGCCTCTAAAGTTGATGGAATTGTAGTTGGTGCAACATTTCCGGAAATTATTCGATATTGTAACAAAAAAGCAGGTACAAAATTAGATATATTTTCACCAGGCATTGGTATACAAGGAGGAAGTGCTAAGGAGGTCATCTCTGCTGGCACTGATTATCTAATTGTAGGTAGAACAATCCTTAATGATAAAAATCCTGTAACTGTTTCAAAAGAATTACAACTCCAAAGTTTTGGTAAGTAATGATTTTGATTTAGTTAAAATTGATTTTGCATTATCGAATGTTGTTTTCTCCATGGCTGTTTGATAATCCATCCAAGTATAATCAAGATGTTCATGTGAAATTGAAACTTCTTTAGTTTTTGTCTCTGCTAAGAAAAAAACAACTTTCTTATGAACTAATTCTCCCTGAAATTGAAAATTGTATTCTATCCATTCCTCAAAATCATCTAAAAACACAATGTCTGTGATTCCTGTCTCTTCTCGTGTTTCTCTTATAGCTGTTTGATGAGTTGTTTCACCTTCTTCCATTTTACCTTTAACAAAATCCCAATGCCCTGATGGATAATGTAATAACAAAAATAAAATTTTTGAACTCTCTTTTCTAAACAACACTATGCCCGCAGATGTTTCTTCTATCATTTCTATATCTGTCCTAATTATTTTCCCAGTCTTCTTTTTCTTTCTTGGAATGTTCTGATAGCCCTCATCAAATCAATTTTCCTGAATTCTGGCCAAAATATATCCATAAAGATCAATTCACTATACGCACTTTGCCACATGAGAAATCCACTTAATCTTTTTTCACCAGATGTTCTTAAAATCATATCTGGTGATGACTGTGGTAAATGTGATGTGTATAAATTGGATTCAATTTCTTTTTTATTGATATCATTAACATTAAGAGATCCTTCTTTGATCTTCTCAGCTATTTTTTTTACAGCGTCTACTAGTTCGTTTTGTCCTCCATATGCTAATGCAATATTGAGAAAGTGATTGTCATAATTTTTTGTTGCATCATCTAATCGTTTTAGAACTTCTTTAATTGAATAAGGTAATAGTTCTATTCTGCCAATTCCTTTGACTCTCATTTTATTTTTATGAATTCTGGGATCATTGTACAGTTTTTCTAATCTAATACGAATCAATTCATAAAGATGTTCTAATTCCTCATCGTCTCTATCTAGATTTTCTGCTGAAAGTGCATACAAGGTAATTATTTTAATGTCAAATTCTTCGCACCAATCAAGAAGATTTTCTACTGCATCCGCACCCTTCAAGTGACCTGTTTTTGGAATAGCGAGGTGTCTTTTTGCCCATCTTCTGTTTCCATCTAAAATCAAGGCAAGATGATTTGGAATATCCCCACCGCGTATTTCGTTTTCAAGTCTTTTTGAATAAATTCGGTATAATCCCGATAATTGGAATACGGTGTCTGTTATCTTGTTAATGTCTAATCACCATTGATAATTGATACACATTAGATGATATCAGTGTTTTTCAGGAATAAAGTTATTGCAAAGAAATTATTGCTTATTTTAGTCTGAAATCATCTCTTGACGTTTCTGTTTTCTATATTTTTTAAAGAGAATAGTGGCTGAGATCAAGGTAGCAGCAAGACCTGCTAACAAAGGTGGAACTAATGTAATTGAATCAATATTGTCGTTCATCATAATAATAATAAATTGAGATGTTATAGGATATAACGCACCAAGAACTATGATTCTTAAAATATCGCTAATTTGTCTTGGGACTCCTCCTATCCAATTACTAAGCAGTATTCCTGCAAAAATTGCACCCAAACCCATCCATAAAATTGGTAATGCACCGGTAACAAATTGACCAATTATTATTTTATCTGTAAATATTGTAAATAGATCTGAATCTTTTTCTACCAATTTCTGATCAACTGAGTTAATTCCAGCTGGAACTGATGACAAAATCAACAAAATACCTGCAACCATTGTGAATATTCTGATAAAACCCATAGGTGTAGGTTTTGTCAAATTAGCCCATGCTCTATCTATATCAAAAGCTCTAATTAAAAATGCGGCACCTAAAATGCTTACTAGTACTGCAAATATTTCTGCAGTGTATCCAAAAATTGTTGCAACTCCTCCAATCAACAAAAGTATTCCTGGAACTCCCAAGAAAAATTTAGAATATTTTGAATCATACGCTAACATTTTTAGATATTTTCCAAAAACTGCATAAGAATACTCTACACTTCTACTTACTTTTATGACAACTCTTTGTACAGAAACAACTGGTAATACATTTTGAATAACTGGAATTACACTTTCATCATCTTCTCCGTCTGATACAATTACTGCTCCATTTGCAGAAAATACCTCTAAAATTTTTTTTATTTCAATTAGAATTTTTTCATCTGCTTGTACTCCCCGTTCTTTAATTCCAGCTACAATTACTACTTCAACTTGATAGCCCTTACTTATCAAATCTTCATATGTTTTAATTGCAGAAAACATTGAATTAGAATCTGCGTCTTCTGGATCTTCTAATGCTAATCTCTGTGCTGCATCAATACACGCATTTCTTCCAATAACTGGTGTGATGATACCTGCTTTTTCACCTATGTCATTATCTCTGTCAACACAAATTACTAGTAATTTGTTAGATGTGGATGCATTGACATCTTTTTCTACCTTGTCAGATCTCTGCGACATTCTTTTTTCTAACTGTTGAATTGCTTTTTAACGATTTCCAACTTTTAAAAATATTATAATTCGGTTTTGAGCCTAACTATGGTCTTAACTCATCTGATTTGTTGACTAATTCTTGTGATTCTGACCTTAATGATTCTATTTTTTGTATAATTTCAGTATCGATCTGACCTTCTTTTAACATATTTGCTGCAACTTTGGTTTCTACGATATATGAGTTGAATTTTTTTAGAGCCTCCATGTAACTAATGTAACTATCTTGCCATTCTTCTGGTGGTTTAGACGTTACAAATTCACTAATTTGAACAGTAACTTGTGATGATGTCACTTCCGTTATTGCAATATACTCATCAGGAGAAGTTTTTCCATCTACAAGATTCTGAAATTCTGTTTCGATAGATTCTTGTAAAACTTCATGAATTTTCTTTACTCCGTCAAGATAATTCTCATAATCTGATACCACCAAAGTCGATGGATTCTCTTGAGGTATGACCCAAAAGAGAAAACTGGCAGCTGTAATTGCCACTAAAATAATCACTGTAATTATAATTCCCTTTTTAGATGCCATTTTGTTAGCTTAGAATTAGGGTGTTTATAACTGGTAAACCTTTCAAAATATCGGCTCTTATTGAATAAATGTTAAAAAAAATCGATACAAATACAATTCTTATCAGAAATATTAAAAAAATCACAATATTCGTTGAATTTTTTTATAATACTTCATTTTTGATATATTAAAAAATTTACACACATCTAGTCTATAGTTAAATAATTTTCACAGGCTCTTCCTAAATACCACCAAGTACGACATTTTCTAGAATGGTAGAAGCATATTGCGTAA
>CAYYXT010000015.1:33843-41617 GCA_964475825.1 uncultured Nitrosopumilaceae archaeon | reverse complement strand
TTCTATACCCATGAGGGTTAGTGTTGATCGAATCTTCTCAATTTTTCTGATTTTCCAAGTAATTGTTTCTCTGAGTTTTTCAACAGTATCAGATTCAATCTTGGCCAAAATATCATATGCTCCGAAAGTACCATGAACTTCCTTCACACCATCTAGGCCCTTGAGTTGCTGTATGATAGCCTCTTCGGAACCTAGTTCACAGTTTATTAAAACATAAGCTGTTGCCATGTATTCATTAAACGAATCGACTATATCAATAAACCGATTATGCCGAATTTAGTTTTGAGAAATATCAATAATAGTATCCCAAATATGCTTTGGAACAGGCATTACAGATAATCTAGAAATACGAATAAGTTCCCAGTTTTGAAATTTTTTCTGTTTTTTCATCTCATCTAAAGTGATTGGTCGTTTTAATGATTTTTTATATTTAACATCAACTACAATGAATCGTTTATTATCTTCTTTTGGATTAGGGTATGGTTCTGAAATTACTTCCATAATACCAACTGCTTGTCTCTCATCACCAGTGTGATAAAATAAAACAAGATCGCCATCTTTCATTTCTCGCATATGTTTTAGTGCTAGATTATTATGAACACCATCCCAAACTGTTTTTTTATCTTTTTTTAGAGTTTCAAAATTGTATCCTCTAGGTCCATCGGGTTCTTGTTTGGCTAACCAATAATTCACCATTTTCAGAGTTCATATCATTGTGGTATGTTTTATGTTTTTGAAAATTTGTAAATGTTCCCCGGTTCTGACTCGCGCAAGATCATTGGTAATTTTAGCCAAAACCTCCTTGGGTTTTCTAACCGGGGTTGCCCATCTTGTAGCACACCTGGGTGAATTAGAAATCATTGGTATCAATACGATCGACATCATCCTAATCCGTCTGTGTGCCTGCTCTTGGGCGTTTAAGTATAGATTTAGCTATGCTAAAAACCATTGATCTATAACATCTCAGACTCAAAGTCACTAAGCACGAATTCTAAAGGAGTTAACACCGTGAGCATAATTAGAAAAAAGAGCTAAGGAATACAGAAAAAAATGGAAAATCAGTTAGACTATTGTGAGATAAAACTGAAACTGTGTTTTGAGCTAAATAGAATTTGATTGGTTTTACAAAATGCTTAAGTTCATACAAAATTTAGAAAATTTATGAATGGAATTTCGTGTGATGAATGTAGTGCGGGATACAGACCTGGAATGTTAGCAGATTGTGTAAAATGTAGGGGTGAATATTGTGATAGTTGTTACCGTAATCATAAATGTGAGAACTAGATTCTAATCTCTTTTGTTTATGTTTTCTTAGTACTAGATAATTTTTCATTGATTCTTTAAATAAATAAAAAAAAGTAATTCAATTATGCAATTTAGTCCAAAGATAATTCAAGCAATAGAAAAAATACAATCAGAAATGCTCAATACACAACCATCAAAAAACTTAGTCAAATATTAATCCGGAAAGAGAAATCTCAAATCCCACTACAGGAACGCGTATTTTGTAGTTTTCAATTGTTTTTGAATTAATTTCTCCGATAATTCCAATTAGCTTACCATGGACTGAAATTGAAGCTGTTCTTCCTTCCTCAAAAGTGGGATGTGAAAAGGTTTTTGTTTCAATTTCTAGGTTAAATCCAGTTTTTAACGCAGATTGTAAAATGGATTTAATTTCAGTAAAAGTTGCATCCTGATGTGCACTGATTACTGCAAAACTAGTTGTTTCATCAACTGGATTTCCTTGAGAAAAAACAGTTCCTGTTTCAAATAGTTTCTGAGGATAAGATGTGTGAATATTTCTGGAGAGATTTTCCAATAATCCTGGAAGAATAGAATCTCGCAAAATTGTATGTTCTTGACTTTTTGAATCTAATACTGAGATCATGTTCATTGGTTCTCTGTTTGTCATCTCATAGAGAACTCTTTTACTTGTCAAGCTTGAATTGAGTGCTTCAGTATATCCAAGTCCAATCATTATCAGACTAAGTGATTTTAGTTTTATTGATATTGGATTTGACTGTCCTAAAGTTTGAGATGGAGATAAAATAGGCTCTAAATTTTGTATTCCATAACCTAGTGTAACTTCTTCAACTAAATCCATTGGACCAAATATATCAAAGCGGTATGAAGGAATACTACAAACAATATTTTTTCCTTTTAAAGTAGCATCCAATCTTGACTTTTTAAGAGAAGAGACAATCTGAGAACGGGTAAGATTCAATCCAAGCATTTGATTGATTAGATCTGAATTAATCAATATTTTCTTTGGTTCTAATTTTGGTGAAGTGTTTTTAGCACCAGAAATTTTTGTAGATACTAGAGCAAACCCAGCAGTCTGAAGTATGGTTGCAACAACAGAAAGCATGTCTTCTGCATCATCTTTGTTAATTCCAGTAACTTCAACAAAGAGGTTTTTTGTTTTTGTTGTGACAGTTGTTACTGCTGCGTTAATTATTGGTGGAAAAGATACAGTCTGTTTTTTTGAATCTAAAATAAGTGGAACTTGAGTGGAATTTCCAAGAATTGCTCTATAATCTCGTCCAACATCAGTATTATCAAGAATCTCAGATATTGTGAGTTCTTTATCAGAGTTTAATGGAACAAATTTGTGATCTCTTTTAGTAGTAGTGTATGTCAATGGGAAAGAAATTTTATCTAAATCATGAATTCCAATAGAAGATTTTTTTCTCTTTCTTCCAATTCCAAAATGAAGGTCTTCTTGCATTGCCATCAGTTGTTTGATTGTATTGTTATCAATTCTACCATTTTTTGCAATAATTCCAGTTACAAATGGTCTGATTTTAGTGACAGACGGTTCTACATGAATGGCATAATCATTTGATTTTTTGATGTTTAATTTTATGGCTCCAGTTTTAATTCCAAATAAGCCCTGTAAACCAAGTGCAATTCCTAAATCAGTAGAGTAATCAGGTCTATTAGGACTATACTCTACTCTAACTAGATCTTTGTCTTCAGATTCAATATCCAATCCAAGAAAAGGAAGGGAATCAGAAAGTTGTTTTTTTGAAACTTTTCCAAGTAGTTTTTGGAGTCTAGAGTAAGATAATTCAATTACTGGCATTTTGTTGCACTCCTCAACCAGCTCAAATTATTGTTGTAAAATTCTCTAACATCATCTAATCCATACTTTAGCATTGCAATTCTTTCAATACCTCCACCCCAAGCTAGAACGGGTTTAGTTATTCCGAGTGGTTTTGTTACTTCGGGTCTAAAAATTCCCATACCAAATAGCTCTACCCACTTTTCTAATCTATCATTATACACCATTGTTTGAAGAGATGGTTCTGTATAAGGGAAAAATGTTGGCCAAAATTTTATTTTTGTAATTCCAATTCTCCTATAAAATTCTCGTTGTATTCCCATTAAATCACGCAGAGTTGCATTTTTTCCAACTACAACACCTTCAATCTGATTAAATTCTACAAGATGTTTGTAACTTACCTTTTCATTTCTAAATACACGTCCAAGTGAGAACACTCTAGCTTCATCAGGTTTATTTTCTGCAAGATGTTTGATGGTTACACATGTTGTATGTGTTCGAAGAACCATTTTTCTTGCTTCGTTAATGTCCCAATAATATCGCCAATTTTTTTTGTGAGATTCAGAAATTTTTCTAATTTGTTCCGAAGTTCCAATTTTTTTTGCAGAGAGCCCATCAAGATAAAATGTGTCTTGTAATTCTCTTGCAGGATGATCTTGTGGAGTAAACAATGCATCAAAATTCCAAAAGCTAGGTTGAGTCATACTGCCAATAATTTCTGTAAAACCTAATGTAACAAAGATTTCACGAATTTCGTCAATTGTATCTTTAAGAGGATGAGTTCTGGCAACAAACACATCAGGTACTTTAGATTCAACATTAATTGCGCCTGATGAACCAGCAGTTATTTCAATTGATTTGGCATTTTCTGTTAATGATATTTCTTTTGTCTTAATTACATCCTCGACTATAAAATCAGGTCTTTTCAAAATATTAGATAAATCATTTATGTCAATTTCACTTTTAGGTATTTTATTTTCTCCAATTTGTTTTAGAGTTTTTTCTCCTGGAAGTTCAGAAGGATAATTTTTTAGAAAGATTTTATCTTCAGATGTATCGACCCAATTATTTTTTCTTGCTAAACCCATAGCAGGACCAAAGACAGAACCAAGTTCTCTTTGGAGATCTTGTAATTTTTTTGATTCATTTTTTAGTAAATCAAGCAATCTCCTTTCAGGCAATCCTTTGTGAAAAGATTCCAACCCATTTTTCCCAAGAGATATGTTGATAGTTTGAGATTCATTTACAATAGCTAATTCCTTTAGTTTAAGCCACTCTATTCCTCTTCGAATTTGATCAGGTGATAGATTAGTAGATTTTTCTAGTTTTTCAGGAGTTTGTTTTGGATTGTCTTTTAATGAGGTGATGATTTTTTTTTCAATTTCATGAAAGATTTGTGACATCAGCAGAAAGACTGAAAAAGACTTTTTAAACCTTAACCTAAGTCAAAATGAATGTCAGCTGACGACTTTATTGTAACTCCTTGGCGTGTTGAAGGGGATATAGATTATGATAAACTAATCAAAAAATTTGGAACAGAAAAAATTTCATCTGAGATTCTAAGGAGAATTAAAAAAATCACAGGCGAGGACCATTTTATGTTAAGAAGAGGTATTTTCTTTTCCCATAGAGAAATGGATAGAATTTTAGATGATTATGAAAAAGGTAAAAAATTTTTCCTGTATACTGGCAGAGGACCATCAGGTCATACGCATATTGGCCATTTAGTTCCATGGGTATTTTCAAAATGGCTTCAAGACAAATTTGACGTAAATATGTATTTTCAACTTACAGATGATGAAAAATTCTATTCAAAACCGAATCTTACTTTAGAGGATACAAGTAAATTTGCATATGAAAATGCACTTGATTTTATTGCATTAGGTTTTAAACCAAATAACACAAAGATAATTATCAATACAAAAAATATTCAGACTTTATATCCTATTGCGGCACAAGTAGCAAAAAAGATTAATTTCTCAAATACAAAGGCAGTATTTGGATTTACAAATGAAACAAATATTGGCATGATATTTTATACATCATTACAATCTGCACCTTGCTTTATTGAAGATAAACCAGTTTTGATTCCTTTAGGAGTTGATCAAGATCCTCATTTTAGATTAACTAGAGATATTGCTCCAAAAATCGGAAAACCAAAACCAGCTTTAATTCATAACATTATGATTCCAGGATTATCAGGACCTAGAGGAAAAATGTCAGCTTCGGACGAGAATGAAACTATTTACACAACTGATTCTCCAAATATCGTTAAGAAAAAAATTAACAAGCATGCATTTTCTGGTGGTCAACCAGATATTGAACAACATAGAAAACTTGGTGGAAATCCAGATATTGATGTGTCTTATCAATATCTTAGAATATTTTTTGAGCCAGATGATAACAAATTGAAGTCAATACATGATGATTATAAATCAGGAAAGATGTTGACTGGAGAATTAAAAGCAATTTTGATTGAAAAAATAAATGAATTTCTTGCAGTTCATCAGGTAAAAAGAGAAAAAGCAAAAGATCAGATAGATCAGTTTCTTTTTGAGAATAAATGAAAATCAGAGTTAGTTGTGATGATAAATATGAGGCTCAAAAGCTATCTAGTCTACTTTTTATCAAAGATGCAAATGAGACTTTCATTACAGCGATTTTAAACATAGTTGATAATGAATTAGTTGTTGCATTAAAAGACAAATCAGCTCACAGTATTCTTCTAAAGGACGAAACACATGTGGAGATGTTTGCAGATTTTATTCAATCAGTAATCGATAAAGAACACAAAATAGTGTCCACTGTGATTTTTGGACAAGATGTAGAAATTGTAAAGGGATGAAATTAACCTAAAAATACGGTATAAATTGCAACAATTCCAACCATTACAATAAGACTAATTCCTAATGCTTTAAAGTCATTATCCATAATTTTAAAACTAAATTATTATAATTAAAGTGTTAGTGAACTACTACCAGACAAGTCCTGTAGCTTCTTCTTGCTTCATTGACTCCTTTGGTATCTCCACAAGCGTTACTTTCCGCAGTTCCTGCGGTAGTCTGTGATAGTCAGCTTTTGCTAACAGATTAAAAATTTCTAATCCTTTTTGTAAGATGTTAATGCTTGCATTGTAATCTCTATCAATCATCAGATTACACTTATTGCATCTATGAATTCTTACAGCTAAACTCTTTGGCACTTTATTTCCACATCTTGAACAGTCTATGGTGGTATTTCTTGAAGGTATTTCAACTAACAGATTACACTTGTATTCCAATTTTTGCAAAAATAATCCCCAACTTGAATCCATTATACTCCTAGATAATTTATGATTTTTTATCATATTCTGAATTTTTAGATCTTCTACAAATACAACATCATTATTTTTGGCATAAATAGTTGATAGTTTATGCTGAAAGTCTTTTCTTCTATTTGTTATTCTTTCATGTATTCTCTGCAAATGTCGTATTGCCTTGAGTCTGTTGTTTGATCCCTTTTTTCTTCTGGATATCTTTCTCTGTACTCTTGCAAGTGGTTTCAACATCTTTTTGAGATTCAATGGATTTGGTGTTTGATATCCATCTGAATCATACACAAATGATTTTATGCCAACATCTATGCCAACTACCTTTGTAAAGTCGATCTTTTGTGTATTTATCACATCAGTATCACATGTCAAACATGCATGCCATTTACTTGATTGAGATTTTGTAACTATTACTTGTTTTATGTTTGCATTATTTGGAATTTCCCTATGTTTTCTTATTTCTATATATCCAATCTTTGATAGATACAGTAATGTTTTACTCCCATGTGTTTCTAGCTTATATCCTGATTGGTTGTATGTGAAGGTTCGATATTTATTGTATCTTGCAAATCTTAGCTTGCCTGTTTTGTGACCTTTTTTGTTTAATTCAATCAAGGCTTTTTCAGATCCTTCCAATTTGGTAGATATCATTTGAAGCATTTTACTATGATAGTTGTAAAGCCACGGTTCTGATTGTTTTAGTTCTGTTAAAATGTAATTCATGTCGTTTCTACTAAGAAATGACTTTTGAGCTTGCTCGACAAACTTGTTGTATACCCATTTGCAGACGTTGAGGTTGTTTTGCAGTTTATACTGTTGAGCGTTGTTTGGATATAATTTAAACTTGTAATTTCGAGTTTTTGTTATTATCTTGTTTATGTAATGCTTTGTTAAAAAATACATGATAGAAAAAACTACAAACTATGATGTACACAATTTCAACTATCCTATTGTCAGAATTTTGAAGAGATCATCTAGGAAAGTATCTGCTTTTTTTATTCGGAGTTTTTGATTTTTTGGGTTCAGTTTTGGCTTGAGGTTGTCTAATCTCATTACAGTTTAAACAAAGAACTCTCAAATCTTTCCTAGCCAATTCGGGTTCAGAGATATACTTACCCCATGAAGACGCAAACCCTCCTCTTCGTATACTGTCAAATGTATCTCCATCGTTGATATGATTAAAGCCTAAAGCTCTTTCGTCTTTAAATCCACAGCTAGAACATGTTTTACCTCCTAGAATTTCAAATAATTTTTCTTTTAGAGAAGAATAGAATTTTTCAGAACCATTAGAATAGAAACTCTCTGTCTTTTTTAGGAATTTTTCACTTTTAGATTTGCTTGTTCGAAAATCATCTTGGCTAGATCTTGGACCTCTTTCATCTCTGGAATATCTATCTCGG
>CAYYXT010000015.1:0-33743 GCA_964475825.1 uncultured Nitrosopumilaceae archaeon | reverse complement strand
GATGGTCTTTCATCTCTGGAATATCTATCTCGGGATGGTCTTTCATCTCTGGAATATCTATCTCGGGATGGTCTTTCATCTCTGGAATTTCTGTAAGATCGTAAAGGTTCATCATCTCTAGAATTTCTGCTTGAAGTTTGGTTAGATTTTGAATGTCTATCAAATTTCTTGTCAGAGTATTTTGCTTTGTATAGATCCATTTTTCTTATACAGATTCAACAATATTGATTATAGATAGTTAGAGCTTGAATTTGTGCCTGAATTAAGAATTTGTAAATTAAACTAGAGATTTATCCATTTCAGTTCCCATTATTTCCTGAACTTTAAGAAAATAGAGTTTTGTAGAATAGGGCATATCGTCTAAATTATTATCAACTACAATCATAAAGTAACGAACCGCTCTTTTTGAGATATCGAGATTGAATTTCATAGTAAGAATAGGATCTTGTTTAACTTTGATCTTGTCTTGTAGCCATGGTGGAGCCATGTCAATTGTTTCTTTGATGATTTTATCATACCAGTATGAAAGATTTTCAGGGTGTAGTCCCTCCTTTAGGTTTGAAACATCAGTATCAAGTTTTTTCATCATATTGTTTATGATTGCCATGAGGCTCAATCCAAAAATATTGTTTTATTACGATTACTCAAACATAGACAATCTTCTAGTCAATTGATGATAAGTTACCTTCTATGTCTATTTCTGAATTTTTTATTCTAGTAGTAGAAATTCTATTGCCGTCTTGTGCTAGAACCATTGGAACTATTACTATTTTAACTGGAGATTGATTTTTTTCTGCACGAAGTTGATTTAAAATTTCTCCTTGATTACCAGTTTCATCACTTACAACCAGAGCCTGAACATTTTCTTCTAAAACAGCAGGACCAAAATCATTGTCTAGTTTACTAATTTGAAAGGCGTGATTTGGAAAATTTGTTTTAATCGTACTCATTAATGTTTCAAATCTTTTTTCATAGTTGTTCAGAGTTTTTTTTCCCCTTTTTTCTGCTAATTCATCACTTGTTAGTCCAATGATTACTTTTGATGAAATTGAAAATGCTTTTGAAAGTAATGTAAGATGACCTTTGTGAATAATATCAAAAGTTCCTCCCATTGCAACAAGAACAAATTCAGACATACTATCAAATATAAAGATATGAAAATAAATCTACTATTTTACAACTACTAATACTATAGGTCCTTGATCAGCGATTGGAATATTGTTTCTATCCCAAACAAATGTTTCAATAAAAAACAAGCCATCGTTTTCAGGAATCCAGTCTATAGATTGAAATTGGCTACCAGTCCCGATATAACGTCCATCATATTTTCCTATAAATTCTACAAATGGAGTTTTACCAGATTGTTTAATTTGAATATAGTAACTATATGGAGTTTCGTCAGATTTTTGATCTGCTGAAAATTGAATCCAAGATTCACTCTGGATTTTTACTGTTGAATCTACTTTAATTTCTGAAAGTGCTTTTCCTTGAGAATCAAGTACGGATACATTAGAGATGGTAACTAATCTTGTCGTTATTTCTGATTCAGGAATTTTTACATCAACAGAATCAGAATAAAATACATTAGATTCAGAAAATAAAAGAAATCCTACAGATCTTGTTTGAATTTTTTCATTGAAACTAAAATTTATTATTTCATTGGATTCAACATCACCAATTGGTATAGTAGATACACCTATTATTCTAGGAGGATCAAAATTATCGTAGAAAGCAAGATAGACATTAGTATTATTTATTGGAGCGGCACCATTTTTTAAGACTCCTGAAAAGTGAAGAGTATCATCTAAGATAATATTACTTAAGTCTACAGATAGTTGCTTTGATTTTGAAGGAGATGAATTGAATCCGCCAAGAGAAACAGATGCTTGAGTTATGTCAGGATTTGAAGAATTTGATCTTATCATATAAGGGGATTTTCCAAGAGGGGGAATAACTTCCAAGATAGTTCCACCTTCAATAATTTCTAGAGGTTGAGGACTAACATCATCATAAAAATTTACATGTATACGTACATCTGTAATTGAAGTGAGGTTGCTGGTATTTTCAACTGCACCTACAACCACAGTATATCCTTCATCATCTTTGTAAACAAATGGAGAATCGCTTGTAAGAACTACAGATAAAGTAGGTTGGTTATCATAATACTCTGCAGAAAATCCAGAAGAAATCGGAAATAGAATCAAAATCAAAAGAATACTAAGAATAATTTTCTCCATGCAAATTTTATTGATTGGAGATTAATTTTGTGCAACATGTGATATAGTGAACAAGAAAGGTAACAACGTTTAACCCAGTTGACACTACATAATTAATAATAAAAAGAAGTTAAAAAGAGATGTAAATTTTATCGTCTTTTCTTCATTGCTGTTATTGCCATCCAGTAAACTAAACCTGGTGCCAATCCAACAATGAGTGGAATCCATACTGGCCATGCATCAGCTGCGCTTGTCATAGATTAAAACCAAAACTTATCCTATTTAAATCCATCCAGTTATCTGAAATTTAGAATTGATCTAAGTATAATCTAAGTGGACTGGACGGGATTTGAACCCATGACCCCCCGCGTGCAAGGCGGGTATACTACCAGGCTATACTACCAGCCCACATCAAGAAAGAATAATCTGTGGATTTTAATTGTTGTCTTCTTGGCAAGAATTTTATTTGTATAAAAAAATATCATATCATGGTACTCCTAGAATCACAAATTAAATTGAAAACAGGAGATATTGCACCAGATTTTCAACTCTTAGGTGTTGATGATAAAAAACACACACTAAATGACTATGGTAGTTATCAAGGAATTCTAGTTATTTTCATGTGCAATCACTGCCCATATGTCAAGGCAAAGGCAGCAGCTTTCAATGAGTTATATGAAAAATTTGGCGATAGAATAGCAATAATAGGAATTAACAGTAATGACTCTAAAGATTACCCAGAAGATAGTTTTGAAAATATGAAAAAAATAGTAAAAGAGAAGGGATTCAAATTTGATTATTTGGTTGATGGTACTCAAGAAATCGCAAAAAAATATGGTGCAATATGCACTCCAGATCCTTTCTTATTCAATAGCAATAAACAGCTAATATTCCACGGTAGAATCGACAATGCCATGAGACCAGATGATATAGCTACAGAAAAGACAATGATTAACAACATAAAAAAATTACTAACTGGAGAAAAAATTGAAAAAGATTTTGACCCATCAATTGGGTGCTCAATCAAGTGGAAAGAAAATTAAACTTAAATGAGTCCTGTCAAGAGGGTTGAATGTGGGCTCGTAGCTCAGCTTGGCTGGAGCGTTCGACTGATAAACCATTCAGAAATCGAAAGGTCATGTGTTCGAATCACATCGGGCCCATTTTAATTACTTTGAACTTTCAGAGACGGTTTCAGACCATTGAAGAACATCTTCAAATTTTTCAGATATTAAATCTGAATCGATTTTTGTCTTTTTTCCAACTTTTCCGCATAATGCTAACCGTATTCGTTTTCCCAATTTTTCCTTAATTGAGTTTATAGATTCTGCAAAAAAGTTGAGTCCTTCTTCAGTATTTGAAAAAACTAAGATGATCATTACGCCTGATTTTTGTTTCCAAATTTTTCCCATTAATTTTTGCAAATCAAGATCAAATAAGACATTGATTGCAGATGACATATCGCCCAGATGGAAAACTTTCCATCCATCCGAATGTAAAGATGCAGAAGCCGCTTCAGATAACAAGTTACTTTGAGCATCAGCTGAAATCACAATGATATTCTTTTTTGGGTTCGAATCTATTGGAATTTGATTGAAAATTTGAAGGGATTTGGATATGATATTTTGTAATAATTTTTCCTCAGAATTTCCAATTTTACCATCATCATATAGTCTTTGAATTGAATCTATTGAAGGGCTTATCACTTCAGTAACAAGTGTGCGTACTGATGCCCCAGAATTAAGACAATTTTTAATCAGTGAATAAACTTGAGTCTCATGTCCTTTTACCAAGTTTTCAAGATATTGTGGTGCAACTTTAAAGTAATCAGCGGGAAAAGAATATGCCTCTTGGCCTGGCTCTAAAAACCATAATGTAATATTTCCAATATTTTTTTGTCTAAGAAACCCTTCGGCAGCAAATACTTTGAGATATTTTGTCATGGTGGTTCTATTTACACCAAGTTTTTCAGAAATTTCAACTCCTGACATTCCTGTCTTAGAGTCTTCAAGCACATCAATCAATTTCTGCCTTATCTCTGCAGATTGATATCCTCTACCCATATTGCTCCAGAGTTAAGGTATTGTATAAAGACTAATTTCCATTTACACCAACATCTTATTTTACAAAATGGTACAGTTACTTTGATGGGATAGAATTCTCGGTGTTAACCTGTCTGGACATAATGTCTCAAAAGATTGATGAGTTATTTGTTTAGACTCTTATGAGTGCCATCACAATAGGGTCTGTTCTTTGAATGCTGACAACCACATGCATGTATTGTGTCGTCTTTATCAAAAGTAATGACTTTAGGTGTTATTCCTGTTCCCTTATGAGAACCATCACAGTGGGGTCCATTCTTTGAATTGTTACACATGCAAAATACAACAGTCTCTCCTTTTTTCACAGATATCCCAAAAGGATGATCTTGCCAATTAGTCATGGTAGTGATTTATGTTCAAAGTATTTTAGGTTTCTAAAAAAGATGATTCAGTAATTTTTGATGGTTATCAATTATACCATAATTACATTAGAGGTCACATGTCACTTGATGGAAAAACTCCATCTGAAAAATGTGGAATTGAGATCAAAGGAAATAACAAATGGATAACTTTAATTCAAAATGCATCAAAAAATTAATGTTGGAAAATATTCCAGAAGTGAAACCATTTGAAGATTTGGTTAAGCGTTTAAACGATATTCAAGGAGAACCACGTGCTAGTGTATTAATCACTCATTTGTATTTAGAGTATTTTCTAACGATGATCATAGAAAAAAAGATTCCAAAACCAAAGAAGATTTTAGAAAAAGCAACTTTTCACAACAAATTGAAATTGGTTGAAGCACTAAATGTGCTGAATGATGATCTAATCTATGATTTATACAAAATCAATGAAATCAGAAATAAATTGGCTCATAATATAGAAATTGAATCACAATTACTTGAAAATGAGATAATAGATAAGATAAAACAAATGAAACTATATTCTCAATTAACTAATTCGAATACAATACCGTGGCATGGTCTATTCACATTAATCTCAATACGTCTTTTTCATCATATAAGAGATAGTGTAATTCAATTATGCCCAAAATCATGTCCCGACACAAAACACGAATAATTATGTCCCATGAATCGAACAGCACCCAAAAAATGGTGCTGTTGCCTATTCGGAGAATAATTCTCTGTGTTGCCTGTCGGTTGATAAGGAATTTTGGTATGTTCTTTTTCTTCAGGAATCTCAAAACATTCTAACCAAATTCCATCTTTTGTAGTTATATTGATTTTTGTTGTACCGTTAGGCTCTTTTGTAATATAATAATGCGTAAACTTGAGAGTTTTATGTGATTTTATTTCAGGTATGCAGTTATGAATAGCATATTCTTCATCTATCATTTTTTTATTACATCGGCTACATCCTACTAAACCAGTCACTCTTTTTCTACCTCACTTTCAGATACCCCAAAATATTGTCCTATATCTGGAAATGCTTTTAGAGCATTTTCAATTTGTGTGGTATATGTTCTGATTATATTTTGTTGTTGAGAAATAGTTGATTCTCTCTGATTTAATATATTCTCGAGCCTAGAATATTTTTCCTTACAATCCTTTAATTCATTTGTTATCTGAATATCAATAAACAAACCATTACTTTTTGCAATGGTGACCATTTCTAAAAATTTATCACATGCTTTTACAAAATCTCTTAATGGATCTATACCAAGAACCTGATTAATAGTAGGATCATCTGTTTGAATATCGAACTTTCTATTCTTTAGAAAATTCTTTAATGCACTTTCAAAATCTTTGGTGAATGCATACCCATTTAGATAAGCAGATTGTTTTTGAATTTCATCATGATTTAATATTTTTTTATCCTTCCAAAAACTATCTGCAATATTGTTTAATTCATCAAAGATTTCTTTATCCATATTACTTCTCTTTCTTCTTCTTTACTATGACAACTCTCTGTTTACCATCCATTTCCATCAACCATTCTAGTTTATCACCTGCTTCCAGATTCAAAAATGCAACTATTCCCTCTGGAACCGTAGCCCGTAATGACTTTGTACCAGTGCGTGCAGTTCCAACGCTACTATCTAGACTCATACTGAATTATAGGATAATCTCTTTATTATAGTTGTCTACCTACACGTTGCCAACACATTTAAATAATGTAGTAGGTATACTAATAGGTAGATAAGAAATGACACAAAAAGAATATCTGACAAGGGAAGAAAGAGCACAAAAACTACTAGAAAATCCAAACACCCACATCATAAGAATTAACGATGATCACTTTCAGATGAAATCACTTGCAACTAACAGAGTCTATGACATTACAACTAAATTCTCAAAATGGTCTTGCACCTGTCCTGATCACAAATACCGAATGGTAGAATGCAAACACATCAAAGCAATTCAAATTAGTATCAAACTAAGAGAGGAAGTAAGACAGAGAAACAAGATAACCATAAACCCAATCTCAACTAGCGAGTGTATTTTTTGTCATGGTGTAAATATCAAAAAATACGGAATTAGAAAAAACAAATCAGGAGATATTCAAAGACTCAAATGTTTTGATTGTTCCAAGACATTCTCAATTAATGTAGGATTTGAGGGAATGAGGTTTAGCCCTAAAATCATCACATCTGCTTTACAACTCTATTTTACAGGTGAATCCCTAAGAGGCATTCAAAAGTTCTTGAAAATACAAGGTATCAATGTAAACCACACTACAATCTACAAGTGGATTAAAAAATACACCAACTTGATGAAAACCCATCTAGACAACATTATTCCTCAAGTGGGCGATACTTGGAGAGCAGACGAGGTTTATGTAAAAATCAAAGGTGATCCAAAATACCTCTTTGCCCTAATGGACGATGAAACTAGATTTTGGATTGCCCAAGAAGTTGCAGATTCCAAATTCAAGCATGATGCTAGAAATCTGCTTAGAATGGGCAAAGAGAAAATGCAGACAAAACCCAATGTCTTTGTCACAGATGGATTAGGTGCATACAATGACGCTTTCAAAAAGGAATATGGTGCAGTAAAGAAAGGATCACCAATTCACATCAGACACATCTCACTTCATGGAGATAGAAACAATAACAAAATGGAGAGATTAAACGGAGAATTTAGGGATAGAGAGAAAATAATGAGAGGTGTTAAGAAAAAAGACTCTGCAATCTTTGACGGTTATCAACTATACCACAATTACTTTAGACCTCACATGAGTCTAGATGGAAAAACTCCTGCTGAGGCTTGTGGTATAGAAATCAATGGAGACAACAAATGGATTACAGTAATTCAAAACGCCAGTAAATAGTAAGAGATTCTAAATTGTAAAGTAATTTTCAATAATCAACCGACAGGCAACACAGAGAACTATCAACCTAGAACGCAACAGTACCCAAAAAATAAAATCTTATATACTTCGGTACTTTATTGTACGGTAAGGGAAAGTAAATTGCCGAAAGCTGGATTCAAATCAATAACTGTTTCAGAAATTGTTTATGATAAATTCCAAGATGTATATCAAAAGAACAAAGACAACCTTGCAATGAAAGGTGTCAATAGTTTTTCAGGTTATGTAACTTACATGTTAGAAGAGATGATGCAAAAGGACAAGACTTTTGCAAGATATGCTCCAAAGATTGAGAAAATTTCTGTAGATGATGATCGTGTTATTCTAAAAGATAATATCAAAAACAGAATTGTAGAAGTTGCAGTACAAAAAGGAGAATTGTTCTGTCAGCTGTGTGAAGAAAAAGATTGTGTTCACATCGGATTCGTATTTTCACTTCCTGACGTATATGAAATTTTGAATTCTAGAGGAATAAGACATCCAAAATAAAGAGCAGTGGAGGAGGTGGGATTTGAACCCACGAACTCCTGAGAGACAGGATCACCCATTTTTATGATCTTAAGTCCTGCATGTCCAAAAGCACTATGTGCTTACTTTGGCCAGGCTTGATTACTCCTCCAAAAGGGTAGAAATTTGTGTGAAATTTAACAGTTTAGAGATTTTTGAGCCATAATCAAGAATTATAAGGATTTTCAATTGCTAAAATTTGTGCTTCGATAGCTCAGCCTGGTAGAGCGTTACCTTGGTAAGGTAAAGGTCGCGGGTTCAGATCCCGTTCGGAGCTTTAATAATTTTTTATTAAAAGTTCAAAATGGCCAGTTCTTTTTTTAGAGTTAGAATTAATCGATCTATTTGCCTCTATCCTGGTGATTTTCCATGGGTTGGCAAAGATATCTGTCACTTCTTTTGAATCAGAATTTGACAATAATACCTTACAACCTCTGGAATCTAATTTTAAACAAAGTTCTGCTAATCTTGTCAGATCATCATATGTGAAATTTTTGGTAGTATAGCTTGTGAAATTTGCAGTGGCACTTACTGGTTGGTATGGAGGATCAAAATATACCAAATCTCCTTTTTTGGCATCTCTTAGAACTGCCTCAAAATCTCTACATTTGATAGAAATTCTACTTGATTGTAAGATATGACTGACAGCACGAATATTTTCTTCATTTACTATATTTGGATTTGAGTACTTTCCTAAAGGTACGTTAAATTTTCCTTTACTGTTTACACGATAAAGTCCATTAAAACAAGTTCTATTCAAAAAGATTAATCGAGATGTTTTTTCAATTTCGCTTCTTGGATTATTTTCACGAATTGAGTAATAGTATAACTCTGAATTTTTTTGATAATTTTTTTCATGATTTTTTAGAGAAATAATTAGGGCATCAATTCTATCTCTAATTGTAGTATAGGCCAATACAAGATCAGAGTTTAAATCAGAAATACTACATTTTTGACCATTTTTGTCTGTAAGAATATGAAATAATAAAGCACCGCCACCAAGAAATGGTTCATAGTACGTACCAAAAGATTCAGGAAGATTTTGATTCAATATTGGAATTAACTGTCTTTTTCCTCCAGCCCATTTCACAAAGGGTTTTGGGGTAACTAAAATCTGATCGTATTGTTGCTTCACATGTCATTATCACAATATCACATATTGTCAAAAGAGACAACAAAAGATCACAACATGTACAATATTTTTTAATCAAATTTTAAGATCAGGTAAAGTATACACTAATCATAAATAATAAAATGAAAAGGAAAAGGTTAGAGTTTTAGTCCCACTTTGACCAAGCGGCCATCCATCTGTATGTCCAAGTGTTTAGTTTACAACCTAATGCTGTAAATGTAACCGACAAAACTGCACCTGCACCTGCACCCAGTGCTACTGGACTGTTATAGAATTTACCTACTTGAGGTTCTATTGGTGTCATGTATGGAGGTAATGTTGGTCTTGGGTATTTGAATGCCGTTTCTAGTGGGTCTGCTACTGTTATCAGGTTTACCATATTGAATAATGGTAAAGACATTCCTACCAGTACTCCGCCAAACAGTATCAAGGAGTGCTTGTTCTTCTTTGTTGCCCAATAGGCTAAATCAAGCAACATTGCTGATGGTAACCAAATTGGTGTTACAATGAAGTCATATGGATAACCTAGTGCAAACCATGCGCCTTTTGCTACCCATGTGTATACTGTCATAATTAGGCCGTAGTACGTTGCTGTTCCTGGAACACCTGTAAATGTCAGGTAATATGTTGCACCTACTGCAAGCATCAACGTTTGCGATATTGAAAATACCACGAACGAAGTCCAAGCCCAGTCAGTATAGAAAATGTAGTCGCCTGCATTAATTGTTAACAGTGTTGAGTTAACTGCAACTACTACTATGAATAAGTAGTGAGTACATCGTCTTAGCCAGACCATTATCAACTAGATAAAACGGTCAGTATATAAAATTTTAGAGTGTGATGGAGATCGTTATTTTTTTATTAAAATAAAGTAAAAAGAAGATGTCTGAAGTAGTTTCCTTCTAATATCCGACAAATAGTGATATGATTACAGTGCCTACTGCGGTTGCCCCAATAGTTGCAGCAATTATACCGTTGCTGTTTTTCTTAGAGCCTTCTTCCATAACTTTAACACAGAAGAGGTAACCAATTGCTTCAATAATCGTCAGGACTATGAATGCAAAATGTCCACTGTTTGTTGGATATGCCCAAGGATAATAGGTGTATCCTGCCCAAGTACCACCAAAAGTTGCTAACCAAGCTGCAATGTAAGATAGAGTGATCATACCGGTCATATTTTCGACACGTCTACCAATCATTCGTTCTACATCAGAGCTAGATGCGCCACCTGCGCCACTTGAACCAAATCCTTTCGGAAGAGTCATTCTGGATTTATACGATTCAGAATCCTTTTAAGTCTTTCTTAAACGATAGACCTAGTACGATCTTCGCGATAATCAAAATAATAAAAGAGAAAAAAGTGTGCTTTTTGCACTTTGTGTCTATGGAATTGCTCTGCTGTACAATTTGCCTTCTAAAGCCATCTTGTACATCTCTGCAACGTACGGATTCTCACCTGGAGTTTCTGCACCTAGTTCTACGAGTCTAGCATATACTCGGACTACGTATGCAAGTGCTCCCATGAATGCTACTACGACACCCATGTTAAACATCCAGTGATTTGGTACTGCAAAGATTTCTTCTACAAACCAGAAGTGCCACATCTCATTGACTCCAATTGTAAACATGGTTGCAAGGTAACCAAGAATGGTCATCTTCAATCCAGTGTTAATTGAGTTATTTGGACCTCTGAGTACTGGTACTTTTCTATCATAGATTGCTGCTGCTGCCCATCCAAGTGGTAATGTGATGAAGTGGGAGTATAGCCACCAGTGTGCCGGTGTAAATGCACTATCTCTGATAGAGGTCTGATGTAAAGAACCATCAACGAAGTTGTCTACTTCGACTGATGCTGCAGTGGATCCCATAGCAATGATGATGAGCCAGATTTTTTTTAGTCTCTGAATCTCAACTTCTTTTGGGATTAATGCGGGCATCTGTGCCATGATGTTTATCATGTTAATTCTGGATATAAAGCAAGGGTTTTGAAATAAGGTGATTTTATAAAATTTCTAATAAAATATACGATAAATTAACATAATTTTTCATATAAAAAACAAATTAATTTGAAATAATTTTATCATATTTTTGTTAATTTCAATGTTAATCATCGATGATCAACATAGTCACAGCATATCGATCCTCGTTATCAAGGTAAAATATATAACAATGTGTATTATGAATCAGGATATTAGGACTATGGTCGAAAAAAAGATTTTCGTATTAGGACTCGCTGCTGTACTTGCATTAGGTACACTTGGTATCAACTGGGTTGATATCATAATTCCAACTGCAGATGCACATGGTGTCCAAGCACAACTTCAGAGTCGTTTCGTCAGAATTGAAGATGAAACTTTCAACAGACAATCCCTGCAAACTGGCGAAACCTTGACTGTTCAAGGTACATTAGTCAGTCTTGTAGAAAGAGATCTAAGAGGATGGATTTCCATTTTCTCAGAATCCACTAACGCAGGTAACAGATGGGAGATGTTGGCAAGAGACCCACCAGGAAACGTCTTTGACATTTCAGGTAATTCTGTTGTCCACTATTCATTATCTGCAAAAGCACTTGAAGCAGGTGTATACCACGTACACACCCAACTCAACATAGCAAAAGTGGGTCCGGGACTAGGTCCAGGACAAACAGTAGTCGTTGAAGGAGAGCCAATTATCAAACCAATTCCATATACCAACATCGCATACCAATCAATTATCATTGGTGTAGGTTATGTAATCACGTTTGCAACACGACCCTGGCAAGTAATCTAAACTACCCAACTTTTCATTTTCTAAGTATTCATTACGATTAACGTAAGGAATTATTGTAAATAATTAACCAAGTTTTATCTGCAAGAAAAAACTAGAAAGGTTGTGTTAAGTTTTAAAATAATAAAAATAGATATTTTCCAAAGTTATTTTTTTGGAGATGTTGAATTTCGTAATGATTATTACAAAGTAAACATACAAAATCAAAAAAGAGGAAAAGTACTAAAATTACCATTTGGAATCATCCCAAAAAAAGAGAAGATGATTGTAAGAATGACAGGACCAGGCGATCTGTTTGTTGAAGACTATTTACCATACTGTGGAGAATCAGAATGGCTTGAAATTGATTCTGATGAGATCACTTATTTTCTTGCTGACCACCAAGACCAATTTGATACTATTGAGATAATGGACAAGTAACAGAAAGAACTTTAAGTAATCCTCAAAAAATCATCATATGAATTGGCCAGGTATGGGAGATCCAGCCAAGAGAAAGAAGACTCTAAGGTTTTTGATAATTACTGCAGTAATAGGAATATCAGTTGCAGCTGCTAGCACGTTTGTTCAACAGTTAGCCAATATGGATAATCCTCTAAAAGTTTGTATTAATGATAAAAATACACCATACAAAATTAAAGCGACTTTGGAATTGATTGTAGATAACGAAAAAGCAGTGATTCCTGCAAAAATTGGATTTAATAATGATGGAAAATGTCAACGTTCACTTTACACTTTAACAGATGATGGAACTATCTATGTAGAATGGGTAGAAGAATATCCATTTGAAATAGGGCACTTTTTGTGGATTTGGGATTTTCCTCTAAAGGATATGGATCAGACAAAATCAAAGATGTATGTCAACGGTAGAGAATCAGAGAATTTCATCAATACACCATTACAGGATGGATATCACTACAAGGCAGTATTTACCTCAAAGGCATATGATGAGGCAAAAGACAAGGACTTCCTACCTCCTCAAAACTAATAGATTGAGAAATAATCCCAAGGACAGTTCAGACTGGAAAATAATTCTAGAATAATCTAGACTTTAACAAAAATAGATTTATTCAAAATTTTAAAAATAATGAAAAGAAAGGAAGTGATTTTACCAGTATTTACCGTTGTCTGGAATTAGACCGATACCTTCTCTTTCAAAGTGTCTGTCCAATTCATCAACCCATCTTTCACGGTTGTCTTTGTAAGCCCATCCGTGTACACGTAACCAGAATGAGATAATTCCAAGAAGGAATATCGAGAACATTATGGTTCCGAAGATGTAAATCATTACATCATAAAATAATGGATCATAGTTTGGTCCTAACTGACCTGTAAGTGAAGACAGGATGCTTAGGAAAGTTCCTACTATAGGAGTCATTGTATATTTTGGCTCTATTTGTGCGATATATACATTTCTTTTATTATCAAAAAGTACGAGATTAGTATTCACTAAAGGTCATCAAATAAAATAAGAGAAAAATAATGTTTGTTTATCCTCGTCCCATTGCTGCGTATTTACCAGATCTTCCCCTAATGAAGAAAGCTCCTGAGACACCACCAAAGACTGCACCTGCAATTACAGCTGCTCCAGCTACACCACCTGCATCAAGATAAGGTGTACCTGATCCAGCTCCTGGATTAGCTATTGCTGAATCGACTCTTGCTCTTTGAATCTTTAATGCTTCTTCTAATGTGTATGTTCCAGTTTCTCCTTCGGAGCCAACGTTACCCATGTAAGCGTCTTGACCAAATGCAACTACAGTTGACCCATAAGTACCGATGGTAAATACAGCGATTAAGGATGCTGCTAAAAGTATTTTTGTATTCATACAGTTTACCTGTTCGTTGTGATGATATTGTACATATTTAACTTTTATTCTAAACCCCAAAATGCAGATATTATGTACGAGATCCGGAATAAGTAACATTTAATTTTGTTCTAAAATCAGCCACATTATGGGACGATTACACACACATAGACATGGAAAATCACATACCATTAGACCAGCTACACTTCGTGCACCATCATGGATTACTCTGAGTCCCAAAGAAATAGAAGAATTGGTTGTAAAGTATTCTAAAGATGGATTAACACCAAGTCAAATCGGACTAAAACTTAGAGATCAACATTCAATTCCACTCGTTAAACCAATCACTAAGAAAAGTGTTGGGGAGATATTAAAAGAAAATGATCTTCAAGCAGAAATGCCAGAAGATCTAGATAACATTGTAAGAAAAGCAGTAGGTCTTCAAAAACACCTAAAGACAAACAAAGGAGACAACAGAAATGTTAGATCCCTCGAGTTAATTGAGGCCAAAGTGCATAGATTGTCAGTGTACTACAAAAGAATGGATCGCATTCCTAAAAACTGGAAATATAAATCCGTAGTTGCTCAATTAGAGTGATGACAAAAACTCTTGATGAGTCTCTTTCGTTTTTCAAAGATAAGATTTCAGATTGTATAAAATCTAGAAAATCAATTTCAGTTACAACTCATATCGATTGTGATGGATTAACATCAGGCAGTATTATCACAAAAGCCCTCATTAGGGCAGGTGCAAGATGTACGGTTAGAACTTCCAAAGAATTTAGTAAAAAAGTGATTGATTCTCTAAAAAAAGATTCAAGAGATTTTCATATAATTACAGATCTTGCTGGGGGTTTTGCAAATAATTTAGATGAGTCATTAGGAGAAAATTGGATTGTATTAGATCATCACCAGATATCAGAAAAAGAACATGATAATCAAAAAGTCATCAATGCTTGGAAGTATGGCATTGATGGAGGTACTGAAATTTGTGCAGGAGGAATGGCATATCTTGCAGCAATGGCATTAGATGATAAGAATTCTGATTTGTCTGCAATAGCTGTTGTTTCAGCTTTAGGAGACAGACAAGATCAGGGTGAAAGAAAATCATTCATTGGAAAAAATTATGAAATTGCCAATACTGCAAAGGAAGAAGGACTAGTAGATATTGATCTGGATTTACTGCTAGTTGGAAGAGAGACCAGGCCACTTCCAGATGCCCTTGCATTTACATCACAGCCATTTATCGAAGGTCTAACTTGGAATAGAGATGCATGTCTTTCACTTTTGAATTCTTCTGGAAT
This sequence comes from uncultured Nitrosopumilaceae archaeon, assembly GCA_964475825.1. Taxonomy (GTDB): domain Archaea; phylum Thermoproteota; class Nitrososphaeria; order Nitrososphaerales; family Nitrosopumilaceae; genus Nitrosarchaeum. The sequence continues at coordinate 18,641 of CAYYXT010000015.1, read as the reverse complement.
TCAGCTAAAGGAAGGAGGTAGGTGGAGAGTATCAGCAGAGCTAAATGATGAAGAAAAAAGATTAGTCATTGAAACCATTACAAAATTCACTTCGGGAAAGAATGCAACTGAGATAATGTCTGAGTTAATTGGATATACCTACACATTTCCAAGAGAGGACAAAAGGAGCTTTTTGCGTGATGGGAGAGAATTTTCAACAATGCTCAATTCGTGTGGAAGGATAAGTAGATCAGGAGTTGGAATTGCAGTTTGCATGGGAGATAGAAACAAGATTCTAAGAGAAGCTGAAACAATACTTACAGACTATAGAAAAATGATTAGAGAATACATGAACATCTTGACAAACGAAAGATGGAGAGTTTCAGAAAGCAAGACGTGCATCATGGTAAATGGTGAAGGAATTGTTCCAGAAATGATGACAGGTACAATTTCATCATTAATTGCAGGTTCGCCAAAGAATGCCGGAAAAATTGTAATTTTGAGGACAGGTGGCGAAGAAAATACTATCAAATTTTCATCAAGAAAATCATTTGGATGTAAATCAGAGATTAATTTAAGCGAGTTAATGAGAACTGGTGCTGAGAAATTTGATGGTGTAGGTGGAGGTCATAATGCAGCAGCAGGTGCAAAAATAACTAAAGACAAATTAGATGGATTTCTAGATTATTTAGAAGTAAATGTCGTTAACATGTCAAGTACAGGTAATTCTCAATAATCTTTCAAAAGAAAAGGCAGAAACTGTAAAAAAAGCATTGGAACCTGATAATGTAAATTTTCCAGAAGGATTGAGTCTGTATGTTGAAAATATTGATAACAAACTTGTTTTTAATTTTGAGAGTAAGGAAAGCATGAAAAAATTAATTAGTACTATTGATGAAGTTTTAGAGCACGTTCAGGTTGCATTAAAGGTGATTGAATAATGTTAGATCCAAAAATAATCAAAGATAGTCCTCAAATTATCAGAGATATGCTCAAAGCAAGATCAGTTGAATTTGATTTTGATGAATTGATAGATTCAGAACAAAAAAGAAGAGAATTCATATTGAAAACTGATGAGTTGAGAAAAAAGAAAAACCAAGTAGCATCAGAGATTTCTCAAAAAAAGAAAGCGGGTGAAGATACGTCATCGATTTTAGCTGAAATGAAAAATATTTCGGAAGAACTTACAAAACTAGAATCATTACAAGAAGAAATTGAAAAAAAGTATTCAAATTTGGCACTAACTATTCCAAATTTGATTCATGAATCTGTGCCTGTCGGAAAAGATAAAACTGTTAACAGGGAAATTAAAAAATGGGGTAAAATTCCTGAATTTGATTTTAAGATAAATGATCACATAGATATTTCTGAAAAATTGGATTTGGTTGATCTTGAAAGAGCCGCCAAAGTGGCAGGTGCGAGATTTTATTATCTAAAAAATGATCTTGTACGATTAAATCAATCACTTATTCATTATGCATTAGATTTTCTTGCAGAAAAAAACTACTCTTTAGTTCAGCCACCATATATGATCAATCGCCAATCTATGGAAGGGTCAATAATAGCTGATGACTTTAGAGAAGTAATATACAAAATCGAGAATGAAGATCTCTACATGATAGGAACATCAGAACATGCAATTGCTGCTATGCACTCTGATGAAATAATAGAAGGGAAAGATCTTCCGTTAAGGTATGCTGGTGTAAGTCCATGTTTCAGAAAAGAAGCAGGTGCACATGGTAGAGACCAAAAAGGAATTTTCAGAGTACATCAATTTGATAAAATTGAACAATTTGTTTTTGCACGTCCCGAGGAATCCTGGAAAGAGCATGAAAGGATGTTATCAGTTGCTGAAGATTTCTACCAAAATTTAGAAATTCCATACAAAGTAATGCTTCTATCATCGGGAGATATGGGAAAAGTTTCTGCAAAAACATATGATATAGAGGCTTGGATGGCAGGACAAAATGCATACAGAGAAATTGTTTCCTGTTCAAATTGTTTAGATTATCAGGCAAGAAGACTAAAGATCAGATTTAGAGAAAAGACAAATGAAGAAACACAATATTTGCACACATTAAATAGCACATTGATTGCCACATCGCGTGTTTTGGTTTCAATAATGGAAAATTTTCAAACTAAAGATGGCCATATTGTTATTCCAAAAATTTTACAAAAATACATGGGCAAAAAAATAATCTAGTCACATACCCTTATATTTTGGATTCAAAGGTCGTTAATAATTGGCACGTAGAAAAGGACGAGTAAAGGACAAATGGCGAGAAAAGAAATGGGTAACAGTTAGCGCTCCAGATTCGTTTAACAATGTTCCAATTGCATACGTTCCAATTACTGATGATGAAAATGCACCAGGTAGAGTTCTAGAAGTAACCCTATATGACATTCTAAAAGGAGATCCATCACAACATCAATACAAAATGTACTTCCAAATTAACAAAGTAGAAGGTGATAAAGCTACTACGATTTTTAAGAGATATGAGTATTCCAAAGAATTTTTGCGTAGTTTAATTAGACGAGGTTCATCTAGAATAAATTTCATCATAGATATCAAAACTAAAGACGGATATGTCTTTAGAATCAAAGTACTTGCTCTTACACATAGACAACTTAACACATCTAGAAAACATGCATTACGATTGATTGCAAAAGATGTAATTAACAATACAGTGCCTCAAATGACAGTTGACCAGTTTGTTCAGGCTACATGTTACAGTAAGATTAATTCAGATATAATGGCTGCATTTAAGAAAGTTATCAGAGTAAGACATGTAGGTCTTGAGAAAGTTAAGCTTATCAGAACCGCAGAAAAAGAAATAACATTACTTGAAGCCTAAACAACAAGCGTATTCTTACAGATAATGGTTGACAAATTAGAAGTTACAATTGATGTAATCATACATGCTACAGAAGATAGTTCAAAATTCTTGAAATCTTTTAAAGAGATGTTTGAGTTAAAAGAAGAAGATTTCACAGTTCATCAGACTACGGGTCATTTTGAGAATCCAATAACAATACTAAACGCCAAAATTGAAAAAAACCAGGCTCAGAAGTTTGTTGAGAGATTAGTTGAGTTATTATCAAATGATCAGATAAAGGAGTTAGTTGAAGAGATAGAAGAAAGAACAGTAGATTCCAGATTTCACATCAGACTAGACAAACAAGAATTCATCAAAAGAAATCTAATGTTTAAGGAAAAAGATGCAATAAAGGTGAAAATTCACACTCCAATTTACAACAAAAAAGACACAGTCAAAATATTCAGCGAAATATTCCAAGTTGCCAACTAGATTAAATAGGAATGAGGAGATAATTTAATTTGGGAATGAGGAGATAATAGCCGCTCCAGTCTGAGCGAAAGCTTTGAAGACGCCGCGACGAACCGACCCCATTTTGAATTGATCATCAACATCAGACTTTTCCTGACCTGTAACCATGGTATTATTTTAAATACTGATAAACGACGCGTTCTTTCGTGGCAGATTATGACGTCATAATAGCTGGAGGAGGATTAGCAGGAACTATTGCTGCTCAATCCGTTTCACATTATTCTAATCAAGGATTAAAGATTCTAGTAATTGACAGAAACTCATCAAACTTACCTGGAATGAAAAGTGTTGCAGGTTGGATTTGTGGAGATGCAGTTAGTAAAGAAGCTGTAGATTTCATGACAAACAGAATCAAAGTAAATTGGAGTGAGCCAGAAATTGAATATAAAGTCAAAGGTGTAATGGCATTTTCTCCAGATAGAGAAACGTCAATCCCATTTGATGGCGCAGGGTATATGCTTAACAGACAAGTTCTACCACAACGTCAAAACGAAAGAACATTAGCAATGGGGGTAGATTTTGATTTCGAAATTAACCTCACAGGATTATTGTATGATGGAAATCAAGTGGTAGGAGTTCAAGGAATAGACTATAAAACAAAAATGCCTTACAAAAAGACAGCCAAAGTTGTAATCGATGCAACTGGAATGACATCTATGCTTCGAAATCAGATTTCCAATACAACAAAGATGGAAAGAAAAGTGGACCGTAAAGATGTAGAATCAACAGGAAGACACATCATGTATTTTGAACAAGGTGAAGAAGATCTAACTGAATTCGATCCTGATTACTGTATAATTCATCTTGATCAAGATATTGCTCCAGGAGGATACGGATGGGTATTTCCAAAAGGAAAAAACAAAGTCAATATTGGTCTAGGTATTGAAAAAACACTCCTTGAAAAACGAAATCAAAGATTAGGAAAAAAGGATAATGTATCCATGTTGATTAATCAGTATGTTGAAAGAAATCGTGCAATAAAAAATCCAAGACTTTCAGAAGATCCTCAAGATAAGAATAACGCAACCGGTAATTTCCAAGTTTCAGTAAGAAGACAAAATGATTGCATGGTTGCAAATGGATTTGTTCTAGTTGGTGATTCTGCATGGATGCCAAAACCACTTGATGCTGGAGGTATTGGTCCAGCATTAGTTGCTGGGACTATTGTTGGAAAATGTGTGGTAGAATCAATTCAATCAGGCGATGTTACTGAGAAAGGATTATGGAAATATAATAAAGAATTCATAAATGAATATGGTTACAAAACAGCAGGACTGGAAATTTTCAGAAGATTAATTCAAACTCTCACTAACGAACAAATTAGTTACGGAATGAAACACTTTTTGGGAAATATGGATGTGGATGCTATTTCAAAAGGAGAACATCCAGACTTTTCTAATGTTACAAAATTAGGAATGATGATTAGAGGTGCCCTTAACAAAAAACTTGCTGATGGTTTGCGTTTTACTACACAACAAAATAGACTCTTGACAAAACATTATTACGATTATCCTGATTCCCCAGAGGGATTTAATGACTGGAGTAAAAAACTACATCAGATTCTTGATGAATCTAATGCCAAATTATCCCAATATCAAAACTAAGCTTTATTTGTAAACTTAGATCTTAAAAAAATATCAAATGTTAAAAGAAGCATCATATTTAGATTGGAATAATTCTATTCAGATTTTAAACAAAGCACATCAAGCAGATCTATTTGTATTGATAATTGGTCCAAAGGGCACTGGAAAAACAGCGCTAGTCAGAGATTTTGCAAAGAGTAGAAATGAGAAACTAGAATCAATAAATTTTAGCCTCAGAACACGAGAGAGTCATCTTATTGGAACAAAAACCTTAACGAATGGAACAGTGAGTTTTGATGAAGGTCTTCTGATTAAATCAATGAGAGAAGGCAGTATGTTGTATCTAGATGAAATAAATTCTGCCGAAGCTGATGTCTTACTCCGATTAGATGAAGCACTAGATGACAGACGACAGATTATTCTAAAAGAATCCACAGGAGAAGTTGTAAAAGCTAAAGAGGGATGGTTTGTAATTGCAACAATTAATCCTCTCACACATAGTGGAACCAAAGAACTGCCACCACAATTACTTAGTAGATTCCCAGTTAGAATTCGTCTAGAGTATCCGCCCGAAGATATTGAATTAGAAATTATTAAGAAACATGTTTCTGGAAATCATGATTCTGAGATTGTTCAGGCAATTAAACTCGCAAATATATTAAGACAGGCAGCTGCCGTTGAAGAATTATTTTATTCTCCAAGTTTAAGGGAGACAATAGCATTTGGAAAATTGCTAGATGGCGGAATGTCTCCTAAAGAATCAGCAAAAATTGTTTTTGGTAATGTGTATACACAGTGGGGAAATATAGAATATCAAAAAGTAAGCGACATCATTACCTCAATGTTTGGTAATTAGATGCAATCATTACAATTACGAAATGAATCATTAGTTGAGATTGCCACATTTTTAGTCAGGAGATGGTCTGAAAGAGAAAATATCATAGTTGAATTTTCAGACAAAATGGAGACAAAAACTAGACTAAAAGAAAACAGAGTTATCTTAACACCAATTGAAAAAAGAATAGGAGATAATTTTCAAAGATACAGGCAATTTAGAACCTCATTATGGTACGAAGCAATGAGAATAAAATTTTGTAAAAAAATTCTTAGTAATGACCATGCGTTTGGATTTATTCTAAATACTATGGAAACTCGTAGAGTGGAACAACTAGGTAGAAAACTTTGGAAAGGCATGGATGAAGAGATTATCTTTAATTATGCATACATGCTTGTAGCTAGACCACAATTACATACAGTTTATGGAAAAGCACGAATTGTGGAAGCATTTTACCAATATTTTATGTTTGGAGTATTCAAGGGTGAAATACAATCAAGTCATTTTGAAAGAATAAAAAAAGCGTCAGGGTTTGCTAAAAAAATTGTCGATGAATCTATAGAGAGAAAATACGATACAGAATGGTTGGAAAAAAATGTGAGTAAAATTATTAAAATTTTGGATATAGATTCATTGCTTACAATTCCTGTTTCTTTACCATTTATGAAAGCAGATATGACTGTTTCAGAAGAAGAATTACTGAAATTCCTAACAGTTGTTTCAAAAAATAAAGAAGGTGATTTTGGAAAAATTGATCCAAAAGCTGTATTAAGCGGAGATAACATCTATGACGAATACAAAGTATTACTAGATGAAAATAAAAAAAATGACAATAAAGGATTAACTCCTGAATCAATAGGAGTTAAAATTCCAACTGCCACTAATGTTGATGAGACAGTAATCTACGACATGAATTTGATAAATAATCTGAAAACAAAATTTAGAGAATTGAAATCAGGATGGAAAGAACAACACTTTAGCAGTGGAGATGAATTTGATGAAGAAAATTACATTGAAGGAAACGAACCATTTTTTACAGATGTTAAAAAATCAATCAAAACAAGAATAGTTATTTTATTAGATCATTCATCAAGTATTGCATCAGATGCATTAGAATACAAAAAAGCTACGCTTGCACTTTGTGAAGTACTAGCATATTTGAAAGTAAAGTTTGCAGTTTATGCATTTAATACACATAATAGATCTGTTGTATGCTGGTTGATAAAACCAGACAACATGAAATGGAATAATATTTCAGCCAAAAGATTAGCACAAATTGTTGCAAATGGTTCTACGCCGTTAGCAGAAGTATATGACAAAATGTTTCCCATATTACAATCAAAAAGACCAGATATCTTTTTGACGCTAACTGACGGAGAGCCATCAGATCCAGATGCAGTTCGTATAATGACCAAGTCATTGAAAAGTCTTGGAATCAAGATGGTAGCACTAGGCTTGGGATCAAACACAATTAGAGCCACCATGATTGCAAATAATCTAAGACATCTAGGATATGAGAAGACTTTGGCAGTAAGTAGGTTAAATGATATTCCAAGTAAAGTAATTAGAATTTTAGAATCATGAAATTTGTGTAATAGTACCGTGTACTATTGCAAAAAATCAAAAATGTGTAACACTTTTTCCTCTAAAATTTTGGTATGTCTTAGCCGGAGGTTTTCTTGCTAAAATCACGGATGCGACTGTATGGCAAAAAAACAGGTTACGGAATCTGCAATCTCTGCAACTGAGTTGGGCATCTTGAACCGTCTAGTTCATGTGACAGTTTCTACAATATCCACTCAAACTATCATCGTTAGAACAATTGGAACTTAAACATATTGAGGAAAGAGTTTAGAATTTAGAAAAGAAAAAGGAAAAGGTTAGATCTTCTTGGCCTGTTTGACATCATAACTTGCTTTTACTGGTGCATCAAGTGATCCATCTGCTTTTTGAGGCTTGTATTCGAATTCAATCTTGGCATAGTTTAAGGAAAATTGATCTGTTGGAACATCTCCACCTGACCCGTCAATTTGATATCCTGATACTAGGACGTCAGATAATTTTATTGTAAGATAGCATTGAGATCTGGAATCTTCGCCTGTACGACATAATTCAAGAGTTACTTCCTTAATGTGTTCACCAGTTACTGTCTTCTCAAATAATACTGGTGATGACTTGTCAATTGTTTTTGTAAAGTGGAAATCTTGGAATTGTACTTTGCCAGCAGAAAGTCCACCACTACCAACTGAAACTGGATTTGACGCGCCAAATGACCATGATTCAATAGATAACTCTCCTTGGTGACTTTGATCAGATGTCTCTCCGTCAATTCCATCTATTTTTAGAAAAGCGTCAAATGAAGCAAATGCTGTTCCAAAACCAGACATAATTATAATTGTAAATATGATTGGCAATAACCAGAATTTTAACAACAGAATTTATTGCTTGAGGTTGTTTATAATCTCTTTCATAAATTATACTATTGTTTAATTAATGGTGTACTTTGTATATGATTAATTGAAAAAAATAATCTTATTCTCAGTTATTTCTGTTCTGTCTTTTTTAATTAGCCAGACACTTGTATCAAACTCATACTCTTCGCAGGGAGATTATTATCTAAAAATAGACGGAATACAAGGAAGCGCGGTAATGAATGGAGAGGAAGGATGGATTCAATTAGAATCCGTCCAATACAATGAAACAGATCTTGATTTCAAAGTAGGTTCTAAAACAGAGATTAACACTGAATTTACCGACAACCCTAAACTAACTCTAATTAAAGAAGTTGACAAATCCTCTCCTGCAATTCTTGATGCACTTGTTTCTGGAACCCATATTCCAGAAGGTAAATTGTTTCTCTGTAAAGATGGTCAATGCGATGTAAAGATTCCATTATCTGATATTTATTTTCTAGATTACAAAATGAATTCAAATCAGGATGCTATCATGGAAACTATATTGATATCATTTCAGTCTAGTACAAAACATGATGCAGACACACTAGTAATCCCTGGTTGGATTAAAAATAATGCCAAGTGGTTTGGAGACGGTACAATCGGACAATCTGATTTTACAAAAGGTATTGGATTTATGATAAAAGAGAAGATTATGAATATCCCAGATCTTCCTGCAAGCTCTTCTGGGGTTTCAGAGACCAAAGTTCCTGACTGGATAAAAAACAATGCCAAGTGGTGGGCAGACGGACAAATATCTGATCAAGACTTTGTAAAAGGTATCCAATTTTTGGTAGAAAAAGGAATAATCCGAGTCAACTAAACGAAACATTAAATGTTCAGTGTTCTAATCTTTTACTCTTCTACCATCCTATTGAAGATTAGGTAGACATCTTGTTATGATGCCAAATACCCCAAAAATTATGATTAATTGAACAAAACTTGTGGTCCTAGGGGTTTAGAAGAATCATATCTTTTCTCCAAACAGTTCTTCACATTTTGGACAGTAATCCTTGGTTTCTCCATTTGGTAGCTTGGTATGTATTAGTGTAATATTCATATGAAAAGGACATGTAGCACTCATCTGAGATAATTAAAACGGATAATCCGTATATGTATTACCAGAAAGTTCCACATAAACTGTGAAATTTCAAGTTGGCTTTTCATGGATTTGCTAATTTTCGAATATTTATTATTTTATCTTTTGATGTTTAATTGTCCAGACCACCAAGGCATCTAACAATTCCTTTATTTTCTCTCTGGTTTTCTGGTCAGTCAAGTTTCCGTCCTTGTCGAATTTGTCAGCTGCGTTTGCAATCATTACTTCTGGTCTGTTAAGTGGATACACATTCAAGAAAACAAACACTTGTCTTAGGTGATATTGAGCACGTGCAGTACCTAACATTCCTACAGATGCTCCCATTATAGCTACAGGCTTTGAATCCCAAGAATTATCCCCATATGGTCTTGAAGCCCAATCTATTGCATTTTTTAAAACTCCTGGAATAGAATAATTATATTCTGGCGTGACAAAGAGAACAGCATCAGCTGAACGAATCTTCTCTTTTAGATTGAGGACAGACTGTGGCATCTGTTTTTCCAGATCTTCACTGAAGGGAGGAATTTTATCTAATTCAAAAATTTCCAAAACCGTATTATCTGCAACTAGTTTCTGGGCAGTTCTTAATGCAGCACGATTGTAGGATCCTCTTCTGAGGCTTCCTGCAATGCCAAGAATTTTTATTGGTTTTTGCACGACATCGATTAGACAAGTCGTTATTTGATTTTTGCTAATGTAGTTCTAATCATTTGTCATCTGATTAGACTTTAATCATGCTATGCCAGATTATATTATATAATTTCACGTATCTTTTGTTCTACCGTAAGGCCTATCTCGTTGGCTATCTTCTGAAAGTCAAGATAATCTATTGTATTGAATCAATCATTTTTCTATTATTAACATCTGTAATCTTCTTAAACCACATGAATAGATAACTTTTAGAAGCCTAGAATTTAACATAAAAAGAAGAACAAAAACTTCTAAATTTGGTAACAAAATACATGAAAGTATAACCGATATCGAGATAACCGCAGAAGAGATCTATGAAAATATTCAGAATAAAGTCCCATTATTAATTTTAGATTTAAGATCATCAGAGAATTATATGGCAGGACATATCGAAGGATCTGCAAATGCCAAATGTGCCAATATGCAACAAAAACAGGCAATTATGTCAAGACTTCCAAGGGATCAAAAAATAATTCTTATTGATGATGACGGAAATGAAGCATCACAAAATGCTAACATGTTAGCAAGATTTGGTTTTGATGCACATTATCTTAAAAATGGAATAAAAAGTTGGAATAAAACACTAGTAAAAAGCAAACAAGATACTGTAATTTCAAATGAAAAACTATGGGAGTCTTTGAAGAGTAACAAAGATGTATTTTTACTAGATGTTAGAGAACCAATGGAGTTTGCAGAATTTAAAATTCCAGGAGCTGTAAATGTTCCATTATCAGAGTTATTCACATCAAGTGCAGGAGAAAAAATTCCAAAAGATAAGAAGATAGTAACTATATGTTCTCATGGAAATAGATCAATGGTAGCTACCTTTGCACTTGCACAAAAGGGAATCGAGTCTACATCTTTGGAAGGAGGAATGTCTAGGTGGAATCAAGTTCTTAATGCAAATACAGCAATTAAAAATGCTGATTTAACAATTATTCAAGTTGAAAAAGTTGGAAAAGGATGTTTATCACATATTTTGGGATCTGATGGTGAAGCATTAGTAATTGATCCAAATTATCCACCTTCAAAGTACATTGAATTTGCAGAAAAAGAAGGACTGAAGATTACTAAAGTTATAGATACACATCTACATGCAGATCATATCTCAGCAGCTAGAGAATTAGCAAAAATTACAAAAGCTGAATTGTATTTTAGTGCAAAAGAAGAATACAAAATTGAACACAAAAAAGTAGATGATGGAGATATAATTTCTGTTGGAAAAAAACAGGTACGAGTAATACACACGCCTGGGCACACAGCAGGAAGCATGACATTTGTAGTTGATGATAAATATGCATTTAGTGGCGATACATTATTTGTTGAATCTGTTGGAAGGCCAGATCTTCGAGATAGGACAGAAGAATTTGCAAATGATTTACACGATACGATTCACAAGAAATTATTAAAACTTGGACCAAATACAATGATATTTCCAACTCATCATGGAGAAGGGATAAAATCAACAGAAAATGCAATATTTTACACTACACCAGAAATGGCTAAAAAATTAGCATTATTAGATTTAAGCAAGGAGGAATTTGTAAATAAAGTTGTTAGCATGACTACTCCCAGACCAATGAATTATTCAATAGTAATCAAAGTAAATAAAGGAATAATTCCAATTATTGAAGAACAAGTACCAGATTTGGAGATGGGACCAAACAGATGCAGCATACAATCATCTTAAAAATCAATTTCTTAAAATGCTTGAAAACATCAGATGAATTGTCTTGAAGTGTCTATCAGTATCACAACCTTTTGCAGATTTAATAATATCTGGAAAAAAAACAATAGAATTAAGAAAATGGAATACAAATTTTCGTGGTGAATTTTTGATTCATGCCCCAATCAAAATAAGAGCAGAGGATTGCAAGAGATTAAAAATTACAAAAAAATTAGTTACAGGCGTAATTATTGGAAAAGCTGAGCTTTACGATGTAAAAAAATATAATTCATCAAAAGAAGTAAAAAAAGATCAAAAATTTCATTTTACTTCAAAAAATTTTCAAGATAAAACTTTTGGATTCAAGATAAAAAATGCAAAACCATTAACAATTCCAATTCCATGGAAAGGACAATTGGGATTCTTTGATGTAGAATTATCAAAAGCAAAGATCAAAAACAAAGACATTGTAACTGATATCATAGATGAAGAATATCGCTATCAGTGGATTGGACATCATTGAGACCATACACGAATCTTTGAAAAAGTCGGACTAGTATATATAAAGGGCCTATTTAAAGTCCGTCGATATGCCTCAAACAAAGCCTATTGTTAGTGTTGAAAATGTAGTTGCTTCTGCATCAGTAGACCAAAAAATTGATCTTAACGAAATAACTGAAAAATTTCCTGACACAGAATATCATCCTGAACAGTTTCCAGGACTGGTCTTTAGATTACAAAATCCAAGAACTGCAACACTGATTTTTAGAACTGGAAAAATGGTATGTACTGGTGCAAAATCAGAAGATATGGCAATCAAAGCAGTCAACACAGTAGTTCAAAAACTACGAAAAGGTAAAATCAAAATCAAAAACGATGCAGTGATTACAGTTCAAAATATTGTAGCAGCAATCAACCTAGGCGGTAAAATTCACTTAGAAAAAGCAGCCAGAACCCTACCAAGAAGCATGTATGAACCTGAACAATTTCCAGGATTAATTCATAGAATGTTAGACCCAAAAACTGTCATATTGTTATTTGCCTCAGGAAAGCTAGTTTGTACTGGTGCAAAAAAAGAATCAGATGTATATCGTTCTGTTCATAATTTACATTCATTGTTAGAAGAAAAAAATCTAATGATATATGATCAGTAAAAACAGTTCTAATATTCAAATTAATCATAAAAAATTTAATCACAATTGACTGAAGATAATTTTGAAAAAGAAAAGATTAGACTGACTCCTGAAGATGGGTTTGATTTAGTTGGAATAGATTATTTTGCAGATTCTGATAATCAATTGTACTTAGTAGAGCATTTTGAAATGTATCAAGATGCATTAAATGCAAAAAAAGAACGTAAAAATTCAGAAGAATATTTTATTTTATACAAAGGTACAGGAGGAGAATACCTGTGTCGATAGATTACAAAAAATATTACAGCTTTACTTAATTTTACAAACTATCTTATCATTGACTATACGAATTCATATTCAGTGACAGATAAAACTACAGATTTGATTGATATATTTTATGACAAAGAAAAAGTCATCCAGAATAACTCAAATTCACAACAAATTATTAGAAAAAGTTCTAAAGCAAAATATCAAATTTTTGATGAGGTAGAATTTACTCATGGTAGAGAGATACTAGGAGATCTAATAGTTCATGGCATGATAGCCTCAGGAGGGACAGATATAGACTGGTTGATTGAGCACAATGGGGGTTTTATCATCCTGGAATTCAAGGGATTTCATAATGACAAGATCAACATTGCAAAAGGGCAGATGATTGCATATGAAAAATTACATGAGAAATTAAATCAAGCCACAAAGTGTTATTTGTATATTGTTGGTTGTGACGATATAGATTTTTCAAATCCGGATGCAACAATTTGGATTTTTGAAATGAAGCAGTGGAAGATGGGAGTAATTCCAAAAAATACAAGCGATATTTATGGTGATGATTCAGGAAAACAAAACAAATTCATTGTTTATCGTGAGTATATGGAAGAGATCAGCATAGAAAAACTAAGAGAAATGATAGATTCGCATTGGAAAGAATTTGAAAAAATTACGCCCTAAAAGAAAATGTTTTTGATTCTGTTTCTAAATTATTTTCTACTTTTATTGTAAATGTACCAGATTTATCCCATCCAGTGCCTCCAGCTATTGCCAATGTAGAAAATCGGCCATCACTTTTCACAGAGATTTGTTCAGACCAAACTAATTGACCGTCTTGATTTCCTATTGAGAGATTTATTTTTCCAGAAGTATTGGATGTTCCACTAATTGAAATAATATCACCTTTTTGATATGCAGATAAATCAGTTTGAATTGAAAGAGTAGATGATGAATCTATAGGAATTTGAGAGTCGTCAGATTCAATATAATAAATTCCAGAAAGAGATACACCAATTATAACTATTATTGCAAATATTGCTCCACCTATGCCTAACAACATTTTTGTGTTTTTTGATTTCAATTTGATAATTCTTGTGGACATTGAAGGAAGAGTTTCAATGTTTTGTTTTGATAGTGTTTTTGAAAATATTACATCTGGAATAATGGGTTTTTCTTCAGCATGTTGTTTTTCTTCAACCTGAGGTGCTCTACCAAGATATTTTTCTGCCAATTTTCTAACATAATTTCTCTCATAATTGCTAATTACTTCATTATTTTCACAAGCTCTACAAATTTGTTTTAGTATACGCTCATCGCCCTTTTCTTTATCCAATAAGGTCTTGACATCATCAATGAGAGGATCGGTCATGCGTGTTTTATTCTCCTATTGGATTATTTATGAAGTTACCTTGTTTAAGATTACTAAGAATTAATACAAACAGGCTCTAATTTTATCTTGATAGAAAAACAAGGCCTGAACCTTAGATGCTATTGAATGTAATTCCTCAAATATACACAATTATCTAGAATAAATTTTTTGAGCTTGAATTATCACAGTTCGAATGTAATCTTTTGCAGTAACGTCAGATACGCCCATCTGTTTTACTTTTTGATATAGATCATACTCTTTTGGATTACTCAAATAATACTTTAAAAGATAATTGAGTCTATGTGATCTTTTTTCATCACTTTTCATGATTCTACTTTTTTTAAGTGCTAAAAAGGTCAGAGGATAATAATATAACCAATTGAACTTATTGTATCATAAAATTTGAATAAAAACATATGATCTTTTTTAAATAATAGAAATTTAGGGAAACAAATGAAACGAATTGAGGCAACTATTCAAATCGATAAAACAGGCCCAGTTTCTGATGCTATAAAAGATATGGTTGGTGGATTTACCATACTAGAAGGAAATGGTAGGGGCTCCGGTCAGAGACAAACCATCAGAGGAGGAAGAGGAACAGGTACTTTTGTCGCAGAATTCAATAAAGTTGCAACTGTTAGTACAATTGTAGATGATTCAAAAGTAGAAGCAGTGATCAAGGCAATTTCTGATGCAGCATTTTCAGGAAAAGCAGGAGATGGAATAATTTTTGTATCTACAGTTGATGATGTTCTAAATATTGCATCAAAAAAGAGAGGTTCAGAAGCCCTCTAATTATTTTCTTTTAATCAAAATTATAATAATATGATTATTAGAAGACAATAATTTTAAAGTGGTCTAAAAGAGAAACCCCATTGAAGGGACTATTGGCTCATTTTAGGACTATTTGGTTTATTCCAACTATAATCTTTCAAATAATTGTTACATCTGAGGATTCAGCAAAAACTGCTGAAGAAGCAGTATCTGAGATTCCAAAAGAATTTGTAATTATTCTATTTGGAACATCTCTACCAATCATAGTTAAAGGCGTAACCACAACTCGTAAAGAACGTAAAGCATCAAGAAATGAAGATTCTAGAAAAAATAAAAAAACTAAGAAATAATGTAATCAACTGAAAGGATAGTAATTGTTCCTCTCAGTGAGGTATCCCTTTGGGGGACATGTTTGTTGAAGGGATAGTCAGTTATTACAATCCAAGTATAAAAGCGAATGACTTTGTTGTTTCTAAAAATTCTCAGATGAGTTTTACATCATGCCTAATCTACCTTGATTTTCGGAGAATGAGAAAAATAAAAACACATTAAAAATTAATTTGTAACGAGTAAAGATAAGTAATCACAAGTATTTTACTGTCATTAATTCGATATCAAGCATTGTCTAATGGAATCAATGACACTTTTTACCAACAAAAACTAGATAAAATTTTTGAGGAGCAAGATATTAGATTTGCGGGATTTGTAGGTATTGAAGGAAATTTGATAAAAGGTAAATTTAGAGAAGAGATCGTTCCATTTGAAACGGATGAGGAACAACAGAAAATATTCAGAGAATTGGCATATAGAGTGTCCACTAGGAGACATTTTGATTATTCTATGGGTCCGGTAAAATATTCAGCTTCACGACGTGAAAAATTGGTTATGATGAGTTTTCCACTAAAGAATAGTATTCTTTTAATCACAACAGAACCAAATGTAAACATAGATAGAATAGCATACAAAATTATTCAAATTCTTGGAAAAGAATGGTGGGAATTTTCTGAGAAATAAAATAATTATTAAACTGCTAAAAAGCAAAGATCGACATAAAATAACATAGATATAAATTTATTCAGATTTAGGTTCAAAATCAAACAAATTTTTGAAAAAAATAGAACCAGGTAATAAATCAGAATATGTAATTACTATTGTGACAATAAAAGCCAGATACAACTTTGGTTGTAATCATGACAATAGAAATATTTTATCTCCCACGATTTTTGAAGGGAGTTAGAGATTCCAGCTATCTTTTGTGACGATTGTGTTACAGTTTGTAATATTTGTCTTAAGAAAATGAAAACAAAAACATATGATAAACTTGAACTGTGTGAAAAATGTTATTTCAATGTTATAAAAATTGCAAAGCGTTAAGATTCTTGTTCTATAATGACATTTAATGTCATAGTAGTTCTAACATGAGGTAATTTCCTAATAGCCTTAGTAATTATATTCTCCAATATTTTGTATTCGGATGTTTCAATTTTACAAATAATATCATAATATCCAAACACCACATCAGCTTCTTTTACTTCTGGAATGTGACTCAGATTTTTTAAAACATTGTATTCTTCGCTTTTATCACTATGAATAACAACGTATGCTTGGACATTATTTTTACCAAGCATGGATCCGATGAGTTTTTCAGATGTTCGAAACAGTTCTTCGCTTTCTGAGCGTGTAAGAGTCACGGTGGAATGTATTTTAGGCATCTTACGGATGACATTTGTGATAGTTTTTTGAATTTTTTCCTCAGAGTCTGATTCTATTTTTGCAATAATATCATAAAGACCAAGTGTACCATGTACTTCTGTAACATTATCAACTGTTTTTAATGACGAAATTACACTTTTTTCTGAACCTAGATCACAGTTTATGAGAACATATGCTTTTGTCAATTAACAGACTCCATTATTGCTGTCCTTCTATTCCCATTAAAGTTAATGTTGATCTGATTTTTGGGATTTTTCTAATCTTCCAAGTTATAGTTTCACGTAACGTTTCAACTTGTTTTGATTCTACCTTTGCCAATATATCATAGGCACCAAATATGCCATGTACTTCTGCAACTCCTTCTATTGATTTTAATTCAGAAATTACTGATTCCTCAGAACCTAGATCACAGTTTATGAGAACATATGCTGTTGCCAATTTATTATTTATCTCCCATTTTCATACTTCTATTATCATCTTAAAATATATAAGAATAATCTAATTTACTTAAATATTAACCACTAAAAGAAAGAGAAAATGGATAACTGTATAGTCATTATAAAAATTAGCTCAAATTTGTAAGTAGATTGTAATAAAATATTCTAAATGAATTATCTAGGAAAATAGAACATATGCGTCATTCATAATTTTTTCAAGTTCTGTAATATTTTTTGATGCAGATATTTTTGGTCGTAGTTTTGCACCGCCTGTCATTCCTTTGGTAAACCTCATTGCCTGACCTTTAATGTTTGAAAATTTTATGTTGTATTCAGTGGTAAGACGAAGGTATTCAAAAAATGAATCCAGTTTATCTTTTAATGAATATTGTTTGTAAGTTCCAGTTTTTAGATAATCATTAATTTGTTCAAACAAAAAGGGATTTCCCATTGCACCTCTACCTATCATAACATAATCACAACCAGTTTGATCAATCATTGTTTTAGCATCTTCAGGAGTTGTTATATCGCCATTACCCACTATAGGGATATTAGAAATTTCTTTCAGTTCTTTGATCATTTTCCAATCAGCATTGCCTGAATATCCTTGAGTCACAGTCCTAGGATGAAGGGTAATCATTTGTATTCCCTCATTCTCTGCAATTTGTGCAATTTCTTTGAAAAGATATCGACTTGCATCGGTAACTCCTGAGCGGATCTTCAGAGTAACGGGTTTTTTTACTGCGTTGACTAGAGTGCTAAAAATTTGTTGGGTAAGATTAACTTCTTGTAAAAGTGCTCCACCTGCCATTTGTTGTGTTATGTGTGGTGCTGGACAGCCCATATTGTAATCAATGATATCAAAAAATGGTTCTACGATCTTTGCAGCTTTTTCTAATGCTAAAAGATCAGAGCCAAATAATTGAACGGAAAGAGGCCTTTCTTTTTCAGAGTATTCTAAAAATTCCTGAATAGTTTTCTTGTTTTCTTTTAGTTGTTGTTCTTTTGCAATTATACTATGAATACTAGTAAACTCTGTTACAACCAAACCTGCACCCATTTTTTTACATTGTAATCTAAGAGCAGGATCACTTACCCCAGCCATTGGAGCTAAAAAGGCTCTACTTGAAAATTTTGGAAGCATTGTAACTGTTTTGATTTCTTGATATATTTATTATATCAAATTGATGTTTTGCATATTTAGAAAAAGTCAAAAATATTGATTCTAATAATCAGGGCAACCGTCTGTATCTCTATCACCATCATAATCTTCTGGTTCTAGAGGACATAGATCTT
>CAYYXT010000014.1:25020-54064 GCA_964475825.1 uncultured Nitrosopumilaceae archaeon | reverse complement strand
ATTGTTAGTTTATTGTTAGTAAAGAGGTTATTAAGCCGCGCTTACATTTGTGTCCGGTTCACATACAAATTTGTCAGCATTATGGACAGATTATTGTCTTGTTCTTGTTTCGGAATGAAAACGGACAGACCTTGACAGAATTACTGATATCTGTCATGATGTGAAAAAATCCAACTTTGGCTTTTGGGGTATGGATGTGTTCCATTTTCCTTTTATGTCTGGCAGATGCGTTAACGCTTGCAGATAATGCTGTTTGTCGCAAAACTTGAGGTCAAGTAAAACAAGAATCAGTGAAACCTAGAATTCTCTTTTCCCTTGTTCCTTCTATAATAATTGGATCTGCATTTTAAACAGATAATTCTATATAGTATTGTCCCGTACATATAGCAGTGTCCGACAGATATAGTGATGTTATGAGAGTGCATTCTAAAACCATCAACATTGTTAAAAATAAAATATTAGAGCCTGACTTTGAACCGAGCATGAAAACCCTACTTCGCATAGTGGAATCCATGAAAAAAAATGGCTCTGATGGCAAGACATCTTTATCACTTGATACCAATCTAAATTATGCTAGACTTGCAAAGCATATTGTTTGGCTAGAGAAAAAAGGTCTTGTTGAATCAACAATTGATAAATCCAAGATTAATGTTGGTTTGACTGAGAAAGGCAGAGTATTTGCATCAACGATTTCAAATTAGTAACAGATTAGTCCATAAAACTGACATAGATGTAAGCATGACTTAATAGATTTACCAGCAATAAACTAATGACTGGTAAATGCATGCAAATCTTCGTCAATAATACATCTACAAATCCAGAACTTTCGGTAATTATTTGGAATAAGATTCAAATCTTAAAATGGAATGATTTCAAAAAAAAATCCGATCCTGAAGCTAAAGCGTCAGCTATCTCAGCAATAGGATTTGAATCAAAGCCACTTATTGAGCATATTAAGACTGGAAGCAAATTCAAATTTAAGATTAGAGAAATGCAACTCCATGCAGTTTTTATCCCTGATTTCTCTTGGGTAATGAAAAACGTCAGTGAGAAAGATAGTACATTACTTTTAAAACATGAACAAGGGCATTTTGATCTGGCAGAAGAAATCACTAGAAAAACTAGAATTAAAACAACAAATCGCTTTCAGAATAGAGTCTTTATTGTAAAAGGAAAAAATGAAGATAAGGCAAAAAAAGAGGCTATATCCCAAGCAACTAAAATAAGAAAAGAAATAGACGGTAAATTACAAAAGGAACTCAAAAGCCAAGAAACAAAATACGATGATAAAACTAATCACGGATTAATCAGAGAACATCAAGAGAAATACAACAAAAGATTCGAAAAGTTAAGAGAATGATTGACTCAAAGGTCAAACAAACCATTCCAATGTCAAATTCCTCAGTGGTTACGGATTCTCAATAAATGTGAAAGATCCGACGAGAGATCAACCTACAATACTGACAAATTTGTATGTAAAGTAGACACAAATGTAAGCATGACTTAATTGTTTTACCAACAATAACCTAACAATGACAAACATGAAACAAATTCCAATACTTCATGTCGTTATGATTTCTCTTCTAGTTTTTCCTGCCCAAAATGCAATGACAGTAACTTCAGTATCGGACAAACTATCATGCCAATCATATGAGATGGCGGTATAATTTGCCGCGAAAAGAATACAAAACCATTACCGTAAATATAGCAACTTTTCTGAGATTTTTAAAAAGTGTAAAAGATGCACAGAAAAACGATTCGAAAGTGAGCAATAGTAGCTTCCTTGGATCTCTTCTTGATCTTGGGTCAACACCATCTATTAGTTTCCCCTAATTTTAAAAAAACTTGTGGGAAAGTATTAATGGGTTCTAAGAATCAATATTTTCATGCAAAAAGCTACGGTTGCAGAAAAATCAACAAAAATATTCACCGATGTTCGTGAAGTTGACATTACTCGTGCAATTGTAAACGAATTTCATTCAGTTCTAATAGACAGAGCAGAGTCAGATGTGATAATTATAGGGGCTGGACCTGCAGGATTAACTGCAAGCAGAGATCTTTCAAATATGGGTTTCAAAGTTTTAGTTGTTGAACAAAACAATTACCTTGGCGGAGGTTATTGGTTAGGTGGATATATGATGAATCCAGTAACAGTTAGAGAGCCAGCCCAAAAAATGTGGGATGAATTAGGCATTCCATACAAAAAAGTCTCAGAAGGATTGTATTTAACACCAGGACCACATGCAGTTTCAAAATTAATTGCAGCGGCATGTGATGCAGGAGTAAAATTCCTTAATCTTACAAAGTTTGATGATCTTGTTTTAAAAAACGGCAGAGTCACAGGCATTGTTGTTAATTGGATGCCAGTATCAGCATTACCAAGAAACATCACATGTGTTGATCCAATTGCACTTGAGGCAAAAATGATCATTGATGCATCAGGACATGACTCTGTTGCAGTAAAACGACTTGTCGATAGAGGATTAGTCGAATGGAAGGGAATGAATCCAATGTATGTAAACGAAGGAGAAGAACATGTGGTTCACAATACTGGCGAAGTGTATCCAGGACTGGTTGCAGCAGGAATGTCTGTGACTGAAACATATGGACTGGCAAGAATGGGTCCTACGTATGGTTCAATGTTATTTTCAGGAAGGAAAGCAGCTGAAATCACAGCAGAAAAAATCAAAGAGTTAGAAAGATAAACAATCAGCAATTTATTGATTCATTGAAGATCTCAAAAATATTTTTGTATGATGAACCTACTGTTTCCCAGATTCAACTTGAGAGACTTGCTGTTTTTCTGAAAGAGACATTTCCAGTTCAAGTTGAAACAAGAGACAATATTCTAAAATTCTCAAAAAAAGACATGGCTGCAAAAATTGCATCATGTAGAATTTTCAATCCTAGAAAACCATATGAAAAACACACCCCTAGTAAAGATGAAATTCTTTTTGAAGAAGCAAATTTTGAAGATACTGCAAAAACAGAAAATATTATCATGTATGATGGATTTGAAATTCAAAAAGCATTAACAGAATTAATCCCAAATGGGGAAACATCGTCGGATTTATTTCATATCTTTTTTACAAACAAATTGACATGCACGTATGATTATAATGATTATAGATATCACGGAAGAGCATTAATCGGTGCGAATCCTTCAATAATTTCAACAACAGGAATAATTGAAGCGCCAGCAAAACCAAGAGAATACTATTTAGATCTAATATCAAATTTCACCCAGGGCATAAATGTAGAGTCAATAAAACAAAAATACAAAGGAACTTATCTAGAATATAACGATACACGTCTATCAAAAATCATAGAAGGATATCTGTTACAGGCAATATTTTATTTTGAAACAGGTGAAGCGTTTTGTGATAAAACAGAATGCAGACTTTTTAATGCACATTGGCAAAAAGATCTGTTGTATTCGCAGCTAGAAAATGGAAAATTATGTGAAACCCATCAACAAGTGTTAAAGAAATTAACAACGATATGATTTTCAGCGATGAATTATCTTATTTCTAAACTACCATGCCTGACTTAGGTAGATGATTTTTCATTTTTAAGAGACATTCGAAATGATCGTGAATTTTACCAACAATGCTAATTTATTTACTAAAATCGCTTTAGGGAATTAATAATGACATGATGTCAATAGTTAGTGGAAAATAGAATTTCAGTTAAAACAGTAAATAAAAAGTAGAAATGAAAATTTATCTATTTTTTCCAAAAGGTCCCTGATGATCACTTAAACAGCATGAACATTGTTTAGTATAACATTCATTTACTGTTTCATGACCACAAGAGCCACAATGACAGAAAGAATCACTAGTCATAAGTATAAACTGGATTAGTGATGGTTAAAAACATTAAGATTCTAAAAAGATTATGAAAACATATTTTCAAAGATGAAAACAATAGATCCCTTTTTAACAATGAAAAAAATAATTGTACTTATGAATAGAATTAGATTAATTGGAGGATATGATGAAAAAAGAGTTAGAGAAACTCTGGATTTATTGCTTAGAGATAGAAAAAATGAATTTCAAGAATTGGCATATACAATCGGCATTCCAAATACATCTGAAGACTGGCAGGTGATTATTTTGAAATTCTGTCTGGATTTTGAGGAGTGTTTTAAGATCTGGATAGACGAGATTGAACCAGATGCTCGAAAAAACACCAAATGTATGACCATTATGAGAGAAATTGGAAAGGGCAAAAAAAACATATCAGAAGTTTTTCACATACAGAATATTGCATATACTATTTGTACAGAATTTCATGAGACATACAAAAGAACAAGTTAACAGAACAAAAATAACTCACATATTGGATTATTGCAAGTTTGCCAATACAAGTAGTTTCAGATAATTTTTTAAAAGATCCTGTCAAAAATAAGTATTATGATTATTAATGGCTAAACAGAGGATCAATAACTTAAATTAATGAAACTCAAAGATGTCATATCATGATGGCTGCAGACTCTGGTGCAACGATACTTGAAAACAAAGACGAATCACCAAAGATGCCAGATAAAAAGAAAACAAAATTTGACATAGTAATTATTGGAGCAGGTCCTTCAGGGTATACTGCAGGAATTTATTGTTCAAGAGCAGGATATGACACACTTATTTTATCAGGCATATTGCCAGGTGGTCAATTAGCCAATACAACAGAAGTTGAGAATTATCCAGGATTTGAAAAAGGAATAATGGGTCCAGATTTAATGATAGAGATGAGAAAACAAACACAGAGAATGGGAACCACAATCATAGATGATGAAGTAGTAGATGTAGATTTTAGACACAAGCCATTCAAGGTCCTAACAGCCTCAGAAGAATATGAGGGAAGAGCAGTAATTATTGCGACGGGGGCAAATCCTAGAAAATTAGGATTACAAGGTGAGCAGACGTTTGCAGGAAAAGGAGTGTCATATTGTGCAACATGTGATGGTCCATTTTTTAGAAATCAAGAATTGATAGTAGTGGGAGGGGGAGACTCTGCAGTAGAAGAAGCAACATTTCTCACTAAATTTGCAACAACGGTACACCTAGTACATAGACGAGAATCATTACGTGCAAGTAAAATAATGCAAGAAAGAGCAATTAAGAATAATAAAATAAAATTTCATTGGAATTCTACAGTAATAGACATCAAAGGAGATCAAAAAATGCGCCAGGCAGTATTAAAAAATATCAAAACGGGTGAAGAAAAAATACTTGATGTTGCAGGTCTTTTTGTTGCAATTGGTCATGAGCCAAATACAAAACTTTTCAAGAAGCAAATTGATTTAGATGGTGAAGGATACATTGTTTTAAAAAATAAAACACATACAAATATCGAAGGAGTGTTTGCAGCAGGAGATGTGCATGATCGAATTTATAGACAGGCAGTTACTGCAGCAGGGTTTGGATGCATGGCTGCAATAGATGTAGACAAGTACCTTACAGAAAATTCCTAAAAAGGGAAAGTCCCTTGTGAGGAAAAATAGACGCTAGATGAAGAATGTGTTTTGTTAAGAATCATTTTAAAATCGTGTTTTTAACATCTGTCAAACATATTATTAATCGATGTGGGGTTGTTTGCACTAAAGTTTTGGGATTATTTTGGATTTTGCAGTTATAGCAATTATGCTAATAATTGATAATGCAAGAACCATTGTTGTGATCATTCCAAATTCTGGAACCGTTTTAAGTTCTATTGCTTCTCCTTTTGGCCAGTTAAATGGGAGATTTATGTTGTCTCCTTGCAGTGTTATTTTGATATCTACAGGATTACCAGAAGTTAGAGGTGATGTCAAGTGAGTTGAGCCTCCAACGTACTTGTGAACTTCTTTTTCATCAAGAATGGTTTTCCCATCTTGTGTTGCTATTATGTCATAAGTGGCAAGCTCTATTCTACCATCTTTGTTAAAAAAATTGGTAGTAATTGACATTCTTTCCCCTTCTTTAGGATCTGTGGCAGTTGCACTCACCCAAATAGAACCATCTGATGTTATTGTTCTGACAGTGCTTATTGCTCCTGCATGCTCAAAACCCATCTGGGCTGATGCATATTGGGTTTCAATAAGTGTAAATGATACTGATATGACCAAAATTAAAACAGCGGTAAAACCTATCAGAGGATATGATTTCATATCTCTTTTCTCTCCTTATATGATTGGCATGATAGTTTGTCCGATACTGAAGTTACTCCCATTGCATTTTGGGCAGAAAAAACTAGAAGAGAAATCATAACGACATGAAGTATTGGAATTTGTTTCATGTTTGTCATTGTTAGGTTATTGTTGGTAAAACAATTAAGTCATGCTTACATTTGTGTCTACTTTACATACAAATTTGTCAGTATTGTGGACTAGTCTATCAGATAATATTTGAAAGAGAAGTGAATCTAAATGTGGATAAGAAATGATTTTGGTTAGGTGAAATTGAAAGTATCGATTCTAAAGTTATGAATGAAACCATACCTATTTCTTTTCACTTGCAGACATAAGTCATAGACAATCAATTTTTAATTTAATTATACAATAATAGTGTTCTCCTAATCATACAGTTTGGTTTTATGGTCCAAGTTACACAGAATTGCTATAATTGAAAGGTGGAGTTTTCAATTTGGTCAGATTCCAGATACAATATTATTAAAAAAAAGAAGGGATAGTTAGAACTTATTTGTGTGCTTGATGGTTTCCGTTTTTGAGATTACCAGAGACGGATAGAACTATAATGCTAGTGCCATCATCGATGACTATTGTAGCATGATCGTTCTTACCAGGTTCTCCAGCATCAGTAAAGGTAAACGCTATCGTTGCGCCAGATACACCATTCAATTTGCCAGTTCCAGCACCGATATAGGTGTCAAAGCCTGCTGCAGGTGGATTCGGCTTGATAGTCGAATCATCTGTACAGATAGCTGTTGTTAGACTAGTCAAATGGAAGTTGTTACCTTTGCCCCAGTTAACCTCAAGATTGTTTGGTCCATTGGTTACATCACATTGAAGTGTGAAGCCATGTGTGATTCTTTTGTTAGTAGAATCAAATACACTGCCACCACCAGTCATACGTCCTGTTGTGTTTACTTGACCTCCTCCACCATCTGTTGTAGGTACTGTAATTGCAGTAGAGGATGCAAATGTAATTGCTCCATTTAGTGCAATCAATCTACCGTCTATTTCTAAGAAGGTACCAGTGGTACCACCAGATTGGGAGATTGATGTGAAAGCAATTATAGTTCCGGGAAACAAGCTTGGACTAGTTGATAGTCCTGTTGGTGCTGCAAGAGTTGCAGAAGAACCTACATACCAAAAGACATCATCAGCTGTTGCACCGCCGGTTAGGACTACATTAGAGTCTGAAACCGTGACGAGTGTGCTGTCGGATTTGAAGATGTAAATTCCATTGCCACTAAGAGTGAGTGTTCCACCTGAAGATAGATTAAGTGATGAACCAAAATCAGAACAATAAACTCCTGGTCCGAGTGTTAGTCCAGCCATTTGTCTTACACCTGCATTAGTTGGCCAAGGAGATGTGTTGTCACAACTTTCGGCTGCTAGTGCATTAAATGCAATGAGGGCATCATCTTGAGCCGCGTCTGCTGTTGCATCAGCTATGTGTATTGTTCCGGTTACAGTTCCTGGAGGAAACCCAGTAATTGATGTACCTGGGAATAAACCAAGATCTCCTGTAACGACGGTACCAGTACCTAATGTAGGATCATTGGTTACCGTTGTGGCAGCTAAGACACCAAAGGTATCAGCTGTTCCAAGGTTTGGTTGCGTTGCTGCAAAAGCGTTATTTTGCATCATGCTTGAAGCTGAAAATATCAGCACAGACATTACAAAAATGCTTTTGATGTTGTTTTTTATCATTGTCAGTTTATTGCTGGTAAAGATATTAAGCCGCGCTTACAGTTATGTATGCTTCACATACAAATTTGTCAGTATTATGGATTGATTACTGTAACATTGAATAATAACAAACATGAATTTGTAAATCTTTACATACAAATTTGTCAGCATTACTTATTGATCTCTCGTCGGATCTTTTACATTTATTGAAAATCCGTAACCTTTTGAGAACCTTGATGAATTGCTGATGAGTTTGCAATGTTATGTATGATCATTTTTAGTATTTAGAAAATTTCCAACAAATCATATTGTTGAATTCTTTTTAGTTGACCGTCTATTTTCCTGCCTAAGGAGTGGCATTCTATTTTTACAGAAAATTCCTAAATAATCAATCTAATTCATAAAATATCTAATGAAAAACGCTCAATGCAAAAAATGTTTGAATAAATTTAATGAAAAAGATATTTACACAATTCAGCAATTCCAATATAGAAAAGAACCACCATATAAGTGGACAAGAGAGTTTTTTAGAGTTTTAGAAATTGGAGAATGGGATTCATTTTGTGAAAAATGTATAATGGATTATTCAAAAATATCAAACGAGGCATGGAAAAATCATGCTCAAAATTAGATTCCAAACTCTTTATTGCAGAAAAATTTAGGAATATTATGACTGAAGAACTTGAAAAATTAAAAAAATCAGCCAAGGAACATAGCGATAATTTAGCCAAGTTAGGAAAAGAACTGTCTGAAATTCAATTTAATTACAAAGTAATAGAAAATACTACAGAACGATATTGGCAAAATCGTATCAATGAATTTAAGAAATATAATGAAAAGGGAACAGAGTACTATACTCAAGTACATGCACTGATGAATTTGGTAGACAAGGAACAATCAGGATTATTTTTACTCAGCATAAGCAAACTGCGCCAGCTTGAATTAAAACTAATAACGAACATGGAAGAAGTAAAACAAAATCCATCAATTATTAAATTAAAAGACAAACAACAAAGTAAATGGAGTAAAGAACTCAGAGAAAAATTAATAGAATCAAGCAATGCGTGTCTGCATTATGAAATGTATATGAATAAATTTTTTCGAGGGTTTTATGAGACTCGTCTAAAAAATATTTTAGAGTAAAAATAGTACTAAAATGAATTCATACATTTGAAAGTCAATATGCCAATTCTGACATGGGTTTTGCTTCTTTGAGAG
The DNA here is from genome assembly GCA_964475825.1 of uncultured Nitrosopumilaceae archaeon. GTDB lineage: Archaea > Thermoproteota > Nitrososphaeria > Nitrososphaerales > Nitrosopumilaceae > Nitrosarchaeum. The sequence continues at coordinate 44,991 of CAYYXT010000014.1, read as the reverse complement.
CATCTTCAAATTCTTTTTCAGTCATTATATTTTGTTTAGCATAAACACTCTTGTATTTTCTTCCATCGTCAGCAAATATTCCAACCACACATCCATCTCCATTAATGGGATATTTTTTCATACATGCATAAACCCCCGCCGAAGAAGGACTGATCAATAATTTGTCTTTTCTAAGTACTTCTGTTACAACAGAAAATACTTCATCATTATCAACAGATACCCAATCATCAACGATACTTTCTCGTTTTAAAAACAAATCAGGAATTGCAGATTCTTCAAAATTTCGCCATCCTTGAATTAAGTGATTTTGTTGTGGTTGGCATCCAATAATTTTAACATCTGGATTTTTTTCTTTAAGAAATGTTCCAATTCCAGTAATTGTTCCTCCAGTTCCAACACCTGTAAAGAAATGAGTTATTTTTCCATCAGTTTGTTTCCAAATTTCAGGACCTGTTCCAACATAATGACCCATGAAGTTTGCCTCGTTTACATATTGATTTGGAAAGTAATACGCATCAGGTCTTGATAATGCTATTGAGGTTGCCAATGCTATGCTTTGATCAGTTCCAGCGCCAACCTTTGGGCAAAGATCATCACTAGTTTCAAAAACTTTGGCGCCTAGATTTCTAATAATATCCTTGGTTTCATTACTGGCTTTTTCAGGAATCACGATCTCAATTTTGTAACCAAGTAAATTTGCAATACCAGTTAATGCAATCCCAGTGTTTCCAGAGGTAGGTTCAATAATGGTACTTTTTCCTTTTGTAAGTTTACCTCTTTCCTCACCGTCTTTAATCATCCAGTATGCAGCTCTATCTTTTACAGAACCAAATGGATTGTGACCTTCAAGTTTTGCAAAATACGTAACTTTTTGATTTGAAAGAGAATCTAATTTTACAAGTGGCGTATTGCCAACTCGGTTTAAAATATCAGAACTAGTAACAGATGTCATGATTTTGTTTTATTTCACCTTTTTAATTCGAAAAGTGATTGTATTGCCATCTTTTTTAACATCTAATAGCACATGACCATTTCTTGTCACCCATCTTGAAATATCATCCTCAGCCGCAGGATCATCTGCAGAGACAGTTAGCACTTGTCCTACCTGCATTTTTTCAATCTCAATTTTAGTCCTAAATACAGGCTCTGGACAAAACAATCCAGTGGCATCTAATTTTTTCTCATTTGATTCAGACATATGGATATCTAATTCATGATGCCCGTTTTGTCATATTAAAATCTATTTTAACAAGTAAAAACGTCATATTAACAAAATTAGCTTGGATTAATTTTTGAGACTATTTTTGATTTTAAATCTATTCTTTGAGTTTACTTTCCTCAAATATATCAGAGCCATACCAACAAAATCGGAAATAGTCAAGGCACCATTCATGAAACATCGAGTCATCACTGTAAAACATCTCAGTAAGATCTGACTCACCGTCATTTGCTGGAAACATAACACACGCCTCTTTCTCATTGAGAACTATCATGGTCTGCACATTTTTTGCCATCTTTCTTTCTACCAGTCCTTGTTCAATGAGATTGTCAAATCCTAGTTTTTTCAATAATACTTTTCTTCCTTTAGGAACTACAGTTGATTCAGAAAAGATATATTGGAATTTTATTCCTTTTTTAATTTGTTTAACTAGTGGCTCTATCAAGTCAAGTGGTGCATCGGATAATATCTCATAGATATACTCATCAGAATTTTTGTAGATTGCTTTCCATTGCTCTAATACTTTAGAAACACCTTTGATGTGATGACTGGTTGCAAGTTGCCCACATCTAATTTTGAATTTGTATGGGATATCTGCAAAAGTGTGCTCTTCAAAATATTTTCTATTTTGTGAGAAAAATACGATGGTCGGAACCTGCGTACAAACAGCTTCACCAAATGTGGTAGTACTATACTTACCGTTATTTCTTTTCTCAATAAGACCACTTTCTTCTAATCGGATAAAATTTCTATGAACTTCTTGTTTTGTGGACTCTAGTTCCTTTGCAATTTCAGTAGGAGTCGAATCTTTACTTAATAACTTGAATAAAATATTTAGTCTTTGAGGACTGGCAAGATCTAACACATAATTTGCAGTCTTGTCAATAAGGTCAGACATAAATAATTCATCTTTGTCATGGGTTAAAAATAATTGGAATCATTTTTTACTCTATGATTTTAAGTGAGTTTAAATTTTCTTGTATATTTTGAATGTTTTTTTAGCATAAAAAAAATAAGTTGAGGAATTTATGCTCCTGCAACCAAGTAAGCACCAATTCCAATACCCATCATGATTCCTAATCCCATACAAATGAGGTCAAATGTTACGACTTTTTTGAATGGGGCGTGAACCATTTTGTCCCAGGTGCTAATTTTCTGAGTTGTTTGTGTTTTCATGATTATACTATATTGTAGAAGATGATAGAATAGGGTAAGCTGTTCAAATGATTGGTAAGCTAATTAGCTTATCAAGTATAAGGTATCAAAAAGAATTAACAAAAATAATGCGAATTGATTCGTGTAGAAAATGTGGAGAAATATTAGAAGTAAATAAAAAATGCAATATGTGCAATAAAGCAAATGAGTTTTTTGTCATAAATGTGGAGATACCACTACAGAACAAACTCATTCACAGTGTATGTTAATTGACTGTAGTTACAAATTATTAGAGTCGCCTATTCAAAAGTCGTAAAAACTAATCCACCTCAAGAAGTTATATTAAAATCTATTTGAGTTTAGCTTGTCCTATTTTTGATTATAATGCCATTTTGAACATAGTACCAAGATTTCGTTCTTTCATAAATTCAGGATCATAATTTTGGAAATTAATTTTTTGAGAAATCCTTTTCATCAGAAAAATTGCTATTTTGTAAAATAGTGACCAGATATGACTATTTTGATTGACATCATAAATTCTTAGTAAAAAAGTCAAAAGCCATTTTGCATTGGGATAATGTTCTGAAATATAATCAATTAGATAATCTTTTGAATTATGAATTTTGTATTTCAGATGATCAAGTGTTTCATTTTGTAACGCATAACCGGTTTGTAAAATTTCAATCTTTCCATGTTTCATTGATTGCAATATGCTATCGAGGTTATTTTCAGATTCTATCATGTTAACACAACGCCCCAGTGTTGAGAGAACATGAGAATCACTACCAGCTACTTGGATCATTTTATTATCTAATGCAAATTGAGTCGCTCGTGCATTTGAAAGAATATCTACGTTATTACTATTGAATACCTCAACCATATCACATTTTTTGGCACTGTCACGAAGTGCATCTAGTAAACTAAAGGGATGTGGTGCTGATGAAACTCCACCCTGTTTTCTAACTTCATCTATTATCTCTTCTAAAGTAATTCCAGGTTGAATTTCATCGTGAATACCATATGCTAAAACATGTGCATCTGTATCAGTGGTGATTTCCTCTGCTGGATAAACTTCAATATTTTGAAATTTTGAGTGATCTTTTTTGTATTGTAATAACTGATGATACCCATCCAAAGTATTATGATTAGTAACAAAGATTGCATCTAATCCCAAATTATAAGAGCGTTCCAATTGATCCCTTATTGAGACATTGCAATCATAAGGTGCTTCTTTATCACCGATATGAAAATTTGAGAATGAATTATGACAGTGTAATTCAGTTTTGATAATCAATTTCAAGTAAAATTTTCTTCTTTGGATTATAATCCTATTGCAAATAATGTACTAGTTATCGAAACAGATCTTCATTTTGAGGACGGATAAGATCATAGATAGAAGAGTTTTCATTTTTAAAATCATAGCCGCGTATAATTGCAACAGGGCAGCTCGTTGCTTTTTTCATTACTAGTTCTGCCGCTGAGCAAAGTTCATCAGCAATTGCAATTGCAGTGACGTGTAAGGTTTTTTCAAAAGAATCTTTGGTTCCAGCATAATCAAGTATAGGATTCATACCAGAAATTCCAATAGCGCAATTAGTTTGCCCCATTCTAAATGGACGTCCAAATGTATCAGCAATAATAACAGATACTGTCTTGTTTGTTTTTTTCAGGATTTCCTTACGAATGTTTTCTGCGGATGCATCGGAGTTAAGAGGAAGTAATGTCACAAATCCATTTTTGACGTTGCTTTCATCTATGCCGGCATTTGCACAAATAAATCCATTTTTTGTTTCAACAATTAGTATTCCATGATCCATTCGTATAATTTGTTTTGATTCATTTAGAATCAATTCTACAATACGAGGATTTTTTTCATATTCGGAGCTAATACCTTCTGCCAATAAAGAAGGCACTACAGAAGACAGTTCAACTATACGACCTTCTTGTTTTGAGATGATTTTTTGAGCAATGACTAAAATATCACCATTATGAATTTCTTCTGAATTAATTATTAATTTAGATATATCATCATCAGGTTCTATTTCTTTTTCTATGCGTATTGGAATGATTTGCAATCACAATAGTTGTAAAAATACAGTAAGATATTGTTTATGCAGTAGTCGTGGTTTCCAGTTTCAGATGATAGTGTTTATTTATAATATCAAGTATTTTTGAAAGATCTTTTTCTTCCAAGGTGGCAGTTGCCAAATCTTTTACCACGTCTTGAGCTCTATAAGCAATACCTAGACCAGAAATATCAAATAATTTAATATCATTTGCACCATCTACAACACATGTGATGTTTTCTTTCTTTTCATTCCATTCTGCAATTTTGATTTTAGCTGACTTTGATTTGTCAGAATCAACATGTAATGTTACACCGTCTAGTTTTCCATTTTTGAAGATTAATTCATTTGAAAAAATATAATCCAAATCCAGTTCTTTTTGTAATCTGTCAGTCATTATAGTAAAGCCACCGGAGATTGCCATTAATTTCCATCCTGCGGCTTTTAGAACTCTACATGCCTCTTTTGCACCAGTCATTATAGGTAAAGCATCAGCAATTTCTTTGCATGTAGTATAATCAAGACCTTTTAATGCCTCAATTCTTGTGCGAAGACCATCTTCCCAATTAATCACACCTTGAATACCTTGTTTTGTAATTTCCCAAATTTCATCTTCTTTGTTGAGTTTTTCTGCAAGAATTGGGAGATATTCTGCATCATATAGAACCCCTTCAACATCAAAAATTGCCAGCAATTGATTTCTGATTTGCAAAAAAATTACTAATTATATTAAAGTTTAAACTTTTTTTAGATCTAAAAACGCTAGTAATAAATCAAAGAGCATAATTCAACCAGATATGGGGGAATTAGAACACAAATACGAAGTAGTAATAGAGATAACTGAAGCAAAGCAAAAACTCCCAGACGACATCAAGGCAGAGTTAAAGGGATCAGGTATGATGGACGATAAAGGAAAATTAAAACTCAAAGGAGTTAGTCCAAAAATGCTCAAAAAAATGAAGCAGGAATTTGTGAATTGTCCGGTATTAAAGAAGGAGATTCAATTTGTCCAATGTTTTGTTTGTCCGAACTTCCAAAGTAGAGTTATGGGAAAAGTCCTCTGTAAAGGCGACCCATTAAAATAAAAACCAAAGATTCCACACTAATCAGATAATGTGTAATTTATCACGAAAGGCTCATTAGTAAAATTACTTCTTTGAATTCTAGTTTGAGTAAAGAAGACATCGGAATTACAGTTTCAAAAGAGACGGACTTTAGTGAGTGGTATACGCAAGTGGTACTAAAAGCAAAACTAGCAGATTATGCACCAGTAAAAGGCCTGATAGTGTTAAGGCCTGATGGTTACTCAATTTGGGAATCATTGAGAAGTACTTTTGATGAAAAATTTTCTAAAAATGGGATTAGAAATGGATTTCTTCCAATTTTAATTCCAGAATCACTTTTAGGAAAAGAGCAAAAACATTTTGCAGGATTTAATCCTGAAGTATTTTGGGTAACACATTCCGGAGAAAATGAATTGGGAGACAGACTAGCACTTAGACCAACTTCAGAAACTTTGGCATATACGATGTATTCCAAATGGATACAAAGTTGGAGAGACTTGCCATTAAAGATTAATTTTTGGAATACAGCATTAAGGGCAGAGATAAAAGCTACAAAGCCATTTCTCAGAACTTCGGAATTTTTATGGCAAGAAGGTCATACAGTTCATGCAGATCAAGAAGAAGCAGAAAAAGAAGTTATGAAGATTTTAGAAATTTACAAAAATACCGTTGAAGATGAATTAGCTATTCCAGTAGTTACAGGTAAAAAAAGTGAAAAAGAAAAATTTGTAGGAGCAGTATATACAACAACTATGGAAGCAATAATGCCAGATGGAAAAGCTCTCCAGATGGGAACATCACATTTTCTGGGGCAGAATTTCTCAGTGCCATTTGAAGTAAAATTTGCAGATAAAGATAATGTAGAACAATTTGCTTGGCAAACTTCTTGGGGCGTATCATGGAGATTAATTGGTGCCATGATCATGGTACATGGGGATGACAAAGGTCTTGTACTTCCACCAAAAGTAGCACCAATTCAAGTAGTAATAGTTCCAATTTACAAATCAGATGAAGCCAAAGAAATAGTATTTCCAAAATTAAATGAAATTCGCGAACAATTAGAATCAAAAAAAATTCGAGTTCATGTAGATGACAGAGATGAGTTAACACCAGGTTACAAATTCAATGATTGGGAGCTAAAAGGAGTCCCATTAAGGATTGAGATCGGACCCAAAGATATAGAAAAACAACAAGTCATTTTAGCAAAAAGATACAATCGAGAGAAAATAAGTTTAGGGTTCAACGAGATTGAAAAAATAGTCACAATATTAGATGAAATACAAAAAGACATGCTAAAAATTGCAAGAGTGAAAGCCAAAGAAAATACAATAAATATTTCAAACTATTCAGAATTTAAATCAAAAATAGGAAAAGGGGGTTTTTTCAATGCATATTGGTGTGGTAAAATAGAATGTGAAGAAAAAATTAAAGAAGAGACAGGTGCCGACATTAGAGTAATTCCTTTTGGTAGTGAAAACACAGGTGGGAAATGTATTTACTGTCAAAAGCAAAGTATTGCAACTCCAATATTTGCAAGAGGATATTAAAAAATGACAACATCTACAGATATAGAAGAGAGAAACCCACTTCTAGAACAATTCAAAGAAACCCGAAACAGAACACTGGAATTAGTAAAAACTTTAGAAAAAGATGATTTTGTGGTACAGACTGCATTTTTCACCAGTCCACCAAAGTGGCACATAGGACATGTGAGTTGGATTTATGAAGCAATTATGAGTAAAATAGATAAAAATTATGAATTCTATTCTAAAGAATTTTCAGAATACCTAAACTCATACTATCAACAATTTGGAGTACCGCATGATAAAGGTGAGAGGGGAATTGTCTCAAGACCTACAACTGAGCAAATTTTTCAGTATTTTAATACAATTAGTAAAAGAGTAAATCACTTTATCGAATCAGAGCCACTCAATAATGATGCAATCAGATTAATTATCATGGGATTTCATCATGAATGTCAACATCAGGAATTGTTAGTTTATGATCTGCAACATCTACTAGCAGAACAGTATAGACCAGTTAGAAAAAATGAAAAACCAAACTCATCAAATTTTGAACAAAAATCAATAGAAATCAAAAGTGGGATATACACAATGGGGTATAATGGAGGAGATTATTGCTATGACATCGAATTACCAGAACATAAAGTGTATCTTGAGAACTATACCATAGATGCATTTCCAGTCACTAATGAACAATATCTAGAATTCATGGAAGATGGCGGATATGATACCTACAAGTATTGGCTTTCAGACGGATGGGAGAAAGTGAAAAAGAATGAATGGAAATCACCGATGTATTGGGAAAAAACAGACGGTCAGTGGAAAGTAAGAGATTTTCTAGGGATTAGAAAATTAAATCCAAAAGAACCAGTATGTCATGTTAGCTATTATGAAGCAGATGCATATTGCAAATGGGCAGGAAAGAGACTCCCAACAGAAACAGAATGGGAGAAAGCTGCATGCTGGAATGAAGAAAAACAGCAAAAAACAGTATTTCCATGGGGAAATGAGCAGCCAACAGAACAAAATTCCAATTTACTAGAATCATACCACTGGGGATGCACAGAAATCGGATCATATCCTAATGGTGTGAGTCCATCAGGATGTCATCAAATGATAGGAGATGTATGGGAATGGACAGCGTCTGAATTTATTGGATATCCTGGATTTAAGACAGGATTTGAGGAATACAACGACAAGTGGTTTACAAATCAAAAAGTATTACGTGGGGGATCTTTTGGCACACCAAAAATGTCAATTCGTGGAAGCTATAGAAATTTTTTCAGATTAGACGAAAGATGGTTATTTTCAGGATTTAGATGTGCGGAAAATATTTAGAATTCAAGTGTTTTTCGAGACCAAAGTCAATGCAAAATGATTGTTTTCATCTAACCAAGTATTTTTAATTTTAAATCCAGTTTGATGCATTAATTCACGTATTTGAGATAATTCGTATTTATGAGAATGTTCAGTGTGAATTAATTCATTTTTCTTTAATGTTAATGAAATATTTGCTTTTGAGATAATGACAGATTGATTTACCAATGATTTCAAATACATTTCAATCCTTTGATCATTTTCATTGTATATTGCATGATGAGCAAAATTACTCAGATTAAAATCGGCATCTAATTCATCATTGATTCTAGATAAGACATTAAGATTGAACTGAGCAGTTATACCTTGAGAATCATCATATGCATTTTCTAAAATTATTTTATTTTTTACTAAATCCAAACCAATTAAGAAGAGATCACCTTCTTTCATAGTAGAATTAATTTTCTCCAAAAATTCTTTTCCGTCATCAGGTGTAAAGTTTCCAAAACTAGAACCTAAGAAGATAATTAGATTTTTTTTGTCATCGTAGTTTTTTAGAAATTCAAGACCGCCTTCATATGTGTCAATTATTCCAGTTATGTGCAGATCCTTGTAATCTCGTTGAAGTAATGCTGAACTTTCAGTCAAAATTTCAGAGATGTCAATTGGAAAGTACTCAATGGTTTCTTGAATTTGGTTCAACATGTCTAAAATTAGCCTTGTTTTTACAGAAGAGCCGCTACCAAGTTCGACTAATCTAAAGGAACCATCAAGATATCGAGGTAATTCATCTTTTAGTTTTTTGAGAATACTGATTTCTGTCCTTGTAGGGTAATATTCTGATAAATCACAGATTTTTTTAAATAATTCAGAACCTTTTTTGTCATAAAAAAATTTAGGATTAATAAATTTAGAATGTTGATTTAAGCTAAAAGATATTTCATCTGCAAAACTCTTTTCAATTTTAGTAGAATGGAGCTTAAAATATTGCAGTTTAGAGTCGACATGATATTTTTTATAATTTAGATTTTTTTGAATTGTTTTACTCAAGTATTAAAATAGATTTTATTTGACATAAATGCTTTATCCCAAATCAATAGGCGTAAATTATATTTCTTGTTATAACTATGATTTCCAACATATCTTTTGGAAGTACTTACTAAATTAGGTTCAAATTTGATCAGAGACGTAACGCGCGGGGAATATAGTCAGGTAGGTAGATTTTGCACTTTTCCTTCTAAAACTATAGGTAGGTAGTAGGCTCGAATCTTTTAATAAATAAAATAATACCAACATAATCATGAAAAGATCTGCAAAAACAGCAATCATTGCAGGAATTGTGTCGCAGTAATTATTGGCGGATTGGCACTATTCGTACATTTCAAACTCTTAAAAATAGAAAAGAATGAAATAGGACAAGAAAGTGCAGAACAAATTGCAAAAGAAGCACTCGAAGTTATCAGTGGAAATGAACCACATTCTGAAGAAGGGGAAAACATACCTTCAGAATCTGAAGAATCACATTCTGAAAGCGAATCTGCTGAACAACGTGTAAATGAATTGCCATAAACAGTTCAGAACATTAAACTAAAAGAAAATTAAAACAAACCAGATGAACGCTTCGTTAACTAAAATATCGACTTCGCTTTTGTTCTTTTTCCTTGCAGGTCTTTGTGAAATTGGCGGGGGTTATCTTGTATGGTTGTGGCTTCGAAACGACATGAGCTGGGTTTTCGGTGCAGTTGGAGGATTTATTTTATTTTTGTATGGTATAGTTCCAACTTTTCAGCAGTCTCATTTTCATAGAATCTATGCTGCATATGGAGGTGTCTTTATTGTAATGTCAGTCTTCTGGGGTTGGTTAATTGATGGTGTGAGACCTGACAACTATGACATTATTGGAACTATTATTGCAGTTATTGGAGTTTTGATAATTTTCTATTATCCAAGAAAAGGTGAGAAAGTTTGATCGAAGTAGTTCTTTCAACTCTAGGATTATTCTTTTTTGCAGCACTATTAGAAATTGGTGGAGGTTATCTTGTATGGAAATGGCTGCGAGATCATAAGGGAAAGATACTGGGTTTGATAGGGGCTTTGATTTTATTTTCGTATGGAATTATCATGACATTACAATCTGGAAATTTCGGTAAGGTCTATGCTACGTATGGTGGAATTTTTGTTGTATCCTCAATAATTTGGGGATATTGGATAGACAAGAAAAAGCCAGATAAGTTTGAGATTATTGGTTCAATAATTGTGCTTGTTGGAGTCGCCATAATGTTTTACTATCCGCGATAAGGTTCTTGTTTACTCTTCTTCAATAAAAATAGTAATCCTCCATTTGTGTTCCAACATATTTAAGACATTGCAAGATAAATAAAATCATGGTTGATGATTATAAAGTAATAGAAAAACTCAGCATGGGATTTAACGGAGATGCTGTAGAAAGACAGAGAAGAATTAACCAAATAAGACTAAATCAATTCAAAGCAACATCGGGTGAGATTTCTAGCTCAAAAATAAAAGAACTACAAGAAAAATCACAAGAAAAAATTCAAAAAGAACGATTTCGAAAAAAAATAACACTGGAAGATTCTGTTCAAAAGGAAATAGAACAAATAAAGATGATTGCAAACAATATGAACTCAATTCTTGTGAAAAAAATTGAGGATTTGGTACAGTCGAATTCATTCAAAGAGAAAGAAGATCAGCAAGAAGAGATTATTCTCAAAAAATTGGAAAAAGTACAAACAAAACAGTTTGTTGAAATGCTTAAAATGATATCATATGAGTTGCAAGCACCACTGTCACCCGTATTGATACATCTAGATATATTGTTGCAAAACCCACAGTTGAATGAAAGTCAAAAAGAGCACCTAAGAGCAGCCAAACAAAATGTAGTATCATATCTAAATAACAATCTAAAAAATGCAGATCAGATAAGATTGATTATAGATAAGAACAATTTGGACAAGATTTGAGAACATCCTGACTTTTTTAATTGAATATATTAGACCAAATTCAAAGATATTGTATAACACATAATTTTTGACGGGTATTTTCTGAAAACAGAAAACACGATTATTGATAGAATATGATGTTTGAAAGATTTTTTAATTTTGATAGCATATTTCTTGATATACTTCTTTATTCAATTCCATACATTGGATGAAATTTTAAGAATAGAACATTTGAGTAAGTTTTTTATTAAAAAAGGTATTTTCAGTTCAAAAACCATCACAGTAAAAGCAGTAGACGATGTTTCATTCTCTCTAAAAAAAGGTGAAGTCTTCGTATTAGCAGGTGAATCGGGTTCAGGCAAGTCAACAATAGCAAAATTAATTCTCAAATCCATTCATGCAGATTCAGGAAAGATATTATTTGAAAATCAGGAGATTAAAAATGATAAAAAAAGTTTAGAAAAAATTAGAATGAATTGCCAAATGATACATCAAGATCCATATGATTCAGTAAATCCACGAATGAATATAGCAGACATTATTTCAGAACCACTTGAAATTCATAAAATTGGAAATAGAGATGATAGAAGAAAAAGAGTCATAGAAGTACTACATGAGGTAAAACTTGAACCTGCAGAAGAGATTCTAAAAAAATACCCACATATGCTGTCAGGAGGACAAAGGCAGAGAGTAGTACTTGCAAGAGCACTGGCATTAAGACCAAAAATAATTCTTGCAGACGAACCTGTTTCAATGCTAGATGTTTCCATAAGAGCAGAGATGCTGGAATTAATGCAAGAGTTACAAAAAAAATATCAAATTTCTTTCATATACATCACTCATGATTTAGCAACTGCCAGATACTTTGGTCAAAAAATAGGAATTTTGTATCTTGGAAAAATTGTAGAAATGGGATTAATTGACGATGTATTGCTAAAACCAAAACACCCCTACACACAAGCTCTTATTGATGCAATTTCAGAGCCAGATCCTGAAAATCTCAATAGAGAAAAAAAGATCAGAATCAATGAACCTCTAGACATTGATGTTTATGTTGGATGTAGATTCAGAGCAAGATGTCCATATGTTATTGAAAAATGTAAAAAAGAACCAATCTTAGAAAATATAGAAAAAGATCACTCTGTTGCTTGTTATGTCAATATAGACTAGATGTTCTAACAGAAGGCATTCGCTTGTCTTTGTATGTAACAACATAAGATACACCATTTTTTGGATAAACACCATAGATGAGTTTGGCTTTTTGTATAACAGAGTCTTTTAGAGAAACCATAATGAATTGACTTTCTTGAGAACGTTCCTCTAAAATTTTTGCCAGTCTTTCAGAGTTTGGCGCATCAAGATGTGCATCAACCTCATCAAAGAGATAGAAAGGAGATGGCTTTAATTTTTGAAGTGCCAAAACAAAGACTATTGCAGCTAATGTTTTTTCACCTCCACTGATTGACATTGATTCTCTTTTTGGTTTATTTGGAAATTGAATCATATAAGAAATTCCAGAATTGAAAATATCATCTTCGTTTTGCAATTCAAGCCAAGCATTACCACCAGTCATTTTACTAAAAATAAGACGAATTTCTTTGTCTACTATATCGAATGCATCTAAGAATGTTTGGCGTTTATCTTTTTCAATATCTTCAATGAATTTTACAATAGAGTTTCGTTCTTCTTCTAGGGAATTTTTACGTACAGACATAGAGCGATATCCATAAGATACTTCAAGATATGTTTCAGGAGCTTTGGCATTAAGAGCATTAAGAGAGTTTAATTCAGTAGTTAGTCCATGTACTATAGATTCAACATCAAATGTCTCCATATTTTTATCAAATCCAAAAGATGAGAGAAGATTATGTAATTTGGTTTCATTTTCAATTAAATCACGTAAATCACGAGTTAAAGAATCAGATTGTCTTTCCAAAGAATTAATTTCCTTGGTGAATTCTTTGTCTTTTTCAGAAAGAATTTTTAATTTATCATCGTATTCTTTAAGTTGTCCAATGGATGAACCAGATGTAGAGATAAGATCTTGTTCTTTTTCTCTCAATTTTACAAGTATTGCAGTTTTAGATTCTTTTTTTATATCTAATTCTTTAATTTTATTTTCTAATTCCTGACGTTGTGAGTTTAATGAAGATTCTTCATCATAAAGACTTTTTATTTGAGATTTTTTTCTATTTTCTTCAGTCTGTAATGTAGTTAATTGTGAATCTTTATCACGGTATTCATTCATTATTGTCGTGTATAGTTTTTCAAGATCCGACTTCTTTGCATTCACTCTAGACAATTCATTTGCAATACGTGTTTGTTCCCCACTGGCATAGTTTTCTTCAACAATAGTAATTCTTGCATTAAGAGAGTCGATATGAGATTCATGAATAGAGATCTCGACAAGCAAACTAGTATTTCTTCTATGTAATTCAGAAATTCTTGTAGTATGTTGTTGTTTCATATGTATTGCAGATGAAATTCTTGATTGTAGATTAGAATAATTTTCATCAGTTGATGCAAGACCTTGTTCTGAAAGAGACAATCTCTCGGCATAACTCTGAATAGAATCTTCAAGTTTCTTAAGAGAGTGTTTTTTCTTTAAAACATATTTTTTAAGTAGACTGATTGATTCAAGCAATCCATCAATATCAGTACTCATAGAGATGATTTTAGTTAATTTTGAAATTTTTGAATTAATATCGATTATTACAGCGCCTCCTTTAGCCTCAAAATACTCTCCATCCAGAGTTACTGCTTTATAGCCTAATTTGGAGATATGATATGCCGAATCTCTAGAGTCAGCAAGAACAACATTTCCAAAAAGGAATGTTTTAAGAGCAGAATGAGAAGGATTGCAACGCACATAGTCAGAGAGTACACCGATTACACCGGATTCCTTTGGTAAATCTAATTTGAATTTTGGAATTGCATCAAGAGGAATTATTTTTAATTTTGGGAGATTTTTTGAACGTGCAACCTCTGCAATGCCAAGTAATGTTGCAAAGTCTGGTACAACAATTGCCTTAATCCAATCAGAGCTTACAGCAAGTACTGAACGCTCATATTGTTTATCCCAAGAAATCATTTCATAAACTAATCCTTCAATACCAAGTTTATCTGAATCTTCTTTTAGTTTAGCAACAGTGTAATCTTCATGCATTATTCCCTTTACAGTTTTGATTTTTGTTTCATATTGAGCTGCGGCTTTACTTGATTTTTCTAAAATTAGATCAAGCTCTTCCAAATCATTTAATGTTTTAGATTTTTTGGAATTAAGTTTAGTGATTCTAGATTTTAATTCAGAAATAGAAGCATGGTGATTATTTATCATAGATTCCAATCTTAATTTCAAAGTAGATAATGCAATAATGTCTTGTTCCAAATCAGATAACTTGATAGAATTGGATTTGATTTTAATTTGAGATTCTTTCTGTTCATTTTCTACTTTTGATAATTTTAGCTTAGTTTCATTAAGTTGATCAGAGAGTAATTTTATTTTGTTATCAATTTCAGATTTTTTAGATGCTGCTACGGATTGTTCTGTCAAAATTTTATTTCTTTCAGAATCAAGTATTTCCAAATCATCGTTAATTTTTTTCTTTTTTATGTTGGTTTCATTGATTGATTCTTTAGATTGTAAAATATGAGATTCAATTTCACTTCTAGCTAGATCAATTGCTTCGATTTCATTTTTAATTTCAGGAATTCTAAAAGCAATTTGTTGTAGTCTTTTAGTGGATGCGACAATTGCACTATTGTCTATTTCGTATTGTTCCATTGCAGAGCTTAGTTCAGAATCAATAGCAGCCTTGGCTTGACTGTAGTCATGTGCGGCTGTCATTAATTCTGACTTTTCACTTTCAAGTGCGTTGATTTCATTTCTAATCATGATTCTTTCATCATCAAATTTTTTGATTTCAGAGGTGATTTTGTTAAATGTGTCTTCCTTTGAAGATTTCTGACTTGTGATTGCTCTTAGTTTATTAGATGCCGCAATTGCTTTGTAACGATTTAGTTCTCGTTCAAGTACGTCGTGGCGAAGTTTTTGATTTCGCTCCTCTTCAAGTTCATCAATTCTTTTTTTAATTTCACCCATCTTTGCAAGAGCAATCTCCAATCTTCTATCAGCATCATCTAGTTGCTTGATCGCCTCAGTTTTTTTCTCATCAAAATAAGACAAGCCAATTAAATCTTCAATGGTATTTCGTTTTTCTTCTGATGTGAATTCAGATATTCTTGTAACGGTTCCTTGTTGTACTGCATTTAGTTGACCCAATCCAGCATTGGCAACATCAAGAAGATCTAAGATTTGACTTCGGGGTGTTGGTTTTTTGTTTAGATAGTATGTATTCTCACCTTTATCGTCCATTTCCCTTGTAATTTCCACCACATCAGAATCAATTGGAATCTTTCTATCAGAATTATCAAAATGAACACTAGACCTTGCCATTTTAGGTCCATGTCTATTGCCTTCTATATCATGTAATAGAGATCTAAGTTTATCAACTCTCATCATTTTTGGCTTATTTTCACCTAGAGCAAAAATTATTGCATCAAGGATGTTACTCTTTCCAGAACCGTTAGGACCAGAGATAGAAACTAGACCAGGTTCAAACAGAACAGTAGTATTCTTAAATCCAAATGATTTGAAACCAAAGATCTCTACTTTTTTAATATGGACCAATGATACTGATTTCTTATTTGGTTGGATAATCGATAGTTAACAAGTTTAGTTGACATAATTGATTAATTTTTCTTGTTTTACTATCATTTTTTTCGTAATGGTGGTTATTATGAAATTAGAATCCGAATCACATGTAGATTTATGCATTATGTTTTTGGTCCAGAAATTGAGCCTGTATATAACTAAACAATATCCAACTAAAGCACAGTTATTTTTCCAGGCTTGATTGATTAAAAAAACTCTTGAACTAAAATTAGATACAAGAGCAAACAATCTTACAATATAGAATAAAAAGGCAAAGTATTCAAATTATAGAAATTTTAAGTAATTATTTACCTTCGACGAATTTTTCACAGTCTATTTTTGCTTGAACGTCAGACATTTGTTCAATAGGATGTTTCATTAAATATGCGCTAGCTGATATAATTGGACCTCCTATACCTCTATCAAGGGCAATCTTTGCTAATCTAATAGCATCAATAACAATGCCTGCAGAATTTGCTTTATCATCAACTTCTAAACGAACTTCCATGTTGTAAGGAATGTTAGCCCATTGTCTACCTTCAATTCGCATAAACATGAGTTTGGTGTTACCTAAGAATGGAATAAAGTCAGATGGACCAACGTAAATCTGATCATCGGCCAATCTTTCAGCAAGTTGACTTTGAACACTTTCAGTTTTAGAAATTCTTTTAGAGGCTAATCTGTCTTGTTCTTTCATGTTTAGAAAATCAGTATTTCCTCCAACGTTTATTTGGTAAGTTTTTTCAATTTTAGTTCCACGATCACTGCATAATTTAGCTAATGTTCTATGAACTATAGTGGCTCCTACTTGACCTTTAATGTCATCACCAATTACAGGGATATTCTTTTCTTTGAATTTTTTAGCCCATGTTTCATCAGATGCAATGAAAGACGGAATACAGTTTACAAAAGCAGTATTTGTGTCAAGGCAAATTTGAGCCCAAAAGGCAGTTACCTGATCAGAGCCTACGGGTAAATATGAGACAAGTATTTCAACACCGTTATCTTTGATGATTTGTTTAATTTCTTCTGCGAGTTGTTTGTCAGTTTTTGTAGGTTGGATGGGTTTTATTCTATTTTCAACCCATATACCAACTCCATCAAGAGCAGGACTTTCGTAAACTTTGGCATCACTTTTAGGCATTGCCTCTTTTGGAATCCAGTTGACCATGTTTGGGTATTCATAAATTGCTTCATTGAGGAGTTTGCCAACTTTGTTGTCACCGACATCAAAGCCACATACAAAATCAATATCGTGAATTCCATATCCAGCTAGTTTATCATGAATTATACCAGTCACTTCTTGAGAAGGATTTTGTCGATAGTATTCTATTCCCTGAATTAGTCCTGCAAAACAATTGCCTATACCTACCAAACCCACTCGGATTCTTTTTACCATTCAAAAATTAGTGAGATTATGCCGGTTTTAAGTTTTCTTAAATAAGTCTTGCACTAATTTTCATTCTTAATCCCTGACAAAAACTGTCAGGTGAAGTGTCAGATTAAACAAATCTCTACATCATTTTATCCGTAGGCACCACACATTATGGTGGAATCAATACAGAGAAGGTTTGGATTATGCGTTTTACATTACAACAGCACAGGAATTTGACGGTAGTCTAAGCGGTGCACTAGTAAGAGAAGCCATTTCGTGGGAAAAAGTTACACAGCAAGCCAGACAAACTACACTTCATGCAGAAGTTACAACAATTTTACCATTCATTTATGCAGCACTGGTTTCAAAACTAAAGTAATCAAATCAGGTAAAAACTATTATTCAATAGAATTCAATATAACATATTGTATTCTAAAATAAGAATTAAAGAATTAAGACCTATTAATTTGGAAGGGGGTTATCTCATAGACGGATTTCCTTCAGTGGGTTTTACCAGTGCAATTGCAACAGAATCAATGATACAAACATCGCAATTTAGTTTAGCAGGAATAATTGATTCAGATAGTTTTCCACCAATTAGTTTGATTAAAGAGGGTAAACCAAATTATCCAATACGGATTTTTGTAAACGATGATCTTAAAGTTTCAGCTTTTTTATCATATCTTACTCTTCATGAATCATTACACAGAATTGTTGCAAATACAATGCTCAAGTGGGCAAAAAAACAAAAAATAGAACTAATTGTAAGTAGTGTGGCAGTAAAATCCCTAGATGGAATTGAAGGAATGGTTGCAGTAGGAAACACGGATTCTGCAAGAACAAAATTAAAAGAATCTGGATTAAAAGTTCTCGAACATGGAACAATTCCAGGAATACCCGGAATGTTACTTAATGAAGGGAGTATCACAAAACAAGATGTAATTGTAATTCTTTTTCATTCAGATGGTACAGGCCCAGATTTTAAATCAAGTGCAGAATTATGCATGGGAATGTCACAGTTAATTCCGGGCACATCTTGTGACATTCCACTCCTACAAAAAGAGGCAGAGAAAGCAGAACAATCGATTAAAGAAACAAATGAAGAATCACGACAGTTAAAAGATTCAATTTACAGATAAAAAATTATCAAATTACTATGTTTATTTTATAACCAGATATCAATAAAAATAGAAAATTAATGAATCAAACAATAGAATTTGCAATGACAGTTATTCTTATTTCAGCGTCAGGAGTAATGGCGCCAGGTCCTTTATTTGCAGCAAATATAGCACATGGGTTACGAGGTGGTGGAAAAGCAGGAATAAAAATGGCAGTAGGCCATACAATTGTAGAATTACCACTTGTGATTTTGTTAGGGGTTGGAGTATTTTCATTTGAAATTTTTCCAGAGTTTAGAACACTAATTTCTATTTTGGGAGCAAGCATACTTTTCGTATTTGCAGGAATTCAAATTAAAACAACATTACAAATGAAAGAGACAACTTCTTTCAATCTAAAACACAGTACAGTTCTTACAGGAATTACACTTAGTGCGTTAAATCCATTTTTCATCATATGGTGGCTAAGTGTTGGTTTCAAATTAATTTCAGATGCAATGTTGATATGGGCATTTGCAGGAATAGTTGTTGTTTTCTTATTGCACATATGGATGGATTTTGTATGGTTGTATTCAGTTGCATGTCTTGCTTCTAAAAGTTCAAAAATCCTTTCAAATAGAAATTATAAAATTTTGATGATTGGTTTAAGTTCCATGTTGATATATTTTGGAATATCATTCATATCAGATGTCATTTAACCGCAATCTAAAATTTCAACTTCAGGTTTACAATCAGCATTAAATAAGTTAATTTTTTCAACTAAAACATCGCAGAATTCTGGATCAAGTGATTTTTCATATGATTCTAAATCAGTCATAATTGCAATATGTTGTATCCCACAAGAATATACTGCAAATCCAAGAATTATACCAATAGTAAAAATACCCACACAGATTAGAATTAAGTTTCTAATGGTTTTAATTTTTTGTAATGTCAATTTCTATTGTAGAGACATTACGTAGTTTACCATCTTGAGATATAAGTGAATCAGATAAAATTCTGACATCGCTGACAACATACCCAACAGTATTCATTCTTTTAACAATCATTTGAGATACATCAACTGCCTGAGTAATTCTTTTACCTCTAGCCTTAATTGTAACAGTGTGTCTTGTTGAAAGTTGCGTTAAAGTAGCTGCAACATATGTCAGTATGGGTTTAGTGCCAACAAAAATTACATCACGTTCTTCAGGATCATGTTTAGTTTCAGTTGAGGGTTCACTAGCAGGTGAAGGTAATTGTGGATTTAATTCAGGTGAAGGTAATTGTGGTTCTGATTCAGGTGAAGGTAATTGTGGTTCTGATTCAGGTGAAGGTAATTGTGGTTCTGATTCAGGTGAAGGTAATTGTGGATTTAATTCAGGTGAAGGTAATTGTGGTTCTGATTCAGGTGAAGGTAATTGTGGTTCTGATTCAGGTGAAGGTAATTGTGGTTCTGATTCAGGTGAAGGTAATTGTGG
>CAYYXT010000014.1:0-24920 GCA_964475825.1 uncultured Nitrosopumilaceae archaeon | reverse complement strand
CAGGTGAAGGTAATTGTGGTTCTGATTCAGGTGAAGGTAATTGTGGTTCTGATTCTGACAATATATGAGCATCATGAAATTCGGATAAAATGTCTTCTGCGTCTTTAGATTTTTTGGGGTCACTCAATTTATTATTCCTTTAACAACAAAAGATTCATTGACTTTTATTTAATTTTTGAGGTCCTCACGTTGTATGTATTCTTCAAAGATTTTTTCAACTTCATCATCGTTTTTGCTGTTCTTTACTTGATTTACTAGATCTTCTTCTTCAATTTCATAGCAATTTAGGAAATCTTGTGAATCTTTGAACAGCAGAAGAACTTTGTTCTTAAACACATAATGGTAGAGTTTTTCTTTTTCCATTAGTTCTGGCTTTATGTTGATACCGTTATCATCAGAAGATACAGGATAAGCCATATTATTATTAAAAATACTCAATATTTAGATGAATACACAATATAGTAATAATCAGAGAGATGATTCAAAGTATTGGGAGCTAGAGTAGTTTTCCACGTAGATTTTGATTATTTCTTTGCTCAGTGTGAGGAGATACGGACTCCTGATCTAAAATCAAAACCAGTATGTGTTTGTGTTTTTTCAGACAGAGGTGGAGACAGTGGCGCAATTGCAACTGCAAATTACATAGCTAGAAAGTTTGGGGTGAAATCAGGAATGCCAATTAGTTTTGCAAAAAAAAGATTAGAAGAAAGAATAGATGCCATTTTTCTTCCAGTTGATTTTGATTATTACTTGGAAATTTCTGAGAAAGCTATGAACATTATGAAAGAAAGTGCAGATATTTTTGAACGTGTAGGAAAAGATGAAGCATATTTGGATGTAACAGATAGAGTGGAAGGAAATTTTGATAAGGCGAGTCATTTGGCGCAACAAATTAAAAACTCCATCAGAGATAAAGTAAAACTTAGTTGTTCCATAGGAGTTTCATCAAATAAATTGATTGCAAAAATTGCATCAGATTTCAGAAAGCCAGACGGATTAACAGTGGTGTCACCGGAAAAAGTTGAAGAATTTTTAGAACAATTAAAGATCCGAGCAATACCAGGCATTGGAAAGAAAACAGAAGAACAATTTACACAGATGAATCTTGAAACAATTAAAGATCTTAAAAAATTAGATGTGTTTACTTTGAATAAAGAATTTGGGAGAAAACATGGGACTTACATATTCAATGCAGCTCGAGGAATTGATAATGAACCCGTAAAAGAAAGAGAGGCAAGCATTCAATATAGTAAACTTGCTACTCTAAAAAAAGATTCAAGAGATTATGATTTTTTGGCAGAAAATCTTAGTGAGTTATGTATAGAACTATACAAAGTAATTCAAAAAAACAACAGAATGTTCAAATCAATAGGAATACAATTTATTCAATCAGATTTAACAAACAAAACAAAATCAAGAATGTTAAAAAATCCTACATCGAGTCTGGAAGAATTACAAAAAAATGCAGCGCAGTTATTAAAAGAAGCGTTAGAAGACCAAAAAAACACAGTTAGAAGATTAGGGGTAAAAGTTTCAGAACTTTCAGAAATTCGTGGTCAAAGTAATATCACTAGTTATTTTTAGGAAGAGATTTTCCTTCAGATTCTAATTTTTTTAGTCTCTTTGTTTCTATTAGAATTACTACCAGTAAAAAGATAAACAACCACGGCAAAAACATGATCTCACCTGCGACAGAATGAAATTCTTCCCATTGCTTTGCATCAGTAGTAACTTTGAGAGCATACCAAGACAAAGAAAATATTCTAATCATATTAACACCAATGGTGCCTGCAATTCCCAATCCAAAGTAAACAGCTTTCCTATTTCTAGGGATATTCATTTTTAATAGAAATGCGCCCATGACCAAAGAATAGATAATTATACTATGTACGCCGGCAGACGGCCAAAATACCTGAAGTACCATTGGTCCAAAATCACCCTTTAGGAACATTATATTGTCACGTGCTGTAGCAGTTCCAAGATCAAGCACATTTACTAACCACACATTTGTTTGCACCAGATAAGGTACAACATATTGTAATGGACCAAGAGAATCATATGGGAAAAATGCATCCAATGAAAGAATAATTGCACTACCCCCAAGAAATATTGGTCCCGCAGGTGCAATTCTTATCCATCGTTTACCAAAAAAGATACTAAGTGCAACAATTACAAAAAGGCCCATCACGATAAAGTCCCACATCCATGTCCAAGAATAGATTAGTTGTACGTTGAATTGTTCAGCAGATGCTATAAGATAATCTCTTAAACCATATTCCAATCCAATAAGATATACAATTACCATAATAGCCAATGGGATTACAGCAATCAATCTTTTTTTAGAAATTATAATTTTAAGACCAATTAATTCAGCAATAATGAATGCAAGCGCAAAAAGAAACCCACCCCTTCCTTGATTCCAACTTAAACTGAAGCTGTCAGGGAATGCAACTAGCACAAAAATAATTGGACTAGCAATAATAGCAATTCCAATTATCAAGTTCTTATTTTGCATTATGTTTGAATTAAAAAGTGCTCAATAAATAGATCAAGATCGTATCAACAAATCATAGAAAATTTCTCAGGGCAACAAAGATGTTCATAGTATGGATCAGATAGTTTGTCTTTGACCAAAAACACGACTATTGTGTAGTTACCAGTTTTTGGAATGATTTTACTGCATTTAATACATCTGAGCGTATCCATGAGTAGTTTTGGCAACAAAATATACTTTAGAAACAGGATGTAATGATCTAAAATAACTATTTTATAATAAATTTAGCCACAATCAAATTTTACATATAATAAATTAGAAAAAATCTGCAATGGTTTTCTGACGAATTAATTTCATAATATTTCCTTTTGAAAGCCATTCAGGTTTACTAATACTCATTTTCTTTGACGCCAAAGTAATAGCATCATCAAAAGTGTCACCAATTATCGGTGTTTGTCTCATTGCTGAACGAATGCCCTCTCTTACCTGCCAAACACCCACAGGAATTGCGTATTCAGGTCTAATTTCCCGTAAGATTATCACACCGGATTGAATTTTATTTTTCATTAGATATTCAGTTACTCCTAATTTAGCTGCAAAATATGCACCAGCTATTACTGGAGGATGATTGATTCCACGTGCATCCTCAAAATCAGAACCAAATCCTAAAACACCATTAGAATACCATGCTTCAATCATTTCATAAATCCATCTGTGTGGAAACAAAACTACCGAGAATAAGTTTCCAAGATGTTCATATGTGAAAACTTTGTACGAATCAATCAAAGCATAATTCAAAATTTCTTCAGTAAGGGATTTTGATATAATGTCATCGGTTGCAGTTATACTCCATTTTGTAGGAACGAGTTTTCTTTTTTGTCCAAGCATACCAATGCTAAAACATTTTTGAATTTTTGAAATATCTATGCCAGAATTATAGAGATGTAAAACAGCATCTTGTGCATTTAGATCTTTATCATAGAAAGTTTTTTCAATTGATTTTGTTGCAGATGTACCATAAAACTTTGCAGATTTGATTTCACCAGTTGGCCCAAATGGGGCACTTTCCCCATCAAGTGAAACACTTGCAGATGTAGTTTTAGTGAATTGTAAATCAGAGTCAGTAGGTTTTGAGGACATTGTAATTTCTTGTAAATTTTCTATGTAACGTCCTTCTGTTTGATGTATTGAAACTTTTTGAATCCCACGAATTAGATTTAACCTAAAATTAACAATTTCTTCAAGAGATTTACCTGTCCATCTTTCAGGATTATCAAGTAAACTTGTATCACCGTGTATCGGAGGAACCATTGGTCCGACAAATACTTTGGGATAGTTGTATGAACCTACAAACACCGATGGGGGGCTAGAACCACTAATAGAATCAGATGAAAACAAATTTCCATATTTTGATAAATTCTCATGCCATTTTGCCAATATGGCTCTTCGAATATCTTGTGAGTTAGTAGACAATGAAATTTGTGCCTGAAATGTTCCTATTAAGTTGCCTAATCAGTAGAATTGACCATAACTTAACGTATGACGTTTAAAGAACAAATCTAAACATAAAACATGCCAATAAAGAGAATAGTCTCTTTTTTACCAAGTGCTACAGAATTGTTATATGAATTTGGAGTAGAAGACATGTTGTATGGAGTCACACATGAATGTAAATATCCTGAAAATGCAAAAACAAAACCACGTGTGATTAGTTCTGTAATTAATTCAGATGAATTATCCAGCAAAGAAATTGATACAAAAACTTGTCAATTATTAAATGAAGGAAAAGAGATTTTTGTATTACATGAAAAAAATATTTTAGAAGCAAATCCAGATCTCATAATATCTCAAGAAACATGTGAGGCATGTGCAGCACATACCAACCAAGTTAACAAGGCGATTCAAATTTTACAAAAAAAGCCAATAATCTATTCGATGGATCCACATAATTTACAAGAAATAATAGAGTCTGTAAACAAAATTGGAAAAATTATTGAAAAGGAAAGTGAAGCAAAAAAGATCACAGAATCTCTTAAAAAAAGAATAAAACACGTAAAAAATTTCACATCAGAGACAAAACTGAAAGTTCTTGCAATAGAATGGATTGAACCGTTTTTTACAGCAGGTCATTGGGTGCCTGAAATGATCAAAGAGGCAGGAGGAGAAAATATGATTAGTAAAATTGGAGAGCATTCTAGAAAATTAAGTATTGCAGAGATCACAGAATCAGATCCAGATATCATCATCATGATGCCATGTGGTTTTGATACATTTCGTACAATATCAGAATACGACAAGATATTGAAAGAGAATAAATCATGGAATATGCTGAGGGCTGTCAAAAACAAAAAAGTTTTTGCAGTAGATGCAGATTCTTATTTCAGCAAGCCAAGCATTAGAACTGTCACAGGATTAGAGATACTTGCAAAAATTATTCAGCCGGAGAGTTTTTTGAATCTAAACGTTCCTGAAAACTCATTTTTACAGATAAAATAAGGGATCATTCTTTAGTATCGTCTAATTCATCATATTCAGCATTTCTTCTACCAGGTCTAATTGGGATGTAAATGATTGACATGTATTTTATTGATTTCACTACAAGATAGATTCCAAGGTTTTAAAAATTTGCCCTTTTAGTGTATGTTTTATACAAATTATTATTTTTGAAATTAAAGCAACTGCCATTGCACATCGAGGCCTCGTTTGTTTCTTAGTTGTATTCTAACCAATAATGCTTAAATCCAAATTTTGTAAGAAGTAAAAGTGAAGAACGTATCAGGTAAGATATTTGGTGTAATTTATGATATGATATCTTCGATATTTAGTTAGAATTTGATAAATATTATTAATAATCAAAGGAATTCTGTTAGGTTTGATCTTATTTGTCTCAATTGTATATATGCCTATTAGCTGACCTTACATTCGATTTTAAGCAATTTTACTGTGGCATAGTATGTAAAAGCCAATAATGCAATTGCCCCAATTCTTATTGGAAGTTCAAAATTTGTTAGAAACGCAAGAGCGGTGGCACCTACAGAACCAAATGTGGAGATCACTGTAAAGCCTATAGGTCCACAACTACAAGCGCCAGCAATAGCCCCAATAAATGAACCAAAAACACTGCCACTCATCTTTCCTTTGGATTTTTTCAAAATATTGATTCTGTAAACATTCATAGGAATTACCAAGGCAGACAATATAGAGAGAATCACAATCAACACAAATCCAAATTCTGTCCCTTGTTGGATATGGCCAATGATGTATGGCTCCAAGAAAATATACTCTGAAATAACTAACAACCCAATTAACATGAATGTAAAAATAACAGATGCGAAAACAATGTAAAAGTGACTTGAAAATACGAGTTTTAGAGTTTGTACCATGCTAAATCATTGAATCCAGTACTTGTTTAAAAACAGAGTATGGTTGTGCGCCAACGAGTTTTTGTTGTTGGTCATCAGGACCTACAATAAAAAATGTAGGAGTGCCACTTGCACCTAATTTTTTTGCTTCGTCAATATTATACTGTACTCTTTTTGTGTATTTTCCTGAATCAAGACAACTGTCAAATAATTCCATATCAAGATCCAAACCAAATGCAAATGCTGTTAGTCGTTCAGAATTTGCCCACCCATTATCTATTTGAGATTCCTGAGCAGTGTATAGTTGATTATGATATTCCCAGCATTTTCCTTGATCTTCAGCACAGTAAGATGCCTGAGCTGCTTTTGGCGAATCCCTTCCCAAAAAAGCAAGATCGACAAAGACAAAGTTAGCTTTTCCAGTATCGACATAATTTTGAAATACAGAGTGTTTTGTATTATGAAACCAATTATAGCACTGATGACATTGATAATCGCCAAATTCCACTATTGTAATTGGTGCAGAGGGGTTTCCCAGAATTGATGAGCCCATTGTAGTAGAAACAGTTCCATGAGTACCCACATCGAGATTTCCAGTTTCAACAGAAGATGAAGAATATACTACAATTGCACTTATGATGACTATAGATATGATGACGCCAGTTAAGATTCTTTTTTTATTCACAAGTAAAGTCTTGAAAAATTGTTTAAAAAACTTATTCCAAATTATGAGATGATTTTCTCTTAAAGAGATTTATAAATTTGGAAATGGCTGTATCAATTGGGCAGGTCTCACATAGCATATTGGAGGAATGCTTGACTAGATGTTTCTCAAATGTTGTTCTAGAATCAAATATCAGATCACATCGGGTACAGTAAACCTTTGTGATATTATTTTTAGATAATTTTATCACTAGTATTTTTTTATAGTTAGAACTTATAAAGATCCTGTTGAAAATCGCCATCTGAAAAAAGTTCAGACACGAATTTCTGAATTATAAGTTTTGACTATAAAATTTACGGCATTTCAGAAATTAAAAGGGATTAATTTCTAGATAATAAACAAGAAAATCAGAGATAATGTATCTTCGTGTGATTTTGAAGTTCTATTTCATATCTAGTGACAAATCCACAATGAGTACATGAAAACATCTCAGATGACGGAGTGGGATCTCGTTCAATGATTTTTCCTGAAATGGATTTAATCGATATGACGTCATTTCTAGAAATCACAGCAAAATTTCGCTCCTCACCAATTGACTCTAGGAACTCTTTGATTGCAGTTATCACCGCGTTTTTATCAATTATTTCATCATCTAATGAAGACAACATAAACTCATGAATCTTCAGAGTAGGTATTGCGGCAACTTGATCAGATACATAAACAACCAATTCGCTCTTTATAGATGCCACATCTCTACAATCAATTGTAAGCATGAAGTTTAGTGAAAGAATCAATATTTTAGTCTAACAAACATTTGAAAATGATTATTATGGTTTGAAACAATCATTTTTCATAGATGAGAGATTCAGAAACATTCGGTGTGGAAAAAGGACACGGGGAAGAAGTAGTTACATGGCTAAATGAACAATCCAGGACTCAAGGATCTAAATTTGAGGCAAGATTGTACGGATACATAATAACTACAAAAAATTTTGGAGATTTTGAAATGTTTTCATGGGTTGGAGATGTACAGATTGCAAGAAAAATGATCAATAAAGCAAGTAAAAGATTCAAGATAAAAGTAGTTGAGGGAGGATACAAACCAAAAGAAAAGGTATTTCGAATGAAAAAATTTGATTATGCAAAGGTCAGAAAAGATGAAAAGACAATAGGGCAGTTAGAATTCGAGGCATCAAGATTGGGAAATGGGCAATGGGAGGTAAAAAATGAAGAACGTCGTTAAAAAATATAGAAACAGGAGAAAAGTTAGATGACAAAAATTGGGATTATTGGAACAGGAATGCTTGGAAATGCAGTAGGTTTGCATTTATTGAAATCAGGTTTTGATTTGACAGTATACAACAGAACAAAAGAAAAAACCAATGAATTGAAAAATAGCGGTGCAAAAGTTGTAGATTCCCCAAAAAGCGTAGCTGAAAATTCAGAATTAATAATCATAGTTGTAAAAGATGCAGATGCCGTAAAAGAAGTTTCATTTGGAAAAAATGGAATCATTGAAGGAAAGCATGAAGGACTAACAGTTGCAGATATGAGTACCATAAATCCAGTAGAATCAAAAAAGATTTCAAAAAAATTTCTAGATCATAAAATAATTAAATTAGATACGCCAGTTATGGGAGGGCCAAATGTAGCAATTACTGGAGAGTTGGTATTGATGGCATCGGGGGATAAAAAGACATTTGATAGATTCAAAAATATTTTTGAAAAAATAGCAAATAAGATATTTTTTTTGGGAGGAGATGGAACAGCCCATTTAGTCAAACTTTCAATGAATCTTCAAATCACAATGCTTGCACTTGCGCTCTCTGAGGGAATCACATTAGTAAGAAGTGCAAATGTAGATCCAAAAATATTTCTAGATATTTTGAATTCAACTTATTTTAAAACTGGAATGAGTGAAAATAAAGCATATAAGATGATACAAGATGAATTCGATGCAACATTTACTCTTGCAAATTTGAAAAAAGACATTAGCACTATTACAGATACTGCAAAATCATTTGGGATCAAACTACCAATGATCAAAAAAGCCGAGGAGATATACAAAGAGGCAGTGAAAAAAGGATTTGGAGATATGGACTATACAGGGATTTTGGCATACATCAAAAAAATAAACAAATCTTAGCATAACAAATAAGAATCGTGACTGAGATTTACCAAAAATTCTATAAGTTACAGCAATAAAATTACCATATGCGATTAAAAGACAAAGTTGCAATAGTTACTGGCGCATCAAGTGATATTGGCAAAGGTGTTGCAAAGAGATTTGCAGAGGAAGGAGCCAAAGTAATTCTCATTGCAAGAAATCTAGAGGGGTTAGAAAAAGCCAGAAAAGAGATAGGAAATGAAAAATCTACAGCATCAATGTCGTGTGATTTAACTAATGACTCTCAAGTAATGCAAACAGTTAATCAAATTATGGACACATATGGGAAAATCGATATTTTAGTGAATAATGCAGGTGCAATTAATGATCCGGTTCACTTTCATGAAATGGCAGAGTCTGAAATTAAAAAATTAATTGATGTCAATTTGTTTGGAGTTTTTCACATGACAAAAGCTGTGCTAAACAAAATGGTAGATGTTAAAAAAGGAGTTATTGTAAATATTGGTTCAATCTCAAGTGAAAGAGCTATACCAAGAGTTCATTTGGCAGCATACTCGGCAACAAAAGCAGCAATAACAATGTTCACAAAATCAATTGCAGTAGAATATGCAAGAAGAAATATCAGATGTAATTGTGTAAATCCAGGAATTATCAATTCAGGCATGATAAAGCCATATCTTGATGATCCCCAAGCAAGAAAAGTTCTAGAAGAAAGATTACCGCTAGCAAGAATTGGTGAACCAGTAGATGTTGCAAATGCAGTGTTATTCTTAGCATCAGATGAGGCAAATTGGATTACAGGTACTGTCCTCAATGTAGATGGTGGAAAAACAGCTTCAGAAGGATAATCCTTTTTGAAGTAATGTGTTAGCAAGTAATTGAGATACTCTAAGAGGTTCAGGAATCGAGCCTTGCAAGGTTAATTCGTTTAAGAGTTGTTTAACTTCATAAATTGTACAGCCCTCATATCGTACAAAAAGATCATGAGATGTATGCAAAGTGATTCTCTCTCTTTTTCCTAATTTTTTATATTCGTTAATTTTAGATTCAAAAGATTTTGGGAAGTGATGTTTTATTGCATCTTCAATTCCATCAGATTCATTGTATGTAATTCCAATAACGGGGATTTGTAAAGAATCATGTAGTTTTTTGATATCAACAATATTATACATTGAAACAATCAACCCAGAAAGGATTAGGTAACTAATATCGGATCGGCATAGTTCTTCATACATGTGCAATATTTGATCAGTAACATCATTGCCTTCTAAAGTGGCACTTCCAAAAACAAATCCATCAATTACAAAATCCCTTCTCATTATCAATCCAGATAGAATTGATCTCTCTGAATTTTGTCTAAAGCTTTCAGCAATAGCAAGACCACGTAAACCCTTTTTTTCAAGATGGAGTGATCTCATTTTTTCTTCTCCTATTGTAAGACTTGTAGCTAAGACCAGTAATTCCCATAATTATTACAGTAATTACAGACCAGAGTACAAAAGAAGCAATATCATATTCTGCCATTAAACAAACATAGATGAATTAAATATCTAAAGTTTCGGTTTAAAAAACAAGGTGATAAAATAAATTTTCAGAGTTATTTCTGAAACATCTAAATAGATTTGATACAGATCACTTTCATGCCTGAATTAACGTGTCCAAATTGTGGAATGCGCTTATTTCATGAAAATGAAAATACATTAAAGATACAAGAAACAATACATGGAAAATTCTGTAGAAAAAAGATGGGAGAAACCCATAGCTTCATGCATAGAGATCTAGCACATATGAGTACATTTGATTCGGAAAGAGAAAACGACGACAAAGGAACTCCAGTTTTAAAAAAATAATTTGTAAAACTAGACATAAAACCATACCTCAAAATTATATCCTAGGATCAACAAAGTAAAGAAGTTGGTATTAGAGTATCATTATGATTTAGTAATAGTAGGAGGTGGACCTGCAGGTTCTTCAGTAGCATATGAGGCATCAAAAAATGGAATTAAGGTTGCGCTTTTAGAGAGAGAAGAAACAATTGCACAATCAGTTAGAACCAGCGGGGTGACATGGATACAAAACATAAAAGAATTTGGCATTCCAAGAGACTGCTATAATCCGATTAAAAATTACTCATTTTGTTCACCAAATAATGAAGTTACAATTAGTGATACAATTCCACAAGCTGCAGTTTTGGATGTAAGAAAAACATATCGATGGTTAGCAGAGCAGGCAAAAAATGAAGGGGCAGATATTTTTCTCAAAACCAACATCAAAGATGTAATAAAAAATAAAGAAGGAGACATTGTTGGAGTAAGTGGAACAAACAAGGAAGGAGATGTAATATTTCATTCCAAAGTTATTGTGGATGCAAGCGGATTTTCTTCAACAGTTTCCAAAGCTATGGGGTTTGTAACACAGTGGGAAAGATTTGGAGCAGGTGCAGAATACGAAGTAGAAGCTGAAAATGTAGATCAAGAAACATGGTGGATCATGGTGGGTCAAAAATATTCTCCAGCAGGGTATGCGTGGATTTTTCCTGTAGGAAAAAATATTGTAAGAATAGGAGTTGGAGTTGGAAAACCAGAATCACAAGTAGACCCTACTGAGAGATTAAAAGAGTTGATGGACTCAAAAATTGGTCCAATCAGCAAATTGGGAAAAATTACACCTATTGAATTTCATTATGGGTTAATTCCAAACGACGGATTATCAAGAAAAACAGTATACAATAATTTGATTTTGGTAGGAGATTCAGCAGGCCAGGCTAATCCATTAGTGTTAGAGGGAATAAGATATGCAATAAAATTTGGAAGGGTTGCAGGAAAAATTGCATCAAATGCAATAAAATCAGGAAAAACAGATGAAATGGCACTATATCCATATGAGGAGAATTGGAAAAAGGACATTCAGGCAAAAATCAAATCTGCAGGGAAAGTTCAAGATAGATGGATTGGGTTATCAGATGAAGAATGGGATAAGGAATTAGACATAATCAAGGAATTAAAACCTGATGAATTTTTAGATTTTATTAAAGCAGATTTTGGATTAGCAAGCATGATAAAATTGACAACACATCATCCAAAATTAGCAGTTAGACAATTATTCAACTTGGTTAAAAGTAAAAACAAGTGACTATTTAACAGTAAAAAACCAGAAAGGCAATCTTCAAATTAAATCAAAAATACAACTAACATGTGTGAGCTGGAGCACGATACACTGCTACGGCAGAGGAAACTCCTCCCTCCATACAGGAAATGTGATCCGGAGATGGATAATCAGAGATGGTTGGCAACGGAGCAGAAAATAATCTAACCTGGCGCACGATGATGGCAAAACCTGAGATTTCCAGAGAAGGAATGAAAAAGACGTCCCACATGGAGCAAAGCCAAACAGAACTATAGGATCCTGTACCAAGTTCAGGTAGGCTGCAAAGCGTAATATCGTGAAAACAGAAGGAGGGTTACTCCCAGCACACACATATATTTTTTAAAATATTTTAATTTTCAACAAGATATTAACTCATTGAGCTAGCTTGTTCTTTACAAATACTAGCATTGCATCTGCATGTTGCATCACATAAACATGAACCATGCATTTCACAGTCACATTCAGAACCAATTTCTGCAGACGCAGCACAACCACATGCTGCTTCCTCCTTACTACTAGGAATAGCTGGAGGTAGACTCTGTTTTTGGTCTTCATATACACTTCTAGTTTGTGCATAATCAGAAGCATCGGCAAGCTGTGCTTCACCCCTATTAGTTTGATAACCGCCAGAAGATGCACTTGTTTGATAACTTACTAATTTACTTGGGTCAATTCCTTGTTGACCGATTTTTTGATTCTTTAGTGCTCTATTACTAAAGATGAAAAATGCTATACCACCAATTGCAGCCATTCCTGCCATGCCATAAACTATCGTCACCGGAAATCCACCAGTAGAAGGTGTACCGTGACCTGGTGGAGGAGTTGGTGTAATTCCTATAATTTCTAAACCATCAAGTACATCTAGTGCACCAAATCCAATTGCAGCAATATTTCCTTGATCAGAGGATTGAACACTTCTAACTACATAATTTTGATCAGCAGATACGGGTGCTTCAAAAACTCTTTCCACTTGTCTTCCTTCTCTAAGACTACTTTCGCCCATTGTCCAGCTAGATACAACAAATCCAGAGATAGACTCGTCTAATCCAAATGTAGCAGCATCTGAAGTAACTCCAGTAGGATCAAATAAAAAGTGCCAATTAGTCATTGGCTGTTCTAAAATAAAATCGGCATTGATGAGACCTTTTGATAATATTGAATCTGCCTCAGTTCCTGCAAGAATATCATATACTGCAGGCTCTTTGTCTTTTAACAAAGATATAGGTAAATTGATGTCTACACCGTCAATTACAACAGAGTCATTAGTGCTCATTCCTCTCCAACCCATATCAACTAATGCACGAACTTGGTCTTTTGTAATTACATAATCAGTCAGAGTACCTTTTAGAAGTACTTTGTAATCAATAGAAGTGTTGAGATTTCTGCCTTTAAGATAAAAATTATAAGTTACATTTAGATCAGAGATTTTTGCATGGCTTCCATCAGATTGAATTTTTTGATTGAGACTGGCGATTAATTTTTGAACCCCAGGGTTTGACGCATCTGCAGAACCGCTAACTGTCCATTCCTTTTCATGTAGTTCATCAAATATCTTTCCGCCATTTGGGTATTCAATAAAGATAGTTTTCTGAAAATTATAAGAGAAAGGAGACGTATCACTATTAGGATTAATTCTAGCATCAATTTGTGCTGCCCAAACAGAAGAACCTGAGCCAATTACAAACAAACCGGCAATCAAAACTGCTAAAAATACAGTCCTAGACACGAATAAAATCGACAGTTAATTAGTAATAAACTTATCCTCAAAAATTAGATCGGTAATTTCTGAAAAAGTAATATGGAGTAACAGCAAATGGCTTTAGAGATTTAGGAGAAAATGGAATGATTACAGTACTAGCAGGGGGAACAGGTTCGGTGAAACTAGTCAGAGGATTAGTAGCTCAAGAATCCAAAGTCAATGTAATAACTAACGTAGGGGACAATTATTGGCTTTATGGGTTATACGTGTGTCCAGATATTGATACTATCATTTACGGTCTGGCAGATTTACTAGATCAAGAAAGAGGATGGGGAATCAAAAAAGACACATTCAATTTTCTAAGACAGATGGAAGTGTTTGGAGAAGAGACATGGTTTAGAGTTGGAGACAGAGATGCAGCAACTCACTTGATAAGAACAAACATGTTAAAAAATGGTAAAAATTTGAGTGACATTACAAAATGGATGTGTGAAAAATTTGCAGTCAGTGCAAATATCATTCCAGTTACAGATAACAGCATAGAAACAAGAATAACCACAGACAAAGGAGAATTACATCTTCAAGAATATTGGGTAAAACATCGTGGAAGAGACAAAGTTGAAGGAATTCAATATATCGGAGCAGACAAAGCGCGTCCAAATCCTGAAGCAGTAAATGCAATTCATGATGCAGATATGGTAATTTTGGCACCAGGAAATCCACTAACATCTATTGGTCCAATGTTACAAATCAAAGGAATTCGAAAAGAACTTTCAAAAATTAAAAAGAAAGTTGTTGCAGTTAGTCCACTCATTGGAGATAAAGCCATCAGCGGGCCAGCAGCAAAATACATGGAAGCTGCAGGCATTGAAGCAAACGCATATGGTCTTGCAAAAATGTATTCAGATGTATGCTCAAACATAGTAGTTGATACAAAAGATAGATTACTTGTAAAGAAAATTCAAAGTCTGGATATGAAAGTGTATGAAACAAAAATTACCATGAACAATAAACTAGCTGAAGACGCATTAGCGAATTTCATTTTAAAACAAATACACGTATAATTTGAAAATTGCAGCAATCGTTCCTGTAAAGACTTTCTCTCTAGCAAAAACGCGTTTGGATTTATCATCGCAGCAAAAAGAAGATTTATGCAAAATCATGTTAGAAGAGATATTACATATATTATCAATTTCACCGCAAATTGAAAAAACAATCATCGTAACAAAAGAAGAAAAAGCAATTGAACTTGGCAAAAAATACAATGCCATAATCATCCCAGACAATGAAGAAAAAAGCGTCAACAGTGCAGTGGCTCTAGCTGACAAATATCTTTTAGAAAATCAATTTGATGCGTCAATTGTTTTCCCACAAGACATACCATTCATCAAAACTCAAGATATTGATTTTATGTTAAACTACAAAATACCTCCAAATTTTGTAATAGTTGTGCCCTCTAGAAGATTTGATGGTACAAATGCGCTTGTAAGAATGCCAATAGACTTGATGATAACACATTATGATGAAGACAGTTACAAAATTCATATGAACACTGCAAAAGAACACACAAGAAATGTAGCACTTGTTTTTGTAAAAAGGATAATGTGGGATGTAGACAATATGGAGGATCTGAAATTCCTCTTGGAACAAAATGAGAAACCAGAGATTGCAGAGAAAATTAAAAATATTTTAGACGCAAAATAAGGAAAAGATATTGCGTTTTAGATAAATTAGACAATTTTAGGTATCGATCACCATCAGATTTATAAGAAATGAATTAGCAATGGTTATATATCAATCATAAAAAGTTTTGAAAGGAAAAAAATGGTTAAAAATGTAAATCCAAAAGACAGATGCCCAAGATGCGGGCAGGGTACGTTAGTCACAGATGCAACCACGGGGGAGAATTTCTGTGGAAAATGTGGCTTTGTGGTTACTGACAAAGTTGATGAGTCAGGTCCAGAATGGAGATCGTTTTCTAACGAAGGTGAAAACAAAAGCAGGGCAGGGGTACCAACTTCATTGGCAATGCATGACATGGGATTGGCAACTGTCATTAATCCTCAAAACAGAGATGCGACAGGCAAGCCACTTACTTCTGCCATGAAAAGCACTATCGAAAGACTGAGAACATGGGACAGTAGAAGTCAAGTTCACGAACCTGTTGATAGAAACTTTAGACAGGCATTTAGCGAATTAGATAGATTAAAAGACAAA
This sequence comes from uncultured Nitrosopumilaceae archaeon, assembly GCA_964475825.1. Classification (GTDB taxonomy): domain Archaea; phylum Thermoproteota; class Nitrososphaeria; order Nitrososphaerales; family Nitrosopumilaceae; genus Nitrosarchaeum. Next base: position 9,209 of record CAYYXT010000014.1, on the reverse strand, counting down.
TTAGCAGTAGGCGATTCAGTTATTGAAAAAGCGGCTTACATTTATCGTAAAGCATTAGAGAAAGGGCTTGTAAGAGGGCGTTCAATTTCAGCATTAATTGCATCTGCACTTTATGCTGCATGTAGAGATACAGAAACTCCTAGAACACTAAAAGACATTGGACAGGCAAGTAACATAAAGCGAAAAGACATTGCAAGATGTTATCGGCTATTATTAAGAGAGCTTAATTTGAAAATGCCAGTAGTAGATCCTGTAAAATGTATATCAAGAATTGCAAGTAAGGCAGGATTATCTGAAAAGACAAAAAGGGCAGCTACTAAAATACTGCAAACTGCAGAAGAGCAAAAAATATCGGCAGGGAAAGACCCAATGGGGTTAGCAGCAGCAGCACTTTATGTCGCATGTGTTACAAATGGTGAAAATAAAACTCAAAGAGATGTTGCAGAAGCAGCTGGAGTGACAGAAGTCACAATAAGAAACAGGTACAAAGGCTTGAAACTTGCACTAAACCTCTGAGTGAATTTAAAATTATCACTAATTAAATTACAATTAAAATACAATCAGAGAAAATGATCAGAGTGAATTAGATTTTAGTGCATGTCTTAAACAGATAAATTTTGAATAATACACTATTCAATTTTTAATTTTTGTTCTTTTTTTAAATTAAAATAAGTAATCAACAATACAGAAACCGAAAATATGCCAGATATTAAAAACAATATTTCCATTGTATTAATTAGAGGATGTGAAAATGCCGCCTCAATCGTTATCTCATTAATCTGAGATACAAAATTTGCATATGAAAATATAAAATAATTTGTCCCCCAATGAACAAGAATTGCAGCTATCAGACCAAATCTAAAATAGAGCCAACCGAGTATAATTCCACTTGTAGTGGCTTGTGCAAATTTTCCTTCACTCCACGGCTCACCAGTCATAATATGAGCTAGTCCAAAAAATATACCAACTAAAACTATCAAAAACAGAGTTTTTCTAAAATCATAGATATGTAAATTACGATTTGGATTCCAAAGGGATTTGAAAAAATGTTTTAGAGATAATTTGTGTGAATAAAACACAAAAAGTGGTAAACCGATGAGAATCACTCGAAATCCAAGCTCTTCAACAATAGGGGACAGGCTCACATACAAAAACTGAACCAAGTTATTATCGACTGATGGAGGAACAGTGACTATTCCAAATCCCTGTTGAATGAAATCAATAATTATAGATATCAGAATTAGAATTGAAAACCATTTTGTTATTGCAATCATATAGTTTGATTTTGTTTCTAATTTTCCATGACTGAGATTTGCAGACAATGCTTTTAGAAATCCTTTATCAGGACCAAACATAGCTATTGTAAAAAGAATAGCATAGATAGACCATAGAACAATAAAGACATCACCTATTTCAATATCAAATGGAGTAAGATATCCAATTTCTTGAAAAATATCAAGATTGTTTAACGGATATTGAAAATTAATATCATCCCCAATATCAGTATTAAATACAACAAATACTCCAAATGGAAATGACAACAGCATCATACCAAATATGACAGACAAAAGTGCAAAATGAGGAATTTTTATAATTTGGAGAATTTTATTTGGTACTTGCAATGTCTATCTAATGGAGCTCGATGCTGGATTCAGGAAATCCTAAACGGATCAGAGTGTCTTTGATTGTGTCCCTATGATCACCTTGAAGAAATATGTAGCCATCTTTCGCGGTTCCACCGCAAGCATATTTGTTTTTTAATTCTTTGGCGACAGTTTCTAAATTATTTAATTTAGGATCTAATCCTTCAATCATAGTTCCTTTTTTCTTGAATCGTCGAGTTTCCAAACGAATTATAATTTTTGTACTATCTTTAGCGAGTTCGCCACAAGCGCATAGATCTTCAGGAAGACCACATGTATTACAAATTACCGCCATACGTTCTAAATCATTCCGATTTTACGCACTATTAAGCCTTGTTTGAGATATGAATAAAAATGCAAAATAATTGTATTTTTTAGAGAGAAATACTAACTTAGCATATGTCAAAAGATCTTACAAAAAAGGCAGCAGAAATGCTATTGAAAGGAGCAACTTTGCTAAGTGAGCCATGTCCATACTGTTCAGGGGTAAGAGTAATGAAGGAAGGTCATGCATTATGCATCAGTTGTGGCAGAGAGCCTGAAAAAAAAGAGATCCCTGTTGAAGTCAAGCAACAGACAGAAAAAACAGGACTAGAGACTATATTAGGAAAAAAATTATCCGAATTATCCAAAGAATTAGAACAAGAAACCAATTATGAAAAGCAACAAGAGATTCTAAGATCAATTAATTCCCTCATAGAAACAATGGAAAAGGTGAAGCACAAACAATAAAGTATTTATGTCAAAATTCAAGCTTTGAAAAACAGCAATGAGCAGTAAAAAGAAAGGAGCACCACTACCAGCATCAAGTGGAGGTCTCATGAGATTCTTTGAGGACGAGACTAAAGGATTCAAGGTTGATCCAAAAATTGTTGTTTCAATCCCAATTAGCTTAATTGTGGTTTCATGGTTAGTGGATATATTTTTAGCTCCGTGATAGGACATGGAAAAATCTTCAAATGATGTTTCAAATATACACAATAGGTTTTCCCTTACATTAATCAATCCAGCATCACATTACTTTTCTCTGGTAGGATCATTAGTAATTGCAGCAGTAATTACAGCTACAGTTTATTTTGGATATCTGGGTTCAGATGAAATTTGGTTTAGAATTCCAGTTGTAATCGGAATATTAGCATTAACCCAGTTAATCGATACACGTTTTACCAGAAAAAAAGAGTATTCAAAATCGCTACACGCGTCGCTTTTTGGAAATATGTTGTGGATTGCAATATTACTAATGGGGTTACTTGCAAGTGTTGTACTAGCAAAAGATACGTCATTGTTCTTTGTAACGTATGGAATGTTTCTATTTGCTAGTTTTAGAATTGGGATTTTCACCACAACGTTAGGTACAAGCATTAGAAAAGCATGGGCCATATGCATGGTGCAACCACTTGCCATGTTCTTAGTAATGATTCCTTATGACATGTGGGGTTCGATGTTGACAAATCCAATGGCAATAGGATTTGGAGCAGTGTTTTTGATAATTGCCAGTGTTTGGTCTGTATTAACAGACAGAGCTGGAAGACCAGGTATGGAGAGCACACACAAAACAATACAAGCATACTTGGCATCACAAGGCAATGATTTTACAGAAGCTGAAGAGATCATCGAACAGCGTTCATATAAAACTAAAGTATCTACATCTCAAATAAGACTTCGTTCATCAAATGGAAACACAGAATTTAGGATGGTATTACCTGAGATTCATCCAGGCCCATATCATCCAGTCGGAGGAAGCAATATACCATATTTGATTTACAAAAATCTAGATTCTTCAGCAATGATCATGCATAGTATTTCAGATCACTCGTTAAACCTTCCATCAAAAAATGAAGTTGAAAACTATTTGAAAAATCTAGACAGAAGCATAGTCAAAGAAGAGGGACTCGTATGCACAGAACCAGTAACTGTTCAAATTAACAAAGCCAGAGTCACAGGTTTACTCTTTGGAAATAATCCACTATTGTTTCTCTCGTTATCACCACATGGTATGGAAGATATTCCAAACTATATGAAAAAAGAAATCGAACAGTATGCCAAAAATAGAAACTATACCAGAATATTGATTGTCGATTGCCATAATGCAATGGGTGAGGAAATTTCAAAAGAAGACGGAGAAGATATGCTAAAAGCAGCAAAGTCTTGTCTGGATTCTTTAATTACAAAGGATAGTTATACCATAGAATTTGGCTATGCAAATTCAGACAGTATGGATGTATGGACAGAGGATTTAGGAATGGGGGGTCTAGGAATAGTATGCCTAAAAATTAATGACAAGAAATTCTTTCTTGGATGGGCAGATGCAAACAATATGGAAAATGGAGTAAGAGAAAAAATTGTAGAGAATTTTGTAAAGAGAGGATATCAATTATTAGAAATTTGTACTTCAGATACACACTATGCCCCAGTTAAAGCCAGAAACAGAAATGGATATTATCAATTAGGATTGATCACGGGTGCAGAAAAAATATCCAAGTGGTTTTTGGAAATTGCAAAGAATGCAGAATCAAAAACAACATCAGCAAAATTTGAAATTTTGGAAAATGAGACAGATGTAAAAGTTATGGGAGAGGGAATATACGAGGATTATTCCAAAGCATTAGATAATTCCCTAAAAATAACAAAGGGATTCATGATTGGAAGTGTCACATTATTCATAATTACTTTGTTCCTATAAGTAAACAAATATCGACTAATTATTGAATTTTGAACACAAATGTGTATGATTACGGAATTATTTTTTGAACCACAAGTGTAAACAAGTTTATTGACAATCAGTAAAAATGGTTAACCCCCGATTTGTTCGTAGAAACATGCTGTGGGTCGTAAAGGTTATGATCTGAAAACTAAAATTATGATTAACTATTGATCTGCATTAAACAACAGCATTCATCTAAAGTACAATTTAGACATTCTTCGTTAGATTTACTTCTCTTACAATCCTCTGGGAAACACCCACAAATTGCACACTTCATTTGCATGATATTATGACATTGAACGGACACAAAAACCATTACAATATCAAACTACTCCGTGGATATGGAGTTTCAATCCAAAATCTCTTGTTATCAGCGTTTAGATTAACTTCTCTAGTTTCGGTTTTTATTTTTCCAATATCCTTTATCTTTCCTTGAATTATGGTACTTGCTTTTTTTCAGCAGTTTCAAAAATTGCATTAATTAGTGATTCAATACTTTCTTTCATTCGCATTAATTTTTCACGTTGAATTTCATTAATAGTCCCAAATTTATCCTCAAGAAGCATATCAGTATAACTCTTAATTATCACTAGGGGGTTTTAGTATCTTGATTGAATGTGTCTAGAATCTTTGTGTTTTTTTTATCCATTTTTTCAAGATGTGTATTCATCTTTTCTATGAACCGCAAGTTTTCTTGCTCAAGTTCTTTAAAACGATGATTTTTACTTTCGACACTCAATCATAAAGTAATAACAGTTTTCCTTTTTAAGTTTAATCAGGTAATAATCATATCTTATCCAATTCATAAAATTGTGTTTTGTGGTCATTTTGGTATGGTTTGTTTGATGTTCTTACCATCATGTAAATGTGCGTATAGCGTAATCACGTTTACAAAGAATTGACAAAGTCATGTAATCTGTTTTTGTGAAGATATCAGAAATAAAGAGTGTAATTGTAAATGTCATAATTCTCAACAGCAAGATGAAAAAGACTATGGATTGGTAATCGAACCTGGAATTTTTGAAGCTGTTATTAATTTGACGTAACTTGAATAAATTACAACTTTAAACTAGTTATTACTTTATTTGAAATTGTCATATTGTGTTCCTATAGTGTTCATTTGATCAAGGTTACCATAAAATTCATCTACAAACGATGAAAATTGAAAAATTGGAACTACAGGTACTCTGTCTATGAAATCTACCTTATCGTGGTATAAAGTTACGATTACAGGCACAGCTATGGCGCCCGGAGTTTTTAAAATGTAATGTTTTGTCCTTGCAATCTGTTTTTTCACTGCAGAAGATAACGTCGAAGAACTGTAACGTTTCCAATGTTTACAATCAATTAGCATAGCAATACCTAATCGTATACCAATGACATCAATTTCCATTCTGGGTTTGGTGAGAATTAGATTTTTTATAATTGCAAAGTTTTTTGAGTATAAAATTTCAGCAACTAACCCCTCAAAATCCTTCCAGTTAAGCATAATTGAAAGTTCATCTAGCGGACCGCCATTTTTTATTAATTCAATTGCAGCTTTCAGTTTATCACCGTCTTCAAAATAATACTTGTTTTCTTGTTTTGTTCCAATTCCAGTTTTAATATACCCATCTAGAATTTTTTGTGAATCAACAGCATTTGTTTTTGTAATTGCAATAAAATCTTTAACAGAAATACCACCAGGAATAATTCCATTTAGCCCAGATAGCATATTTTGATTGAATTTCATATTATTTTTCTTTGGGAATTATGATGATATAGGTTTTAGGAGATATTATCAAGAGATTTCTGTAAAATAGGTTTCAATAAAAGTTTACCAAACAACTTTTATGTCATTACCAATTTTTCAGGCATGAAACATACAAAATTTTTTGATTCTATTTTGAGAAAAAATCTTCGTAGTTACTCTAGTTTCATTAAATTTTAGGAAGACAAGAGTTTAGAATCCAAAACCATCATCTAGTCTTTGAATAAAATCAAATCCTTCATTCAAAGAAGGGGGTTCCAATTCTTTATTTCTACGTCCAAGGGCAGCATCAGATAATGGTTTTTCCCGTTTTAAATTTTGTTGCAAGCATCTTTCTAAGCTAAAATCAAAAAATATTCCTGTTATCTGAGCGTTGTATATTTTTGCCTTTTCAATGATTGTCAGACAAATATTTCTAGTATGATTAATGTCATCAATTATAAAATCATGGTTATCTTGAAGTTGTTTTTCAATTAATTGGCGTTCTTTTTTTGTATTGCCAATATCATCGCGCGAGATTCGGATAAGATCTGGAAAAAATTTCTTGCAAAAAGTAGTTTTGCCACAACCAGGAATGCCAATTAGCATGATTATTTTCACGGATTACTCTAAAGAAAGATGACGTTTATTACACTAGCTTATTTTCTTCCAAATAACATTCCTGGAAAATTGACAAAAATTTGTTTAGTCATTCTCTAAACACTAGTAATCTGGTGCTCTATTCTTTACTTTTTATCACGTATGGTTCAACCACCACAGTTATTTTTTCTATCATGGTTTTACTCTTCTACAATAAAAAGAAAGAATCATTTCTTAATGGTATTGTTGGGAATAGTCAACAGAGCATATGATCAAGATTAAATACAAATTTTGTACATAATAAACATGGCAAGTAAGCACGACTATTTCAAACAGGACTGCTCAAAGAACGAACCTGAGACAATTGCAACACATTCTAGTGGAACTGCATTTTACAGGTGCAAAAACTGTAATTATTTTGGGACAATAGAGTCATTCACAAAGCCTTATCATACTTCTGAAATATTACAACAGCATTAATCATATCTGATATAGAATCCTCAAGATGTTTTATGATCTTGTCATAATCTTGAAGCGTTTCTTTTTCTGGTGTGATGTTTTTTCTCACCTTTATTTCATCTATTGCATCCTGTATGTTCTGCAACGCTTCAAGTGTCGTATCCAGTGGGTTTACCAATATTATCTAGTCATCTGACCTGTATTTTTCTATTTGGAAAAAGAAAGAGTATGTAGAACACTTTATGAACTTCCCATTATTCATTTAATCAAATAATGAGATATCTTATTTCAGAATTAAAAAAGAAAATATCTTAATTACACCAAAACAGGAAACACTGTTTTTTTGGTTTATCTTTTTCTGTATTCTGTGCTTTTTCTGCATATTTCAACTCTTGAGAAATAGGTTTCAATAAAAGTTTACCAAACAAGTTTTATATCATTACCAATTTTTCAGGCATGAAACATAGAAAATTTTTTGATTCTATTTTGAGAAAAAATCTTCATGATTACTCTAGTTTCACTTAGTTTTAGGAAGACAAAAAGAGTTTAGAATCTAAGGATTATGAAGTATTAGAGTTTTTCAGTTTCTTTCTCATATGTGATTCTGTCAACTGACTCACAACTCACATTTCACTGGGAATTTCACAATTTCTTTTGCTCTGTCTTGCAGTGCCTCTAGATACAAATCAGAGTGTTCTAGAACCGAATCATATTTCTTAATTAACTGATATTCTTTTTTTAATTCTAAACAACCATTCATTTCATTTATCTGCTTTATTTTTTCTAAATCAAAATCTTCTTTCAATGATGAATCACCTTGTATCATCGAAGTGACTATTACGGTGGAAACTATTCCAACTATTACTCCAACTATCAAAGCAATGATGGTTCCATTCATGTCTTAACTATGATTTCATAGATACAAAGTTAATCCAAATGATCTAAATCATGAGTTGATTTTGTCAAAAAATTGAGTTTTTGAGACTGGAAAACTATTTGATTTAGAATTTAATGATTCAATTATGGCTATCCATTTTCTGATAAACTTTTAATGTGTGTTGTATTTTTTGCATAAACTTCATCTATTTTCTTTTGAAGTGTTGCTAGTTTGTTTTCTTTATCGTTCAGGTACTTTCTTTCCTTCTACATCTATTAAGCCACGCTTACAATTATGTCGTATTGACATACTAATGTGTCATGTTTACATACAAATTTGTCAGCATTACTCAATTATGATTTACTCTACTAAATCAATTGTTAGTCTATGAGTAAAAAGGGAACATACGTTGGAATGGGTATCGCAGGTGTTACAATAATAGTTGTATTCCTTTTCACAAACGTATTTGAGCTTGCAAAACCTACAGTTGACCTATCTGTTGTTTCTGCAAAGGATGCAATCTCTCAGGTGAATGGCGCAGATGTTGTATCAGGAGCAGAATTGATATCCTCAAGTATAATGAACGAGACATCTAAAATAGAAATAGAAAATCCTTTTCCTTGAGATAGTAAATTCCTGAGTTAATTTTGTCAAAAAGTTAAGTTTTTGAGGCTATGAAAAGAGTTTAGAACAATCTTTCATAATCTTCATTAGATTGTAGATGTAGTATGAATTATTGTTGGGCTAGAGAAAAAAAGGTTTGCTGAATCAATAATTGATAAATCCAAAATTAATGTTGGTTTGACTGAGAATGGTATGATATTTGTATCAACGATTTCATAAACTTGAGATTAGTTAATCTAAATAGAAAGAAAACGACAATGATTAGAAAATTAATTATTTTTAGGAGGGATTGTTTGTAATCAATATTTAGATCATTTGACTTGAAACCTGTCAGAGTTATAATAATAAAGATTACAGTTACCAATCTTGCAGAACATTGTTTAGGAAAATAAACTACTTTTTTGATTTAGCCTTATTTACTGCCTTTGTTATTTTTTTCGCTTTGTTTGATGTTTTACTCATTACCAATTTCTAAATTTTATATCAACTTAAGGATTTAGGTTCTAGTTTTATTCAACATAATCCTGTCTAGTATCTTGGCATTATGCTTAGTCTTGTTTTTGCAGAAACTGC
>CAYYXT010000013.1:0-54192 GCA_964475825.1 uncultured Nitrosopumilaceae archaeon | reverse complement strand
CATACCAATAGAAGTAATCAAAAGCAGAAATGCTAGGATGTGATATTTTTTCATTTTACTATACACCTATGGGTCCGGACAGCCGTCTGTATCTCTATCACCATCATAATTTTCTGGTTCCATAGGACATAGATCATAATCATTGATAATACCATCTAGATCAGCATCATGTTTGTATCGTGATTGTTCTGGAGCAATATCTGGGCAACCGTCATCATCTTGATATTTATTGGAAGTTTCTTTGTCATTAGGACACATGTCAACTTCGTCGTTTATTCTGTCACCATCAGTATCTATAGTAATTGTACCTGTTGGAACAGTATCTGGACAACCGTCATAATCAACATACCTATTCCAAACTTCCTTTTGTGTTGGACACATATCCATTACATCAGGAACTCCATCATCATCAGCGTCTGGTTGAGATATGTTGCTGTCAGGACAACCGTCTTCGTCTTGGAATCCATTATAAGTTTCAACAACTAGTGGACAATCATCAAGTACATCCTCTATTCCATCATTATCAGAATCTACTACAAATGATTCAAAAATTGTATCAGGGCAACCGTCATCGTCTTGGAATTTATTGTAAGTTTCTGGAACAAGTGGACATGCATCTATTGCATCTGGTAAACCATCCTGATCTCTATCAATATTAGGAATATAACTATCAGGACAACCATCCAAGTCTAAAATTCCATTAAAAGTTTCGGCCTGATTTGGACAATGATCTACAAGATCATTAATTCCGTCACTATCAGAATCAGGAGCTCCTTTATCATCAAATAATGAGTCAGGACAGCCATCAGTGTCTTGGAATTTATTGTAAGTTTCTGGAACAAGCGGACAGTTATCTTTGCTGTTTGTAATACCATCAAAATCAGAATCAACATCGGTCAAATAAGATGGAAAATCAGGACAACCGTCTTCATCTTCAAATCCATTATATCTTTCAGGTACTAGTAGACATGTATCAGTAGAATCTAGAATTCCATCAAAATCAGCATCTGATTCTGCAGGATTATCAGGACAGCCGTCTTCATCAAAATATCTATTCCATGTTTCAGATGTAGTAGGACACAGATCTAATGAATCTCGAATTCCATCAAAATCAGAATCCATTACAGAAACATCTGGACAACCGTCTATGTCTTGATAACCATTAACAACCTCAGGATCTAAGGGACATTTATCAGATAGATCAACAACACCATCACCATCAAAATCCAAAGAAGACAAACCAGATGCGCCGTCAGGGCAACCGTCATCGTCTTGGAATTTATTGTAAGTTTCTGGAGCCAGTGGACATGCATCTATTGCATCTATAATTCCATCTCCATCCCTATCAGTTGCAGATGCAGTATCAGGGCAACCGTCAGTATCAAAAGTTCCATTAAATGTTTCTCGTTGAGTTGGACACAAATCGACATAATCACTAATACCATCACCGTCAGAATCTGGTGTTTCTCCATTTGAACTGACAAAGTCTGGACAACCGTCATAATCTTGGAATTTATTGTAAGTTTCTTTTACTGCTGGACATTGATCAATGCTATTTGAAATTCCATCTTGATCTGAATCTACATCAGTAGAATAAGGAGGAATATCAGGACAACCGTCTTCATCTTGGAATCCATTGTGTCTTTCAGGTTCTAATGGACATGTATCATCTGCATCCATAATACCATCACCGTCAGAATCGTTTAGTCTTCCAGAGAATGAAGGAATTGAATCAGGACAACCGTCATAGTCAGCAAAGCGGTTGAATGTTTCTGGTTCATTAGAACAAATATCAAATTTATCTGCAATACCATCACCATCAATATCAGTAAACGTAGTGTCTAAGGTAACATCGTGACAACCGTCTTCATCTCTATAACCATTGAAAGTTTCTGGCTGAGTTGGACAAAAATCAATTTTGTCTTCTATGCCATCATTATCAGTATCAACAAATGAGGAATCAATAACACTATCAGGACAACCGTCTATGTCTTGGAATTTATTATAAATTTCAGCACTTAGTGGACAAGAATCCAAGTGATCTGGAACTCCATCTCTATCTCTATCTGAACCAGAACCAAACCTATCAGGGCAACCATCAGTATCAAATATACCATTGAAAGTTTCTGGCTGAGTTGGACACAAATCTACCACATCAATAAAACCATCACTGTCAGAATCAGGTATTCCCGAGCCAGTTCCAGGAGGTGAATCAGGACAACCGTCTATGTCTTGGAATTTATTATAATTCTCTCTTACATTTGGACATTGATCGATATCATCCTCTATTCCATCAAAGTCTTCATCATACCATGGAACAAAGTTAGAAGGACAGCCATCAATTGCACCTTCATTATCTTCTTGAAGGTTAGGGCAACTATCAATTTCGTCAAGTATACCATCACGATCTAAATCATGAGTTGCAAATGCAGGACTGACAGGAATGCTGGTTAATGTAGCTAAAAGTAAGAATAGGAATCCAAAATGTATTTTTTTCAAATCTTAAATTTACGTTAAAGATCCAGTTATTAAACTTCACTCTGTAATCGGCTGAAAATAGGAAAAATTTTGAGAGCGATTTTCAAGTTCAAAGATCTCGATCAATTTAAGTAAACCAAAACAGGATATTTGGATATGAGTTGTTCTGGGGAAACAGTTGAAGAGGAAGACAGACTAATACAGATCAAACCAGGAATCGTACAACAATTAAAAAAAGCAAAGTATGGAGTTGCAGATCATTCCACAGTGGAACTTTGTCACTGGACAAAAAAATCATTCAAACATGAAGGAAATTGTTACAAGCATAAGTTTTATGGAATTTCTACACATCGCTGTATGGAATTTTCTCCTGCAGGAATGCATTGTGAAAATCGTTGTGTGTATTGTTGGAGACCAATGGAATTTTATGATTCATTAAAAATGGATCCAGAGAAAGTAGCAGAACCAAAAGAAATATTGAGTAAACTAATGGAAGAACGAAAAAAATTGATTATGGGATACTATGGAGATTCTAGAAATGATAAACAGAGATTAGATGAATCATTATTGCCAAGCCATTATGCCATTTCGCTTTCTGGAGAACCAACAATGTATCCCAAGCTTCCAGAATTAATAAAATATCTCAAGTCTTTAGAAGCAACTAAATCAATTTTTCTTGTAACAAATGGACAAGAACCAGATATGATTCAAAGATTGCAAGATGAAGATGCACTGCCAACACAGTTGTATCTATCTACAAATGCTGCAGATTATGACTCATTTTTAAAAATTAACAAACCAAAATACGATGACTCTTGGCAAAGATGGAATACAACACTAGAGATGTTAAAACAACTAGATACAAGAACAGTACTTCGAATTACGCTCATAAGAAATTACAATGATCAAAAAGAGATGATTCCTGCTTTTGCATCAATGCTAAAGCAAGCTAGTCCACACTTTATTGAAATAAAATCATACATGCATATTGGTCGTTCAACTAACAGATTGGAACATTCAAACATGTTAGAAATGGATGAAGTGAGAAAATTTAGTGAAGAAATAGCTAAACAGAGCCAAATATTTTCAATAATGGATGAAAGTCTTGTTTCAAGAATTGTAATATTGCAAAATAATCAGAGAGTCATTGACCGTTGGATTTCAGCTTATGCAAATACCAATTAGAAAATTTTTTTAATGAATTGTATCTGTGAGATAGTTCGTTTTTGTTAGCCAACTCTGCAAATGTTTTATTCAAATTTTTTGGTATAAAGATTGGATCATATCCCCAACCTTCCCCTTTTTGTGTTTTGGAAATATTTCCATCGATTTTTGCTTCAAAAGATTTAGAATTTTTATCATCACAAAAAGAAATGATTGAAACAAATTTTGCTTTTCTATTTTGTTTTAAGAGTTGTAAAATTCCTTTGTTACCAATGGTTTTGAAGACATAGGAAGAGTATGGTCCTGGAAATCCATAAAGTGAATCAATGAAAAGCCCATCATCTTCAACTATTATTGGTTTTTTACATTTTTGAAATGCCTGTACTGCTTTTTTTGATGCGATTTCTTTTAGTGAGGGTGATTGAATTTCTTCAAGTTCATATTTAAAAAACCCAAGACGAATGCCAAAAGAGTGTAAAATTTTTTTTGCTTCTTGATATTTGTGATAATTTGAAGAGACAAAAAAGAGATCAAACGACTGTTGCATATCTTCCTCTACTTTCAATGACAGATACCAAGTTTGTAATTTTGGTATAGTTTGTGGAATCAACTACAGATTTGTAACCAAATAGGAAGTTTTTCCAGGCAGATTCCATTATTTTGGCATGTGCGCTGTTTAGAATTTCTTTGATTAATCTCAAATCTACTGCATGATCTTCAGATTTGATTGTTTTTTGTGATAACCCAAAATCAATTACATATACTTTGTTTTTGTACAAGATAAAATTTGATGTAGTCAAGTCACCATGCATTATGCCATTTTTGTGCATCATTCCAACAAGTTTACCAATTTCCTTTGATAATTCAATTATTTTTGAATCAGGTAAATCATGAACGGGTTTACCTGGAATTTCTTGCATTGTAATAGATGATTTTTTTAAATTAACATAGTAAACAAGCGGTGTTGGAATTCCAAATGATTTTACTTCTGAAATTGTTTGAGATTCTTTAATTGTTCTTTGTTTCCTAATTTTTGCATCAAGAATTGGGTTACGGTATCTTTTTGCCTTTCTGACTTTTAGTATTGCATGTGAATCATCCCATTGTGTAAGATAGATATCAGCTTCTGCCCCTTTTTTTAGCAATTTCATTAAAATTATAACCTAAGGAATATGATTAAAAGCTAATCATGGAAGAAGGAGAAAAGAGACTAAAACAAGAAGATTGTAACGAAGACAAACTTGGTTCAGGGATTCTAACTCTAACAAATAGAAGGCTAGCATTTGATAAGACCCAATCAAGAATGATGGATTTTTCAAAACGTTTTGGAGATACGGTAGTGGATGTTTTGTTAAATGATGTAAACAAAGCTTGGAAAGAAGGAAGATTGATAAAAAAAGTATGTTTCACTGCCAAAACAAAAGAAGGTGAACAGACATACAAATTTGGAGTGTTCAATACCAAAGATTGGCTAAAAAATATCGAAAATGCAATAGAAGAACATAAAAATCAATAATCCACTTTAACTGAATCCAATCGCCATGATTGTGTGACAAAAGTCTCTTCTAGAGAAACACCTTTTTTTACTTGTGATTCTAATAATCCTGTCCAACATATCTGACTACCACAATCACCGGCATATTTTTGTGGAGCTACAAAAAATTTGCAACTATGTCTTTTACAAACGTCGTGTAGCATTTCAGATAATCTTTTGTTTGCAGCAACACCGCCAACAATTAGTAATTCTTTTTTTCTAGTAAATGATAAAGCTCGCTCTACTGTCTCACTAATCATTGCAAAAGCGGTTTCCTGTAATGAAAAGCATGCATCTGCTTTACTTTTTGATACAATTGATTTTGTTGCAGATAACAACCCAGAAAACGACACATCGTTTCCTTTTACAGAATATGGAAGTAGAACATAATTAGAAGTTGATGAAGCTAAATCTTCAATGTTTTTTCCACATGGAGAAGCAAATCCAATTGATCTTCCAAATTGATCAAGTAGTTGACCTAATGTAATATCCAAAGTTTCTCCAAAAACGCGCCATTGCCTATTTAGAAATGCAAGTATCATTGTATGTCCTCCAGAGACTAGAAGAACCAGTGGATTTTTTGCACCAGTAAGTAATTTTCCTAATTCAATATGTCCAATTGCATGATTTACAGGATAAATTGGAATATGGTAATAAGATGCCAGAGAACGTGCCACTACTGCTCCTACTCTCAGACAAGGACCAAGTCCTGGTCCTGCTGCATATGAGACAATATCAAGATCTTTGATTGTAACTCCAGCCTCTTGAAGGCACTCAGATAACACAATAGCACTGTTTTCAACATGATGACGTGATGCCTCTCTTGGATGAATTCCCTCACCTTCAGGAGGACGATAAATTTTTCTCACATCAGATAGAATTTTTCCTTGCTTTCCTTTTTTTTCCAATATTGCACAAGAGAAAGTATGAGCTGTACTTTCAACGCCTAGACCAATCATATTATCCTCTACTTAATGTTGAAATAATTTTGATCACATCACCATTTTTTAGTTTATGATCACCGCCGATTCTTTGTTTTGTTTTACAATCAATTGCATGTAAAAATCCCTTGGCAATATCTGCATGAATCAAACCTGCCAAATCTTTTGCGGTGGAATCTTGCGGTAACAGTTTTGCATCAGGTAAAATATCACCATTTTTGTTTGTTAGTTTTGTCTCATCTTCTACGGGAAAAACAACAATGAGTTTTAACAAATCAAATACTGCAATGTTTAAAATTTTTTGAATTCCAGTTGAATGGATTTTTGAAAACACTGTATTTACCAAGTCTAGTGCTTTTTGTTGTTGCGGCAGTATTTCTCTATTTTCCACTACAGAAAATTGTTCATCTCCGGATTTATAATTTACAATCCCAGCTTTGGAAGCTTTTCGTAATAACAATTCAGTCTCAGCACTGCAAGGAATTACAATGGTGTCATGAATTTTTTTAATTATATCAAGATCTTTGCAAAGATCTGCCTTATTTGCTGCAATTATTATTGGTTTTGTGTTTTTTCTTAATTCTTTAACAAAAGTTTGGATATCAGAATCATTCCATTCCTTTGGATTTTTTGAAATTAGTTCTAGTTTGTGTAATACATCTTGTACCTGATAATCTTTGATTCCCAAACCAGTAAATCTTTTTGCGATGCCATCAGTTAGTTTTGCTCTTTTTTGTTCTATTTCCCTAGTAAGTTTATCCCATTCTCTTCGAAGTATGTCTATAAACCACTGATCAAATTCATCCTGAACAAATTCAATATCTTCAAGAGGATTATGTGTGCCTATTGGGACAGAATGTCCTTGAATGTCAGTGGTTCCAGCAATATCAACAACATGTATCAAGACTTCTGCTTGTCTTGCATCATCAAGAAATTGATTCCCTAAACCTTTTCCCTCATGTGCTCCAGGTACTAATCCTGCAACATCAATTAGCTTGACTGGTATGAACCGAGTTCCATTTACACATAATTGATTTTGATGCTTGATTCCAAAATGTTTGCATGCACAATCAGCTTTTACATATGCAACACCAATGTTTGGCTGAATTGTCGTAAATGGAAAATTACCTATTGGAACAGGAGTTTCAGTTGCAGCTGAGAAAAATGTAGACTTTCCAACATTTGCTTTTCCTAGTAAGCCAATTTGCAATACCCACAAAAATGCTATTGTACTTATTAGTATTGCAGAAATTGTTTAATTCAGTTCATGTTGATTTTATAATGTGTCAATAGTAATTACTGGAAATCCAGGCGTAGGAAAACATACGGTAGCAAAGGAGATTTCAAAGCATCTAAAATTACCAATAAGTGACATAAACAGTATTGCCAGAGATGCAGGATTATTTGAGAAAAATGAAGACACAAATGATGTAGACATATCAGAATTAGAGAAAATAATTAAAGAGAAAATTTCAAGTTCCAGTTTAATTGTAGGTCATTTAGCACCATATGTTCTATCACCAAATCAGGTAAAGAAAGTGATCGTTTTACGAAGAAATCCATATGATTTGATTTCAGTTTATAAAAAAAGAGAATACACTGAAGAAAAAACTAGAGAAAATACAGGTAGTGAGATTTTAGGAATTATAGCACATGATGCAATAAGTCAGTTTGGGTCAAAGGTATTCCAAGTAGATGTTACAGGAAAAAGCATTTCAGAAGTTACAGAGAAAGTACTGAATATTATCAATGGAAGAGGTGTAAATGAAGAAGTAGATTGGCTTGATTTAGTAACAAAACAGAATGATTTGAAAAAATTTTTTGCTTATTGATTAAATAACGCTCCTATTGAAAAGCATTAACTTGTTTGAGATTTTGAAAAGTGACTTGGCTGGAAGAATTGGAATAATCCATACCAATCATGGAAAAATAGAAACTCCAGCTTATGTACCAGTTATTCATCCTGTAAAACAGACTATTCCATCTAAGAAGATCAAAGAGATGGGTTTTGATTTAGTAATTACAAATGCATACATCACCAGAAACAATTACGGCGATGAAGCTGTGAAAAAAGGAATTCATAAAATAATAGATTTTGACGGAGCCATAATGACTGATTCTGGAGGATATCAAGTTCTAGAATATGGTGATGTCAAAGTATTGCCGTCAGAGATGGCAGATTTTGAAAAAAAAATTCTTACAGATTTTGCAATTCCGTTGGACAAACCTACAGGTTATGGACTTCCATGGAAAAAAGCTGAATCATATGTTAACCATACTCTCAAAGTCTCAAAGAAAACACTTGAAGACAGTGAGAGCAATGGTCAGATCTGGATTGGACCAATTCAAGGTGGGGAACATTTTGATCTTGTAGCAAAATCAACAAAAAGTTTAGTTGATATGGGTTTTAAGATGCTAGCTTTGGGGAGTCCAGTAGAATTCATGGAGTCATATGAATACAAATTATTAGCACAGATGATCATATCTGCAAAAAAACAGATGCCACACTCCATCCCACTACATCTTTTTGGTGCAGGACATCCATTAACCATACCATTTGCAGTTGCCCTTGGTTGTGATACTTTTGATTCTGCCTCTTACATGTTATATGCTAAACAAGAAAGATACATCACTGATGACGGTACACGAGATCTTTCAGATATTTCGGTATTCCCATGCAATTGTGAGGTATGCTCAAAGTATACCCCTGATGAATTACGCCAAATTGAAGGTCCTGAGAAAATTAATGAGATTGCGCTACATAATTTACATGCAATAAAAGTTGAAGTCGATAAGGTAAAACAAGCAATTCATGAAGGAAGGTTATGGGAGTACGTCTTAAAAAAAGCAAGAGCACATCCAAAATTATTTGAAATGATAGATGTTCTTACCGAAAATTCTAATTATCTTGCAGTAGCGACTCCAAAATTCAAAGAAAAAGCAATTTTCCTTTATGAAAAAGTGGATCAATATCGTCCAGAGATTCAATCGTATCATAAAATAGTTAGAAAGTTCAAGTCAAAGAAAAAAACTTTGATCATAACCAAGGAATCCAATACAAAACCAGCATACCTGTCACATGAATATTCCTCACTAAAACGAAAATTCAAAGATATTGAGTCTATCCAAGTTTGCCAATACAGTCCACATTTAGGATTAATACCACTAGAAATTTCAGATATTTTTCCTGCAGCACATCATGAAACTTCAAGATTGAATTTTGACCCAAAAGATTTTCCAACATTTGAAAATACATGGACAAAGTTTTTTCAAAACAATCAATTTTCAGAAGTTTATTTTGATAAGACAGATGAATTTTTGAAATACTTTATGAAGATTCTTCCAAAAGAAATAAAGAAAAAATCTATTGTTTAATTAAAAATAAGAAAAAAGTGTGTGCTAAAAGACACTGCTTATAGTGCAGCGTCTTCTGCCCAACCTTTGATGAAGACACCGTTTTTGTGAAGAGGTACTGGTTGTCCAGCTGTGTAATTCATTGGTCTCATCCAAAAGATTGATTTTGTTGGGCATACACCTATGCATGCACCATCAGAAATACATCTTTCTGGATAAAATACAAATGCTTTACCTCTCTTCCAGCCTTCAACAGGTTTTACTCTAAGGACATCGGGACCAAGAGTTGTACAGATTTCTACACATAGTGCACATCCGATACATCTTTGTTCATCAATGTCTGGAAGTATTGCTATTGGCATTACAGTTTCATCAATGCTAGGTTCCTATTTAAACCATAATCGAATTTCATAACCCTGTTATGAAATTGATCGTAGATACAATTTATCAAGTATTTACATTAAGACAAAATGTCGTGCATGAAGAAAAACTAGTAAAATAATAAAAAACAAAAAGACAACGTGTTTAGCACGTTTATTTTCTCATTGCATCAATTTGACCAGATGTTACCCAGTCAAGTAATTCAGCTGAAGATGGATTTAGGTCGGCTCTCTGTTTCATGAGATTGTTAACCCAGATCCAATTAAGTTGGTTAAGAAGTGGTTTGTTTGCTTCGTCGCCTGCACGTGTTTTAGCAACTACTGCTTGATCTTGTTGTTTTAACCATTCTTGGAAGCTTCTTCCCATAAGGATCGAGTCTTAGCTAACACTAATTAAAGCTTTTGTCGATTATATGATAAGCATAATGATCGGATAGATGCTAAGAAGGTTTTAACGTAGAGAAAAATGCAATTTATTTCTTGGAGGTTAAAGTTTTAGGAGCTGCCAATGAAGTCGGCCGATCAGGTTTTTTGGTAAATTGTGATGGAACAAATCTATTATTAGATTATGGAGTGTTGTTTGGAAAGCGTGGAATGCCACCAGAGTATCCACTACATGTAAAGCCAAAAGATCTGGATGCAATTATTATCACTCATGCCCATCTTGATCATTCAGGAAATGTACCATCTCTGTTTGTAAGTGGAAATACTGATGTTTATGCAACTCCGCCAACTTTTGATTTAACAAGATTACTCATAGAAGACATGCTAAAAATTACAAAAGATGCTCAGCCATTTGGGTTACCTGAATTAAACAACATGATGCGAAATGCAAAGGAGATAGGATTCAGAGAGAAAATTACCAAAGGTAATGCAACTTTTGAATTAAGAGAAACAGGACATGTGATTGGAGGCGGTTCTGTGCTAGTAGAATCTCAGAAAAAACGTCTTTTCTATACTGGTGATATCAAAACGCATGGCTCAAGAATGCTTCGTGAAGCAGACTTGGATGTGGGAGACATTGATCTTTTAATTATTGAGAGCACATATTCTCAAACAGAACAAAAACCAAGAAAAGAGTCTGAAAGAGAATTAATTGAATTTGCAAATGAAGTCATGGATAGAAAAGGAGTGTTATTCATTCCATCGTTTTCAGTTGAGCGCTCTCAAGAAATGGCATGTGTTTTAAGAAGTTCAAACTTTAAACACAAAATCATAATGGACGGTATGGCACTAAAAGTAAACGAGATAATGTTTAATCATCCAGATTATCTAAGAGATCCAAAAGTGTTTGCAGATGCCATTAATGGGGCAGTTGCTGTAAAAGATCATGAAAAAAGAAAACACGCAATAGAGGAACCTTGTGTGGTTATTTCCCCAGCTGGAATGCTAGTAGGAGGAAATGCAACGTATTATTTGCAAGAACTTTCATTTGACAGTAAAAATGGAATAGCACTTGTTTCATATCAAGGAGAGGGTACTCCTGGAAGAAAATTACTAGATACAGGAAAGGTATCCGCCAGAGGGAAAGATCTAAGTGTTGCTGCAGAAGTAAAACAATTTGAATTTTCAGGACATGCAGATAGAAACGAACTTTTTGAAGTAATTAAAAAAATCAAAGGCAATCCCAAAGTTCTAACAGTTCATGGAGATACTGAATCATGTGAGAAGTTTGCCCAAGAAATTCATGAAAAGTTTGGTTTTGAGGCTCACGCCCCAGATGTAAATGAAGTGATATCTATCTGAAATGATAGATTATAGTATAATTAACTTAGAAAATACGATCAATAGCGGACAAGTCTTTCTTTGGACAAAACAAAAAGAGTTTTGGTATGGCATTAATGGTCAAGATATTTTAAAAATAAACAATTCAGGAAAAATCACATCCTATTCTAACAGAAAATATGATTTTTTTAGAAATAGTGATGATATAGAAGAGATAATCAAATCAATTTCAAAAGATAAAACAACCAAAATTGCTGTAAAAAAATATCTGGGGCTCAGATTAGTAAGACAAGATCCGTTTCAATGTTTCATATCATTTATTGTTTCTTCAAATTCCAATATTCAAAAAATTAAATCAAATTTAGAAAAAATTTCAATAAAATTTGGAAAAAAGATTCAATGGGATAATAAAGAATTCTACATGTTTCCAGAACCAAAAAAAATTGCAAATGCAACTATACAAGAGATTCAAAAGTGTGGTGTTGGATATAGAGCAAAATTCATAATAGATGCAGCAAAAATGGTTGAATCAAAACAGGTAGATTTTGATCATCTAAAAAAATCCAACTATCAAGATGCAAAAGAAATGATTCTAACTGTTCCAGGAATAGGAAATAAAGTTGCAGATTGTATTTTGTTGTTTTCACTTGATAAGCTAGAAGCATTCCCATTAGATAGATGGATGATTAGAATTTTAGAGAAATATTATTTAGAAAAATTTGAACTTGAAACAAAATCAATTACAGGAAAACAATATAACACATTACATGAAAAAATTGTAAAGCATTTTGGACCTTATGCCGGGTATGCACAGCAATTTTTGTTTAAAATGGAAAGAGAAAATTACCAGAAAAAATGGTTGTAAACCCGTGAATTACTCACCTTTGGCTAGTTCCATATGATTCTACTTTTGCAAATAGAATATCAGCGTTTGTATCTTTGTATTCTAGTTTTTGGAAAAACGAATTCCAAGAAGAATTAGATATTGATTTAGTCAGATAATGATTCTTTACCATGTTTTGTATTTTTAGTTCTACAAATATTATATTGGAACTATCAACATAATATTTTGATACTTTATGTAGAAAATTATTTTGTTGATATTTTATTTTCTGTATTGAAATATTGTGAGTCATACACTAGAATTTAACTAATCAGTCTGCCCGACTAAACCCTTAAAATGACAATTAATTTTCAGATTCTTGGGCTGGTAGCTCAGCTTGGATAGAGTGCTGGACTTCTAATCCAGTGGTCAAGGGATCGAAGCCCTTCCGGCCCGTTTTAACAAAATTATTTATTCTAACTTGGAGGATGTTGTTTACGTGAAAGGGTTCTGTCAAGATGATTCATTTCATTCCACCTATTGACTCGGCACAATCTGCTCTGCATCTTTGAACTGCTTCATCGCTTCACTTTGTACTGCGTGTGGCACGAACCTCATGCCTCTATTCAAGATATTTCTTGAAGCATTGATATCTCTATCAACAGTTGTTTTACAAATATTACATGTCATCATTCGATTCTCTTCGGGTACTAGTTTTGACCCACATTCCGAACACTTTGATGATGTGCCATTTGCTTTGACATATTGGACTGGCAATCCAGTCCATAACGCCTTGTATTCTATTTGTCTCTGTAACTCGTAGAAACTCCAAGAGTTCATTTTGCCACGAGTCTTGTTACCCTGACCATTTCCTTTTCTGTATAATTTTCTGATTCCTTTTAGATCTTCTAAAACAATCCCTTGATTCTGAGATACTATTTTTTTGGATATATGATGAATTAACTGATGGATTCTATTTTTTTCTTTCTTGCCATATTTTGAAAATAATCTCTTTTTAATCCTAACATCATTTCTTTTGAATTTTGATTTTACTGCTTTATATTTTTCTTTTATCTGATTTGTCTTTTCAAGGTTGTACACCATGAATTTTCCTGTTGTATCAAAAGAAGTGGCATTATCAAGATTTCTGTCAATCCCAACATAATGTTTAGGACTGATTTGGAAGATCTCTTTTGAATAGCTGATTATTAGTTTCTCTGGTGTCAGTGTAATGGAACCAACTTTTGTATCTTCAAGTTGTTTTATTACATAAGAATGTAATTTTATGAAGATATACTCATATGGTCTGATTGGAATTCGTAGTATGTCATCTTGAATTTTAAATGATTGATTATCAAGGGTAATCATGTTTCTTTTGACATATGGAATTTTTGTATCTGGCTTTTTCTTTTTTGTTGTACGGTATAATTTCAATCTTGCTTTTGCTACTGATGTAGCAGATTGTATGTATTTTGCAATAAAATCTCTTCTTAGATTTTTGTAGAACTCGTTATGCATTGCACCTCTTGATGTCAGATTTTTTTGCACAGATTCACGAATCATTTCATTGGTACAAAATCTAAAATAATCAAACACTTCTTTGAGAGCATCATTTTTGTCATGGAACTGCCAAATACATTTTATCTGCTTCATTTAATGATCTTCACTTTTATCCTATTTAATACTTGTATTGTTTTTTGAGTCATGAGCCATGAAGTTGACAGAACCCGTAAAAGATATTGAATTTAATTTGGAGCCAAAAGAGATCCATCCCAATTCCGAAATTAGAGGTATAATTGTTGTATCATATCCAGGACGATACGACGGAGTTGTAATCAATACTCAAATTTTAGATTCCAATGAACATATCATCTACAAATCATACAATGGAAAGAAAATATCCCAAAATGTTTCAAGATTGTTCATTAACAAAGATGTTATGCCTGAAAACAAAGCAGAGTTTACCGCATTAATAGGATTTGAACCAAAACAAGTTCATGAGATAAAATTTCGAGCATCAATTATTGAGCAGCATAAAGAAATTGAAAGTAAAATAATTTTTGCGAAATATTCTATCTAGAATCTAGACTTTGCAATTTCCAGAGTTCCAGTCATCCATGGATGTGGTGCACAATGATATGAAAATGTAACTGGTTCGGTGAATGTAAATTCGTAGGATTCTCCAGGTTTTACAACTCCAGGAGAACCAAATGGTCCACTGTATGAATCTTCAAGTGATTCATCGTCTGGCGTTACAGTATGTGCAGTAGTATCAATATTTTTCCAAATTACAAGATTATCAATTCCCAATTGTATGTTAACCAATTTTGGCATAAAGTTATCTTGTTGTTCTTGATTTGAAGAGCCTAGTATCATCTCTATTATTGTAGATTTAACGGGCTCCAGGATTTCTTCGTCAACCTGTGGTTTTGCCAAAGATTCTGGAAGATAAAATGATGTGTAATAAACAACTCCTACTGATGCGCCAATAATGATTGCTATTACTCCTACACCATATGCATGACTTGATGTTGCACTCAACGATTTTTTTAGGTCTTAGGAGTTCTTATAAAGCTTTTAAAAGACTATGGTTTTTTTAGATCAGAAGAGCCAAAATCTGAAATCTTGTTAGCACCAACTCCTAAATCTGCTTGAACTTTTGGAGCTGGAATTTGTTGTGCAATTTCTTTTGGTTCTTTGGTGACAGTACCAAAGGATTGATCTGGAAGTTTAGCAGTATTGGGAACTGGTGATTCTGCCAACTCCTTTGGTTTGTCTTCATGTATTGGTACCGGTGGTGGCGGAGGTATATTCTTTGCTTGATTTAATGCATATCTGTAAAGATGGAAGAAGCCAGCAAACACTATCAAAATAATACCAATAAAGAATAGAGAAATATTTTTCATTCCAGTCAGGGCTGCATTATAAGCTGCAATGTTTAGGAATACCTGAAACGCCAATAATGCAACAATTAGCCAATTAATCCATTTTTGTGAGAGATTAATTGTTGCTACTTTCTTTGGACCCTTTTCTTTAGCAAGTTTAGCCTTTCTTTCAGATTCTTTTGCAAGTTTGATCATCATATATGAAAATCCGAATCCTAGTGGAACTAGCAATATCATCACTGTGTAGAGAAATACTGGATCAATTACCAAACGCTGTACAAGAGGAATAGTAGAATCAGATGGAATGTAGAATCCCCAGTATGTTGTAACCATAATTTGAGCTATTCCTGTAATACCAAATGCAGTAATTATTGGACGATCTTTCCATGAGAATTTCTTGTATCTATCAATAAATGGAATTAGTAAGAATGATGCTATGAATATTCCAGGCCAAAGTACACCTGTAACAAACTTGTCATATTGTGTCCTCAAAAATGCATACAGTCCTGTGAGATACCATTCAGGTACAGTAACACCAGGCGGCACTGTAGGTTCAAACTTGAATCCCATGTCAATTGGGAATACTCCTCCTGTAAGTAGAATAGCTCCTCCAATTGCCATTACCATAGGTACATCAAATACCAAAAATCGTGGAAAGTGAACTGCCATTAATCCAAGCATTACGATCGGTAAGAGAAAGACATGTTGTGCATAGAATCTCAATACAAAGTCTGAAAACCCGCTACCAAACATCGCATCACGGATAGTTGGTCCAGCTACAGGAATGGAAGTGGTAAGAGATGCGGCAATGCTGATTGCAAGTTCTGCCCTTTCACTAAAGATAACATCATAACCAGTAAATGCTTCTAGAATTGTAACTGTTCCAAGTATAACTCCAGTTGTCCATAAAATTTCATTTCTAATTTTGTATCTTCCGCTAAAAAATTGATAGTACATGTGTAAAATTGCCAAAAGTACCATTGCGTTAGAACCATGATAGTGAATATTTCTGATGTGAAAACCAAATGGAACATCATTATTTATGAATTCTACACTGTCCCATGCTCTATCCAACATTGGTTGATAGTAAAACATTAACAAAGCTCCGGAGATTCCAAGTATTACAAATGTAACAAATGTAAGCATCCCCAAAAATCCAAATGGACTTACAAATCTTGCAGGAAATGAAAATTTAATTGCAGTAAAGATTGTTCTGTCTAGTCCATCCCAGAGCCAGTAGAAAAAGGCAACTGCACCAGTACGTCTATGAAGCGAAACGGCCATATCCTATTACTCCATTATCATTCACACCCCAAGTTGGCGGTAAAACCCATAAAAAGCCATCTGCATCAACATCGAAATTAAGTTGTGGAAGTGTGTTAGACGGTGCAGCTTGTAATGATGCAGGTCCAGCAAATGCTGTTCCAGTTGTAGGGTCATACATACTTCCATGACAAGGACATTCTCCTCTCTTGCGTCCTTCTTCTGGCCAGTATTTCCATAAACACCAAAGATGAAGACACACCATACTGTATGCTCTAAAAGATGAAACATCTTGTTTGTCTCCGCCAAGTTCTTGTGGCAATCTAATGAATTGCCATTTTCGAAATGCTTCTGCATCAAGTGCAGGATCACCAGTACTAGGATATGTAATTACTTCAGAATGATTAATAGGAAATGTTTTGACATGAGCTTGAGTGCCATCAGGCAAAATGACTTTAACTCTTTCAAGATTAGCCTGTGAAGGGTTTGGCATAAAATTTCCAAATGGGACAAAAGGAGCAAATGCCAGACCAGTGCCTGCAGCCCCCATTAATTTTAGAAAATCTCTTCTAGATAATCCGCCAGACTTTTTTGTCCCCTGCTCAGACATTCAAGCTGTCGTACTCGCCAAATTGCTTATAAATCTTATTAACTATTTGTTGGGTTTTTGTCTAAGAATTACAAACATGATAATTCCGATCGCAATTCCAACTCCAATACCAACACTCAATCCAATGTTAAAAAATGAGTTATTTGGAGTATCATCAAGGATTGTAACTTGAGAATCATTGCGGATTGTTTCATCAGAAAATTCAGATGTAGTTACATTTTCTATAGAATTGGATATGATTTCTGTTTTATTTGATTGATCTTGTATTGGTTGAATCTCTGAAGAAATGTTAGAAAATTTAGCTGCAAGTACAATCGGCTCAGTAGTTGAATTTCCACCAAACAATGTAGAGTGAGCTAAAAAAGTATAGGTTCCTGTTTGATTAATTGGAACATAAAGTACAGTAGAAGTGTTATCTTTGTTTTTTACAGGGAAAAATCCACCGCCTTGACTGAAAAGAGAGTTGCCTAACCAATCAAGTGAAGGCCAACCAAGAAAATGACCAAATACTCCTGATGGCATATTAGTTTGAACTATCCTTCCTTTAGGATCCATAACAAATACAGACAAGTTTGTGTCATCAGTTTTCCAGGATAATTCTATTGCTGCAGAATTTATCGAATCATCTTTAATATCAAAATAATACTGTCGCCAATCACCTGCCATGTATCTATTTGCCATATCAAATGCACCTTTGACATAGCCATTACCAAAAAGGATATCGTCGCTTTGTTTTCCTTGAATTAAAACAAGTGAATCTTTTTGATCAATTTCTTTTTTTACAACAAAAGATACTGGTGCATTGACAGTATGTGTTTTGCCTTCAAATGTTATGAACCCTTGATAATTACCAGTTTGCAAATCGTTTGGTGCAACTAAAGAGATATCCACTTTGGCAGTATCATTTGCTGGCACAATAATTGTTTCAGATTCGGGCCAGATAACAGACCATTTGTCTTTTTGATAATAACTTGCAGACAAGGTATACTCCATCGAAGTTGAATTTTGTTTTGTATCACCTAGATAGTAAGAGTATCTAGTTGGAATTGGATATACGCCAACTAGTGGAGTTCCTTTGAATTTTTCATTGGGCTCAGTAATTCTAAGTTCTTGAACAGTTCCCCATGATCCAGCTCTGCTAATCATGGATAGTTCATCACTAGCTATATCGGTATCGTTGTTTTTATCAATCCAATCATAAAGGTATAGTGAAGAGATTTTCATATCGTTTGCATAAAGATCATCGGTTTTATTCATAAAATTATCAAATGGAAAATTCAGATTCAATATCATCAAAGAAGATTCAGCAGGGATTGAATTATTATCAAAAAATTCGCCTAATTCTTTGTGCTCTTTGATATCAGATAGTTTGATATAATTTGGAATGAATGCATCTGATTTGTTAAGTATTGAATCTTGTTGACGTACTTTGGTAGTGCCATCAAACTGAGTATTTTTGATTAGAGATATGGTTGTAGGTTTGATAGATATTTGAATTGGTTTATCAGTTGGATTTTCAATCGTAAAAGTTGTTTTACTGTGTTCTCCTGAAAGCAAATGACCTGCAAACCAACTTGTCATTGGCATGATTTTTGTCGGGAACTCAAATTTCTCAAATCCTATAGATGTAGAATTTATGGATTCAAGTGCGGGTTTTAAGATTTTTTTGATATTATTGTATGAAGCATTATTATGGACTAGAAATATTCCTTCTTCAGCATTTACAAAACTTAATGCCGTACTTACATCTACTAATCCAGATCCTTGAGTGAATGGATCATTTTGAAGATCTTTTGCAGTAGACATTAGAATATTTTTGATTGTAAAGGGATCATATTCTTTTGATTGTTTGTTTAATCCTTCCATTAGTATTGCGGCACTTCCAGAAACTAGAGGTGATGCCATACTAGTTCCTCCAAACAATGAAAAAGATTCCTCTTTTGAGTTCTTTGTAGTTTTAAGAACATTAGACGGAGTAAAACCATGTGCACCAATACTCATCAAGTCAGGTTTTGGATCACCAATAATTCCAGGACCTCTGCTTGAAAAATCCACTACATCATTAAAGTGTGAAGTGGTATTGCCAAATCTTGGTTGATTCTTAAATGGACCATAACCGACAAAGACATTGTTTGTAGTAGCTCCAACTGTAATTCCAAACGGAGATACATTAGGCATGCCAATTGTTCCATAACCATGTCCTGAATTACCTGCACTGGAAACAATTGTTACGCCAGGGTAATTATCATCAAGTGAATGTGGAGTGGCAAGTATGCCAAGTATTATAGATAGAACATCCATTCCAGGTGCAGCATTAAAGGATGGAAAATTTGAAACTCCCCAACTATTTGAGATGATATCTACCCTTGGTTTTCCGGTAAAATTCCAACTGTGTTCTTGATTTTCAAATCCAGATGACCATAGCCAGGCATAAACAGTATCACCTACCCATAATGATTTTACTGGAACAATCTTTGCACCTGGTGCAACTCCCTTGATTGTAAATTTCTCAGTGTTATTGTAAATATCATATGTTTGCTCACCTTTTGATGCAATAGAAGAAGCACCAGAGGTTCCATGCCCCATAAAATCAGTCATTACTCCAAAAAACTCGCCTTTAGGATCAAATGCAGGCAATAAAGTTCCATTAATTGCATTTAGTGTTTTATCAACGTCTGCAGTTTTGTTTTGAATTACACCATAAACATCTAGTACTTGGGCCCCTATTGTTCCTGCGCTGTAATCGGCTTTACCATCATTATCGGAATCATAGACAAGAAATTCTTTTCCACTTCCCAAGACAATTGGTTTTTCATCAGTAAAATCAAAATCATATTTTGGTTTCTCTCCTGATTTTAAATCAAATCTAGTATAATCTTCCCAAGAAGTACTCAGATCAGGAATTACAGTATCATATATTCCTGCAACATTAGAATCCACTACAAGCACAGGTACAACTTGAATTCTAGCTAATGGTCCTTCCAGACCTCCCTGATACATTACACCCAGATGATAAATTCCACTTTTTGATTTGATATAATTTCTGTTATCTTTGCCGATTTTAATATCAATATCTAATGTTCCATTAAATATCGGAGAGTTTCCAAACTGTGGAAAAAATGAGTTGTAAATTGGAATTTGTGTTCCATTTCCACCTTGAGATATATCTAGAAAAATACCATCTTTTGTTTTGTATACTGATGAGGTAATCCCTTCTGGAATTGGCTTTGTGTGATTTCGTATAATTTCATCCTTGTCAATGAATGCAAAAAAAGTAGAATTTGTTAGTATGATTCCCTGTCCATCAGCATCAAGCATTATAGGGTGATTGTTTTTGTCTCTAGCTAGAGAATGTCGAATGTCTAGATTTGAAAAATCTACGCCGGTATCAACAACTGCTATTTTAATACCATTTCCAGTAACATTGTATTTTGTTTGTGCCAATGTTGAACCTGTAATTTCACCAATTCTAGATGCATCAGTTACATTAGAAACATCGGAATGAAAATCCAACTTGGAATCTTCTATAACATAGTATCCTTGAGAAACTAGATTTGAAATTGAACTTTCTGGAAGTACTGCAACATAAAAAAATCCCCCGTTAGATTGAACATCATATAATGAATTTTTTTTTAAAAAGTTTGAATCATCAGAGCCTGTTCCAAAAATCATATATCTTTTAAAATTATTTGATTTAAAAAAATCTGAATCAATTTTTAAAATATCTGAATCAAACAAATTATCAGAATCATTGTAAAAAGTATTTTCAGAGTAAATATCACCAGATGTAAATGCATATGAATTTGCAGAAAATCCTGAAAGAAGAAGGACAGCAAAAAAGATAGCCGCTTTAGGCAATGATTAATTCCTTTATTCTTGTGTTATCAATCTTTGTTTAGTTTTTTATTTCCTTCAGTATCAATCCATGTCAAAGAATGATCATCATTAACTAGTTTATTTTCAGAGACCAGTCTGGCAATGATAGTATTTAGTGCGGTGGGTTTCATGCTCCTTTTAGCTCACGCAATAGATGAGTTCTGGAATCAAATTCGATGTAGATTTTGAAAAAACTTTCAACTTTCATTATACTGAGTAGTTTTGGATTGTTCTTTTATGTTAGTTCCTGTACAAGGTGGTTTAGTTCATCTCTACGTTTTTCGATTAGTATTTTTAGAAATTTATCACTTTTAGTATACGGTATCGATGATCTCTTCTTTTGTGTTACACTGGCTGTAGCTGACATATGCTATTGTATATACTTGTAAGTATATGATTTCAGGGTATCATACTCACTAGTGTGATTTCTTTTTAAAATATCCAAACAATTTGTTATATTCATCACGAGACAAAAGTTCCAAAAATACAGGTAAAGTGTGTTTTTCAAATAATTCATTAATGCAACAGTACTTTTTATAAAGAACTAATGTCTATTCAAAGTATGCAGAGACAAGATAAAGACCAAAAAGTAAACCAAGAAATTGAGAAAATGATGGAAGACATTGATACAGGCAAGGTAAAGACTACTAGGTTTACTGTTAATGAATTTCTTAAATTTGTAGACAAGACTGTTTCTGAATAAGTTTGTGGCAATTAGATTTTGATACATTTCATATTGAAAAGAAGCTAAAAAAATTCAAGTCAGATAAGACGACAATAGATAATTTCAAAAAAATAGTGGTAGAATTAACCAATTCCGAAGATCCAAGGAGCATTGGAGATTTCAAACATGGTAGGTATCGTTATTGCTATGGTATTCATCTTACAAAATCTCATAGTTTGATATATCGAATTTTTGAAGAAAAAAGAGTTATTCAACTAATAGACCTAGATGATCACAAAAATTTGTATGGCAGAGATAACAAAGGGTGATTGAAAAACAGTTTCTATTAATTGTAAATTTAACATTTCTGTTCTTTGTTTTCTGCGTCACATGATTGTTTTTCTAAAATTTCCAAAAAACATGTAGATTTACTTTCTAAAAATATTTTAAATGTCTAGGATAGAGACAGAATCTATCCCAAGAATACCATTACAATAGCAGAAAATCACAAGTACGATGCTAAAGTCTTCGAATAATCCAGTTGTTTTTGTTGATCTATTTCCGAGATTCTTGAATCCTTTGATAAAGCAAGGAAACTTTGAGAAAAGCTAAAGTCCATGAAAATATCCTGGACCCAATCGCTTTAGGCATATGATTAATTCCTTTATTCTTGTATTATCAATCTTTGTTTAGTTTTTTATTTCCTTCAGTATCAATTCATGTCAAAGAATGATTTATCATTAACAACTAGGTGGTACAAAACAAATGAAAGGTATCAAACTTAGTGAATCAGAATTTGGATGTGATTTATCCACAAATAAAATTTCATCGTAATTTTGGCTAATTTTAGGCACATTTTGGTTGTGAATTAAATAATTATTTTGTTAAATAGTTAAATACTATATGTGTCTATGTATATCTATGGAACAAACATCAATTGCAGTATCCAAAGAGTCAAAGGCAAAGTGGGAAGAATTCAAAAACCACAAACAGGAATCTTTTGAGGCAATGATTAATCGAGTTTTAAAATCTCAAGCTGAAGAGGATGCTGAACTACTTACTGATGCAGATATTTTAGAAATTGAACAATCCATCAAAGATATCAAAAAGGGCAAATTCAAGACATTAGAACAAATGAAAGTAAAATATGGTCTATAATCCTAATTTATGACCTGGACAGTAATCTTTACTGTGAAGGCTGAAAGAGATCTTGCAAAGTTACCTGACGATATTGCTAAAAGAATTATTCTCAAAATCGAAACAATCGCAGAAGATGACCCATATGACCAGCTTGATAGAATGACAAATTCACCTTATTACAAATTTAGAGTTGGTGTTTACAGAGGGATAGTCAACATAGTAAATGATAAGATGATACTACAACTAGTACGGGCAAGACATCGTTCTCAAGTTTATAAAAAATAGAAAAACAGACAATATGCTCAATGATTCTTTTGACAAATTTGTAATAACACAATGAGATTTTAGAGCCAGGAATTACCTAGGTCACATCTATCTTCTTCTAGCAAGTATTGCAATTTGAAGTGCCACAATTATTCCAATTGATGCGACAATTGGAAAGAACAGTGAGTTTAGTTGCGATGATGCCTCTTCAATGCTGAATACAGAATTAGATATTGACGTCACACTTGTATCGATATTACTGCTAGCACTCTCCAAAGTATCCCCAAACCCTTTAATTTCTGATTTCAATGTATTTAGTTCATTTGAGGTTTCTTCTAAAACTGAATTTAGTTTGATTATTTGATTTGAGATTCCGCCCAGATCCTGACTTAGAACAGTAGTTGCAACTGAACCATGAGATATTGTTCCTTGGCTAAAAGAAACTACATGAAAAACATAAGTTCCTTCCTCTCTTGGAGTATAATCTACATAGTACAATCCCTGATGAAGTGTTGAAAAAGCATTTGATAGTGTCTCTACTTTTCCAGAAGGCAAATGGACATGAGTTGTTTGAAGTAGATCTTTTGGATCATTTCCAATTAATAGTCCATCACTAGTAGTCTGCACAAATACCCTAAATGAAGTATTTATTGCTGCAGTTTCTGGAGCAAAGACGGATGTATTGACATGTCTTTCAACAGGTACCTCAATTAGATCTGTTGTCGATGTAAATTTTACATCTATTTTTTGAGAGATACCATTTTGCTCAGTACTAATTACTTCTATAGTATATGTGCCAAATGGAAAACTTGGAGTAGATTCAGGCCATGTTAATAACACGTGATTAAAAGAACCATCGCTAGTAGTAATAAGTTGGTCAAACTTTACAATTGTTTCATCTGGAGCAAATAATCTAATTATCAAAGTTTCATCTGGCTGACCTTTTCCATACACAAAAAGAGGTTGTCCTTCAGAGTAGACTTTATTGGTTGTAA
This sequence comes from uncultured Nitrosopumilaceae archaeon, assembly GCA_964475825.1. Taxonomy (GTDB): domain Archaea; phylum Thermoproteota; class Nitrososphaeria; order Nitrososphaerales; family Nitrosopumilaceae; genus Nitrosarchaeum. The sequence continues at coordinate 30,096 of CAYYXT010000013.1, read as the reverse complement.
GTAATTCTAATTCTGAAAAGGCATCATGTACTGGAATGATTAAGAGTAAGATAAAAAATAATAAAATTTTTAATTTCAATTTAGAATAATTCAATATTATCTCCTAGGATTCTGTCAAGTTGATGGCTCATTTAAAACCACCAAAATAACTCGGTACAATCTGCTCTGCATCTTTGAACTGTTTCATAGCTTCACTTTGTACTGCGTATGGCACGAACCTCATGCCTCTATTCAAGATATTTCTTGAAGCGTTGATATCTCTATCAACTATACTTTTACAACTGACACAACTCATCATTCGATTCTCTTCGGAGATTAGTTTTACTCCACATTTTGAACACTTTGATGACGTGCCATTTGCATTTACACATTGGACTGGCAATCCAGCCCATAATGCCTTGTATTCTATTTGTCTTTGTAACTCGTAGAAACTCCATGTATTCATTTTTCCTCTATATTTTTTGCCTTGACCGTTTCCTTTTCTATACAACTTTCTGATTCCTTTCAAGTCTTCTAAAACAATTCCCTGACCTTGGGATACTATTTTTTTGGACACATTGTGAAGTAATTGATGTACTCTGTTTTTTTCCTTTTTGCCATACTTTGAGTATAGTTTCTTTCTAATCCTAATATTGTTTCTTTTGAAATGAGATTTTACTATCTTGTATTTTTCTTTTATCTGATTTGTCTTTTCAAGGTTGTATACCATGAATTTTCCTGTAGTGTCAAATGATGTGCAGTTGTCAAGATTTCTATCAATTCCAACATGATGATCAGGAATTATCTCTATGATTTCTTTTGAATAGCTGATTATTAGTTTTTCAGGGGTGATAGTTATGGAGCCAACTTTTGTATCTACAAGTTGTTTTATTACATAGGAATGTAATTTTATGAAAATGTATTCGTATGGTTTGATTGGAATTCTAATAATGTCATCCTGAATTTTAAACGATTGATTATCAAGGGTAATCATGTTTCTTTTGATATATGGAATTTTTACATTAGGTTTTTTCTTTTTTGTTGTACGGTATAGCTTCAATCTTGCTTTTGCTGTTGATGTGGCAGATTGTATGTATTTTGCAATAAAATCTCCTCTCATATTTTTATAGAACTCGTTATGCATTGCACCCCTGGATGTCAGATTCTTTTGAACGGATACACGGATCATCTCATTGGTGCAGAATCTAAAGTAATCAAAAACTTCTTTTAGAGAATCACTTTTGTCATGGAACTGCCAGACACATTTTGTCTGTTTCATTTAATTATTATCGCTCTTGATAAATTTAGGTCTTGTGATATGAGCCAGCAACTTGACAGTCTCTCCTAGATATTGCTTCTGGAAAATTATACAACTAACGTTAAGAAGGATTCAAAAAAAAGAAAAAAAGGGAAAATGTGAACTAGTTTCTTACTGTACGATTATAGTTGTACTTACTGGTGGTGATAATGCCGTTGGATTATCAACAGATTCCCAGACAAATGCAGTGGCAGTATAAGTGCCAGCTTCAGTTGGGATCCATGATAAAGCAGGGCTGAATGATTGACCAGCAGATAGTGAACCTGTAATCCATGCTAGTGAGACTGTAACACCGTTACCATCCTGAATCTGTACCAAGTAAGCAAATGCTTGCTCTCTATCCTGACCATTTGCCAAGTCGGCAGTTATTTGCACCTGTTGATCAACGCTAACAGCACTTAAGCTGTTACCGAATGCATCAACTGTTCTCAAGTTAGCAGCTGGTGCTCTCTCGAGAGGTGGTACAACAGTACCGATTAGGGAAGTGGCAGAGATATCAAGTTCATCTGCTGTTGTGTATGGATTAGGTAGTGTATTGTCCTCATATTCTGCAGTGACAGTGTCACCTTCTGCGACTCTGAGTCTGTGACCAGATGATTCATCAGTTACAGTGAAGAACACTGTACCTTCAAATATTCCGGTTGCCTCATTAGTCTCAGTTACAGTTAGGTCAATACCTCCGGCATCTGAGTCAGACCACACATCGGCAACAAAGTTGTCGACGGCTTCTGGATTTAAGTTCATGTCTGGATCAATTACTCTTACAACACCTGTACCGCTTGCTGGGTAGCTTGCTTCAAGCCACTGAACCTCACCAATATTCCATCTGATTAATGCTGAACCGACAATTGTTTCATCCTCTGAGAATTCAAAGGAGACAGTAATGCCGTCATCATCATCAGCTGTTAAGAGTCCATCTGTTGGACCACTACCAGCGGAAGCTTGGGTTATTACATCATTACCAATAGAGTCACCAGTTGAGGTATCGCCATCAGCATCATGTGTAAATCCGGTAAGAATTACCTCACCAGTAAAGATGCCTGTGTCAGTACCTGTTTCGACTAGTTTGTAGTTGTCAATATCGTCACCTCTGGTTGAGACCTTTATTGGGTCCTCGTCAGAGTTTCCGATTTCGTCAACTAGATTACTGTCAAAGTTGTGATCTGGGGCTACGATAGTAATGTATACTTTATCAGTCCAAGTGTAAACTTTTTGGTCAAGCTCTACAGTTGCTCCGAAGTTTGAAGTAAAGATTGTCAAGTTGACATCCTCATCTTCATCACCTACAAAGTCAGATCCAGATGGACCCCAATCACTGTACTCGAGGACAATTTCTTCTCCTCTTTCTAATTTATCACCATCTAACTCGTTTGGAATTTCGATGACAATCTGGAATATACCAGTACTATCACCTGTTTCTCTAAAGCTAAATGGTTCTGGGTCAAATGCGGCTGCTGAGGCACCAGCGTCACCCATGGTGACGGTTGCGGCATCAGAGTCCCATTCAATTAAGTCCAAGTCATATGTCTCAGCCTGATCATTGTCCAAATCAAAGTCTGGCTCAATGAGGGTCAAGATCATATCAGATCCAATAATGTACACTGATTTGTCAGATTGCAATACACCGTTTCTTAGGTCAAATGTAGCAGAGTCAGTAATAGTATTGACATCACCACTTGCGTCAGCTGGATCAGTGTATTCTACTTGGAGAATATCTCCTTGTAAGATACAATAATTGTTGACAGTGGCGTCATCAAATCTATCACCTACAGGGTTCAGACTAGTTGGACTATCACCATTTAATGGTGAATATTCCAATGTGGTTGGACACTGGCTGTTAGATGGACCATCAGTATATCTAATGATAATATCAGATTCGAATATTCCCGCATCTGGTGAGATTTCACTCATTGGACCAAATTGTCTGGCTGAAAGGGCATTGTTATCAGCAACGTCAATTAGACCATTCAATATGGTTGGACCGCCTGCATAACCTAGTACGACTTCTGAAGAACCTCTGATAACAGAGATCTTGACAGGTCCTACGGCTACTCCTGCGTTATTTTGAGCGATTAAATCTTCACCACTTGCGACTGTATCGAAGTCTGGATCATTAACTCTGACATGGAGGATTAGATCACCGTTAGTAATGAACTCGCCAGCTTGAAGACCTGCTGTTGCATCCATTCCACTTTGGTGGATTGGGAAAACTGATCTTCCTGTTGGTTGAGTTACTGCACTCAATGCAAAGTCACTTGGGGTACCAAATGGCACTGGGTAAACGGTTCTATCGAGACTGACGGATCCGGTGTTTGCGCGAACGCCTGCACCATCACCTACTTCAATGACTTCACCAGATGCATCTCTAAAGTCAACATAGTTGACTTCCATATCGAGACCGGTGACAGATTCAGATGCTGTTGCATCTGTTCTGCACCATTGAGCTGGGATTTCGAAGTCACCAACAAAGATACCTGTTTCAGATCCGGTTTCAACCAGAGTAAATCCGGTTGCACCTAAACCTGTATCTGTAACACCTGCATTAGATAATGAGGTGGCACAGGAGGCAACTGTTGGAGTAGTCCATTTTTGATCATCAAAGGTGATATCTAGTAATCTACCAAGATCATCGCCGTTGGATAACAAAATTGATGTGGAGTCGTTTCCAACAACATCAAATAATGTACCAGGGTTGGTGACTGTGGTATAGATATCAATAAGATCAGAATCGACGTTAAGATCTAAGTCTTCAAGTGTAATAGTAACTGTGCTAGCAGTCTTGTAGGAACTTGCATCAAATGAGACAACACCAGAGTGAGCTTGTGCTTCTTCTTGATCAGCAATTTGACCTGTAACACCATCTGCACCCAAGTCATTATAGTTGACTCTTGGAGATTCTTCATCATCCAAGTCTTCAATTACAATGAAAGTTGGTTCATTGTCAATTGGAGATAGGTCTAGGTAAGTGTTTTCATCAAGTATGTTTAGCTGATTCAACATGATGAATTCCAAGCTACCTGCAAAGGTACTTGTGTTATCACCTGTTTCCTCTAGTTCAAATCTGATGAGTTGGTTGGCAATTCTTTCGTTTTGCTCAAATCCATCATTTAAGAATCCATAGGAGAAGAAGTCTACGACAATAGGATCAGTTGTTCCTTTTGGCAAATTAGCATCACTACTAACAATAGCCAATCCAACGTTATCGGTTAGATCGGTATTTGCAAATAGATCTGCATTAGAAGTTGTTTGATTCAGTAGTGTCAAGCTTTGTGGGCTGACATTTTCTGCAATCAACAATGAGCCAACTGTACCGTCATCATTAAACTCGGTACCTGTGATAATATCACTGGCACTGTTTAACAAGTAAACGTCAAAGGTACCTGTATTGGAGATACTTCTAACATCTAAGTTAAGGAAGTTAAATCCATGGAAGTTACCTGATTCTGGGTTTCTGATTGATTGTCTAAGTTCATCAAGAGTTGTTCCCAAATCTACAACAAGTGTACTAGCACTAAAACCTTCATCTGCGGTTACTAATGCTCGTTCACTAAACTTCTGAACAGTTATTACTGCAGGGAAGTCGAACGATGGAGTGGTTGTTGAAGCACCTGGGACTGTAACTATAGTGGAGGATGCAAATGTAACTGCTCCTGTTAGTGCAAGCAATCTACCATCTATTTCTAAGAAGGTGTTAAATGTACCACCAGATTGTGAGATTGATGCAAGAGCAATTACTGTTCCTGGGAAAGTTGAATTGGTCGCTCCCGGAACAGTTTCTGATGCAAGAGTTGCAGAAGAGCCTACATACCAAAAGACGTTTGCAGCATCTGCACCACCATCTAAGACTATATTCGAGTCTGAAATCGTGACGAGTGTGCTTTCTGCCTTGAAGATGTAAGTTCCATTGCCACTAAGAGTAAGTAGTCCATTGTCAGCTAGATTAATTGACGAACCAGAACAATAAACACCTGGGCCGAGTAATAATCCATCCAGTTGTACTTCACCTGGAGGAGATGATGGCCAAGGAGCTGTGTTTGTGCATGTTTGGTTTCCTAGTGCATTCCATGCAGCATAGGCATCAATTCGAGCCGCGGCTGCAGCTGCAGTGCCGTTCTCTATGTTTCCATTTACAATTCCTGGACCAAAGCCAGTAATTGATGTACCTGGGAATAAACCAAGATCTCCGTTAATGGTGGTATTTGCACCTAACGTAGGATCATTGGTTACCGTTGAGGCACCCAAGACACCAAATGTACTAGCTGTTCCAAGGTCTATTGTGGATTCTACAAATGTGTCGTCAGTATCATTAACTGCAATAGTACTAGTCCAAACAGCTTTTATGTCTGGATTGCCTATACCTGCTTCACCCAATGTGAATGGATCACCAGTCATTAAGGCTGGAATCAATGTCACATTTGGATTATTCAAGTCTAGATCTTCATCAGCTCTACTATTCTTGTTAACATCACCATCAACTAGTGTGATTGGAATCTCTTCTCCAGAGGTCCAATCAGCATCAGTTGGTGCGATATCAATTGTTGCAAAGTCAAATCCCACTAGGACAGTTCTTGGTGTCTCGTTATAATCAATGGATCCAGATGTGCCTCTGAGGGCAATATCTGTAATTTTGATTACGGAAGCATCTGATTCATCATATGTTCCAAAGATACCAGAGTTTGGTCCTTGTTCAGTAATTGTAACTGGTTGGGTATTGATACCTAAGCCTGATCCTGCCAAGTTTGTTGCAGTACATGTGTTCAAGTTTTGACTACAGTCATTGAGAACGGTATCACCGTTATCTTGTAGTGTCAAAACTTTGGTTCCACTGTTTTGTTTATCAGCATTTAGAATCATTACACCGTTGGTTTCTACCATCAATGATGGTAGAGTATCAGCGATGTTTATGATACCACCAGTAGCTCCTGCTCCTGCTACATCACCGTTTTCGTTGAAGACTTGGTAGTTAGTAGACAATGTGTTTGCCGTACCAAATGTCCAAGAATCTTCATCGGTTGGGTCTATGTTAAGCCAAGGATCAGTTACAGTAACGTGTACTTCAGCGCCTCGTGTATACTTTGCTTTATCCAAACTTGCATTGGCAAATTGGTCAACAGTATCAAAAGTTAGTGTTGTGCTTTGAGCACCACCACCTTTGTTGTACTGAATCACAACGTTACCAGTTGGGTTTAGAGTATAGAGTTGTATAATTGGCCATTGACTTGCTTCTGTTGTTGCTCCTGCTACACCACTTGTTGGGAGTGTAACTAGAGTAGAGGATGCAAATGTAACTGCTCCATTTAGGGCAAATAATCTGCCTTCTATATCTAAGAAGCTACCATCAATACCACCAGATTGTGAGATTGATGCGTCAGCAATTACGGTTCCAAAGAAGTTATTTGTAATACCATTATCTGTTGATGCAAGAGTTGCAGAAGAGCCTACACGCCAAAAGACGTTGTCAGCTGTTGCGCCGCCGGTTAGGGCTACATTAGAGCCATTAATCGTGACGAGTGTGCTGCCTGCTCTGAAGATGTAAACTCCATCGCCGTCAAGAGTGAGTAGTCCTTCATTAGCTAGATTCAGTGATGAATCTGTATCAGAACAATAAATTCCTGGGCCGAGTGTTAGTCCATTCAGTTGTACTTCACCAGAAGGAACTGGCCAAGGGGCGAAGTTGTCACAATCTGCGTCTTCTTCGTCTCCTAGTGCAATAAATGCAGCAGTGGCATCAATTCGAGCATTTTCTGCAGCTGTATTGGCGATGTGTTGTGTTCCTGTTACAGTTCCTGGAGGAAATCCAGTGACTGATGTACCTGGGAATAAACCAAGATCTCCTGTGATGACGGTTTCGTCACCTAACGTAGGATCATTGGTTACCGTTGAGAAACCTAAGACAGCAAAAGTGTTACTAGCTGGTCCAAGGAATAAGGATGAAGTGACATTGGTAGTACCGAGACCAATTTGACCTCTAGTTACTGTACCGACTGGCACTACTTCCTGTTTAGTTTCTCTTAGTACGTTCATTTGATCTGCTACTGGAATTATTGTACAGGCTGAAGATGGTGTGGCCAAGCCGTTAGAACCACCTATTCCTGGAATTGCAATACCTACAGTTTCAGTAAATGTAACATCACCTGAGACAGAGTCGTTTGCACAGAATGTACCATAGTCCAAACCTTGACCATCAACAGTTGTTGTATCGTCTGCGGTTTGAGCCATTGTTTTATCTGCAAAGTATCCATACCAGTTACCGTCTACGGCTTGTACCATTCTCAGGGTCTTGCCGTTAACAGTAACGTCTGGTTCACCTTTTGACTGATCTGTATCGTTAATGTCCGAATCAATTACAACTACTTCAATGACCTGAGGTCCTGACATGTAGTTATCGAACTGTGAGTTTTCTGCGGAGACAAATAGGTTAGCGTTGGCTGCATGTGCTGCTGGTACCATTGAAGGTACAGCTGCAAACATACCGCCTGCTAACATAATTGTCATTAATGTAAGACTAGTTATTTTTCGTTTTATTTCGTTATTCATGTTATTGGCTTTTCTCTTAAAAATTTCTATATAAGGCTAATGGACGAATTGTCCACAAATCAAGTATTTTTTGTAGATATTTCATGCCTGATGGGGGTGTTTATGTAATTTATTGATTTTATTATATAATTATTACAATCTTGTGCGGTTTTTAGATCAGGACAGTAAGATCTTGGTCATTTTTTGATTATATTTGTAAATATTTTATAGTTTTATTTTGATTTGATTCCTTTGATTTAATCAAAAGCATGGATAATTGCGTAGTTTAAGAAATATTTCATTGAATATTTTGTTTACTGGCGGTGCCGGCTTCATTGGAAGATATCTTGTAGAGCATCTTTTGGATAATACACAGATTGCCATCTATGATGATTTATCAAATAGTTCTATAGAGAAAATTTCTTTTCTAATTCAGAGAGGAGCTAAATTTATCAGAGACGTGTTGGATTTTAAAAAATTATTAGCCTGCTAGAAATTTTGATGTGGTGATTCACCTTGCTGCAAAGTCAGATGTAGCAGAATCTGTTATTCATCCAGGATATACCATTAATGTAAATGTCAATGGAATAATTAATGTCTTAAAGTGTTGTGTGCAAAACAAGATAGGAAAAATAATTTTTGCATCATCTGCAGCAGTGTATGGTAACTCTGACATATTCCCAACCCTAAAGGGTGTGAGCTTTCTCGCCTCCGTTTTGTAATGAATTGCCAATCACGGAAAAATCAAAGATAGAACCGCTATCACCATATGGTAAAAGCAAATTAGATGCGGAGCAACAGGTAAGAAAATTTGCAGAAGTTGGATTTGACGCAATATGTTTGGGAATCTTTAATGTTTATGGTAAGGGGCAAAATGATCAATATGCCGGTGTGATTTCTAAATTTTTAAAAAATATTTCAGAGAACAAGCCACTTGTAATTTATGGAGATGATAATCAGACAAGGGACTTTGTATCAGTTTATGATGTTGTGAAATCATTTGAATGTGCCATATCATCAAATCATACTAACACATACGACATTGCAAGCGGCAAGTCTATTTCCATAAATGAATTGGCAGATATGATTATTTTAGTTTCAGGAAAGAAACTAGACGTAATACATAGAGAGTAAAAAAGGTGACATAAAAAACAGTGTTGCAGAGATATTCTTGGCAGAAAAGAACCTCGGGTTTTCTGCAAAAAAGACACTCAGAAATGAATTGTTCAAACTTTAGATGCTAGTCGTCTTTGATTTTTTTGGTGATTCTTGTTATGATATATCCAGATATCACACAGATTTTATTTTAAATAACAAATCATTTTTATATAATAATATAATAATATACTAAAGTATAATGTAGTATACCATGGAACAAAGTACAATAAAGCTTTCTAAAAAGGTCAAAAACGATCTCAAAAAACAAATGAACCACCCTGGAGAAACCTATATGAGACTGATTACTCGTCTTTTAAAAATCACCCAAGAAGATGATGTGTTAAGCAAGTAATCAAAAACATCAAAGCAGGACGAGTATACACATCAGAGCAGGTCAAAAAGAAACTAGGGCTAAAGTGAAATGGTATGGCCAAGTCATTTGTCTATGATTCTCAAGGACATGTAACACCAAACCCATTGAACCTCAAAAAGATGCTAAAGCCTCTTTCTGTCAGAATTCAAGAAAAAATTAACTTGTTAAAATAAGAAAAGAGGATTAATCCCTAATCCACATCATATTGTGGTCAATAAGGAATTGTTCTCGTTTGTCCATATCACCATTCATAATTGTAAATGAATCTGGCAATACTGACTGAATACTATCACTGTTGAATACAGATTTGGCATTCAATGCTTGTTGTATCTTCCATTGAGCAAATGCAGAATGATTACGGTTTTTCATATCACCTGTATCTTGATGTATTTCAAATGACTGGTTGATCTGAGTAAATGTTCCGTAACTGTTTCTCTCAAATGTTCTTCCATCATCGGAAATCCAGATATCACTGTACTTTTCTGATTCTGTAACTTTTATCAGACCTTCATATTTTGTTGGTGATGGAATCATTGCAGTTGGCAATTCAGTGAATTGCTTACCGTCAATATTGAATCCTTCATTCAAATATGTCTCAGCAGTTCTTGCTTTCCAATCAATACCCTTGATCATCATTACTTTATGATTCAATGGTTCTAGGAAAACTACTGTTATTGTTGTCTTGTCACATGCTTTTACGTTATCAGGCACATTACAACTTACCATTTCATGTTTTGCAGAAACATCGCCAATTACTTCTGAATCCTGTACTACTTTGATGTCAGTGATATTTTTGTCATCGCCACGTACCGAATCAAAATGAACTTCAACGCATGACTCTGCCAAATATCCCTGTCCTGCCTCTGGAACACCGAAACAAAACTCTTGTATCTTGAGTTCGTTTGCAAAGTATCCCGTGACAAAGAAGGTATAGTCAACACCTGTTGGAATATCTACCATGTCAAATTGAGTATGGAAGTTGTCAGTAATTGTCTTTGTGAATGTATCATAACCAAATCCATCAATAACAAATGGTTTGTTGGTCTGATAGGATGTACCAAATGTTGGTTTTGTCTTTGATTTATCATCACCATCACCACGCTTGACTAGTACTGTTGGAGTATCAACTGGTGTTTCATGCTGTACAGATGGTGGGACTGTAAAGATGTTAGCGCCTCCTCCTATCGTAACGTCAGATTCAGATATGAATCTGGCGTTTGTGGCATTAGTGTTTGCACCTACTGTGATTGCTGCTAATCCTGTCATTACAGTTCCTGAGAACTGCTCTGTTCCAAACATTGAAGCCGCAGCCGCAGGACCTACGGATGCAAAGTATAGGTTACCAGAATCAGTATTGCTGCTAGCTGTCCCACTAAATGTGACAGATGAGCCTGATACTGTTGTGAAAGCACCGTTAATCTTGAATACGACTGTTCCAGTGGCGTTGATGTTAATTCCGGCGGTTCCGATACTAGCTGCTCCATTGATACAATATACACCAGGTTCATATTGATTGATCTGACCGTGTGTTGTATCAGCGGCTAGATCAATTGCTCCATCTGCGAATGTAAATGTACATGCTAGACCTGTATTAGTTACTCCATCCCATATTCCAAAGGCATCATATACAGCACGTGCATCGCCAAGTGGAGTTCCAAGAGTTGCTGGAGTTCCAAGTGATCCTGCACCTGCAAAGTCACTACCAGTTACATAAGTGAATGGATTCGATAATGTTGAAACATGTCCCGTATCACCTGTAACTAGTTGGCCTGATACGCCGTTGGTTATCTCATCGCCTGCGAGTATAACGAAAGGTTCAGCTGTTCCAAGGTCTAATTGGTGTGATGCAAAGGCCTGATTTTGTACCATGCTTGAAGCTGAAAGTATCAATACAGATATTACAAAATAGAATTTAATGTTAATTTTTATCATTGGTAGTTTATTGTTAGTCAAGCTATTATATTAAGCCACACGTACATTTATGTCCGGTTCATATACAAATCTGTCAGTATTATGGACTAGTCTATCAGATAATCGCTTGTGCTAACGTGAAAACAACCCCATTTTCTTTAAAATATGTTAGGTTACAATTTCATTAGTAAGAAAAGATTCTAGCCCCCTTAAGTGTATTGCATCTCAAAATATTATCTTCATTTCTAATTTTTCCTTGTTAGCTAGAAAACCCACACTCTTTAGAGGGGAGATGAAAGTGAACTATATCATAATAACTAGATGTTGTATAATGATTAGCAAAACAAAAAATATGAAAAACTACAAGTTTCGACTATCCAAATTTAGAACAGGAGTATAAATTACAAAACAATCTCAATGTTTGCAAAGGGTATACAACAAGTTTGTAGAGCAAGCTCAAAAATCATTTCTTTCTAGAAACGATATGAATTACATTTTAACAGAATTAAAACAATCAGAACCATGGCTTTACAATTACCATAGTAAAATGCTTCAAATGGTATCAACACAAATAGAAGGAGCAGAAAAATCACTAATTGAACGATCCAAGAAAGGTCACAAGACAGGGCAATTAAGATTTGTCAGATACAATGAATTTAGAACATTCACATACAACCAGTCAGGATTCAAACTAAATAATAACAAACTATTCCTTTCAAAGATTGGAGATATCAGAATAAAAAAACATAGAGATACACCAGATAACATCAAACAAGCAATAGTGACAAAAACAAGATCAGGCAAATGGTATGCATGTCTCACATGCGAACTAGTCAAGGTGAATCCGCCAAAAATCAACCTTTTAAAATCAGTTGGAATAAAGTCATTTGCATATGATTCAGACAAACATAACACACTAAACCCATTGAATCTCAAAAAAATGTTAAAACCACTAATCCGAGTACAAAGAAAAGTATCCAGAAGAAAGAAGGGATCAAACAATAGACTCAAGGCAATACAACACTTGCAGAGAATTCACACCAGAAAATAGAAATGAGAAATTTTTTTCCAAAGTTTAGAAAATCTAATGGCTTTTAGTCAGTGTCTTTTTTCCTAGAAGTTCATTATACAATGATATGGCTTCTTGCTCGTCTTTTGGTCCAACAACTACAGCCGAGCCTTTTTTCATAAAACTAATTGACATTTCATTGCTTCGCAATGACAATCCCAGTTGACCTTGATTCTCAATTAGAAATCCTTTCTCTTTTGCTACACTAGTTACTGAATTAACATCTAGATCAAATGTACTAGTAGGTGTTATGGAAAATGTTCTTTTGCCACGATTTCTACCGCATAATTCTTCTAAGATTAGTTCTTCTTTTGGTACAACTGCAATTTTTCCTGTTCCACAAATTGGGCATTCTTCAGCTCTAAATGTTCTAGTGCTGGTAAAGTCAAGATTTTCTAAATCGATGTGGAGAATTCTTTCAGAAAGGTTAGGTTTTTTCCCAATAATAATTTTGACAGCTTCTGATACTTCAATTCCTCCAACTATAGATAGTATAGATGGATGAACTCCTTCAATACTGCAAGTAGGCATTGTATCTTCGTTTAGTTCAGGAAACATGCAATAGTAACATGCAGATTCTTTTGGTAGAATTGTAAATGCTTGCCCTGATACTCCAACTGCAGCACCGGTAACAAATGGAATTCCAAGTTTAACACATGCTTTGTTTAGTGCATATCTTGCATTAACACTATCAAGTGCATCAATTACAACATCGAATCCTTCAACCACTTCAAGTGCAGTGTAATCATTTACTGAAATAGCTAGTGCCTCTATTTTACAATCAGGATTTAATTTTTGTAATTTTTTTGCAGCAACTTCTACTTTTACTTGACCAACATCTGATTCATCAAACATTGTCTGTCTATGCAAATTAGATAATTCTATTACATCTCTATCAACAATTCGTAAAGTACCAACACCCATTGCAGCCAATCTTGTAGTAATTGGATTACCTAGACCACCTACACCTACAACGCAGATTTTTGCATTTTTTAGCTTTAGTTGTCCTTGATAACCAATCTCTTCAAGCATTACTTGACGAGAAAATTTATCTAGTTCTTTTGCAGATAGTTCTCCAGAACCACCAGCTACTGCAGGTAAAATATAGACCTCATCACCATTATTCAGAACAGTTTCCATACCGCTAGAAAATTTTGAATTTTTTCCATTAATGTAAATATTAATCAAAGAACGCGGTGTTCCATCATTTTCCAAAACCTTTCTCTTAAAGTCATCACCCATAACTTGGGAGATTTTTGAAAATGCATCAGTAAGTGAATCAGCTGATATCTCTGTCTTTTTTTCTCCTCCACCTTGATTTAGTACTGATGGGATTGTAAATGTGATATTTGCCACTAGTTTACTACCGCCGATATTTCTGCGATATTTGCTTTCATTACTTTTGGTTTTGGCAAAATTTCCATTATTGCCTCAGTTGCTTTTAATCCATTTCCAGTAACATAGCACACTACAGAGTCATTTTTGTCAATTTTTCCCTGTTCTACCATCTTTTGGAGTACAGATATAGAAACGCCTCCTGCAGGCTCTGTAAATATCCCCTCAGTCCTAGCCAAAAGCAATATTGCATCTAGAATTTCCTTATTGTTGCATTCTTCGGCAAATCCATTGTACTGTTGTAATCTTTTCAAAACATATCTGCCATCTCCAGGATCACCTATTGCCAAACTCTTTGCAATGGTATCAGGGTATTCAACTGGAATTACCTCTGTACTATTTTTCTTAAATGCATCAACAATAGGTGCGCATCCATGTGGTTGCGCTGCAATCATGTGCATATTGGACACATCATCAAGCAATGAAACTTGTTGCAGTTCTTCAAATCCTTTGCAAATTGCATTAAGCATTGCACCACTTCCTACAGGAACTATGAGTTGATCAGGAACTTGCCAGTCAAGTTGTTCTGCAACTTCGTATGCAAGTGTTTTGGAACCTTCTACATAATGAGAACGCATGTTAATATTTACAATTCCAATTCCTTTACTATCACCAATCTGTGCAGCTATTCTATTTGCGTCATCATATGTTCCATCCACTGCAATGTAATTTGCGCCATATGATAATGCTTGTGCAATTTTTGCCATCTCGATATTACTTGGTGCAAATACATGACAGGGCAATCCAGCTTTGGCTGCATGTGCTGCAGTTGCAGCTGCTAAATTGCCAGTAGATGCACAACCAACAGCTGACAATCCAAATTCCTTTGCCTTTGATATTGCAACTCCTGCGGGTCTGTCTTTAAATGAAAATGTTGGGTTTACAGAATCATTTTTGATGTAAAGATTGTTTAATCCTAATTTTTTTCCAAGATTATCAGCTTTGAGAAGAGGTGTCATTCCTGCACCAATGCTGACAATATTGGATTTGTTTTCTATTGGCAATAATTCAAAATATCTCCAATAGGTGTGTTCACGATTTGTAAATGTATTCTTGGTAATTGTAGGAAAGTCATATTTTACATCAAGAGGTCCAAAACAGTCATCGCAAATATATTTGAAAGCAGTATCATAGTCTTTTTTACATTCTCTGCATTGTAGTGATGTTCTAGCCAAGATCAGTTTCTCCTTTCAGACTATACATAAAAAATCCTAATATCAAGTTAAGTACTGCTTAACTTTACTTAGTAAAAAATATAATGAAAATTTACTCATCTTTATAAAAAATTTGTAGAGTTGACATAGTTTGAAGAAAAATCTATGTTCTAGAGATTTTCCAATTATGAGGAAGGTTTTTAGATATTTCTAGAAAATAAAATACGTGAAAAAAGGACTGAGTATAGGCATTACAGCAGGAGTCAGTGTTTTTGTAATTATTTTAGCTATAGTTTTGATATCCAGTCCGAAATCAGATGTAATAAAAGTTGAAGATGCATTAGATAAGGAAGTAAAACCAGAAACTGAGAGTCCAGAGATTCAAGAAAAGTTAGATGAAGTTGAAAAAATTAATTTGGAAAATGAATATTCACCAAAAGAAAGAGAATGGCTAACTTCTGGACCATTCCAAATTGATCGAAGCAAATATGCAATAGGCGAAAAGATTTTCCTAGTAATTGGCGGATTAAATGCAAATGAAAAAGGACAGGTTACATTTATGAGACCCTTAAATGATACACATTATTCTGTATACTTGACAATACCATTTGATGGCCAAAAAAAAGATGCATTTAATTATTATTTAGAACCTCAGCTTTCAAAAGCTAGAGGAATATGTTCAGTTGATGACATAATGGGAAAGTGGGCAGTAGTTTTTAGAGGAACAGATTATCCAAACCTCTATTTTGAAATAACAGATGATGTTATTCCAGTGACAAATATTGAACCTGTCTGTTAAATTATTTTTCCAAATTATTGTGAAAGCAAACTTTCTCACCTGTATGACAAGCTGGTCCTGATGGTTCTACCAGATAAATAATTGCATCATAGTCGCAATCCACAAGAATTTCTTTTACTTTTTGCGTATTGCCTGATTCTTCGCCTTTCATCCAAAGTTTATTTCTAGAACGACTCCAAAACCAAGAGTTGCCAGTTTTTTTAGTCAGCTCAAGTGATTCTTTGTTAGAGTAAGCTAGAGTCAATACATCTTTAGTATTTGCGTCTTGAACAATTACGGGAACCAGTCCATCACTTTTTGCAAAATCAATGTCATCAATTGATTTTTTCATTATTTTAAATCATAAAGTATTGCTTATAATCTTACAGGAATTTGTTTGTCTTTAAGATACATCTTTACTCCATTTACACCATGAGTTTGATAGTGAAATATAGAAGCTGCCAAAGCGGCATCAACATTTGATTTCTTAAAAACGTCCACCATATCATCTGGTTTGCCACATCCACCAGATGCAATAACTGGAATAGATACAGAGTTGACAATTTCCCTAGTTAGCAAGATGTCATACCCGTCCTTGGTACCATCTTTATCAATGCTGGTGAGAAGTATTTCCCCTGCACCCAGTTTTTCAGCTTTTTTTGCCCATTCAATGACATCAATTCCAGTTGCTTCTTTTCCACCATAAATGAAAACTTCAAACCAAAATTGTTTTCCATTCTCAGAAAAGATATTTTTGTCTTTTTGAATATCGAAATTCCTTTTAGCATCAATTGCAACTACAACACATTGCCTTCCAAATAGTTCCATTAGTTCAGTAATAACTTGAGGATTTTTTATTGCACCTGTATTGATTCCTACTTTATCAGCACCATTAAGTAAAATATTTCTTGCATCTTCCAATGATTTTATACCACCTCCAACTGTAAATGGAATATCAATTACTTCTGCAACTTTTCTAACCAAATCCTTGATTGTTTTTCTTTGTTCATCAGATGCAGTAATATCCAAGAAAACAAGTTCATCTGCACCTTCATTACTATATTTTTCAGCCAATTCTACAGGGTCTCCTGCGTCTTTAATTGATTCAAAATGAAGACCCTTTACTACTCGGCCATTTTTTACATCAAGGCATGGAATTATTCTTTTTGTAAGAGTCATGCTATTTGTTTTGCCTCCTCAATTGAAATTTTATTCTCATAAAGTGCTTTACCCAGTATTACTCCAAACGCATTTTTTTGTTTTACATCTTGTACGTCTTTTATATTTGAAATTCCTCCACTTGCAATTACATGTGCGTTATCTAATTGACATGCTTGCTCTAAAAATTCCAAATCAGGTCCTTCAAGTGTTCCATCACGACTAACATTTGTTAACAAAAACTCAGAAAACCCCAGTGCAAGAAATTCTTGCATAGCATCAATTAATTTAATGCCTGTTTCTTTTTGCCATCCATGTATTACTATCTCACCATCGATATGATCAACCGAGATTACAATTTTTTCAGGTCCCAAATTTGACAATAATTTTTTTAGTGTAGATTTGTCTTTGAATGCTAATGTACCTAAAACAACCCTATTAGAAATTTTTGAAACATCAGTTATTATTGATTCATCTCTTAGCCCACCAGCAACTTGAATTGGAATTGAAATCTGTTCAAGAATTTTTTTAATTATCAGAAGATTTGAGCCCCTACCCAGAGTTGCATCTAGATCTACTAAGTGAAGCATATCAGCACCATTTGCTTCCCATTTTTTTGCTACTTCGATGGGATTATCGCTATACACAGTTTTCTGGCTAGGATCACCTTTGTAGAGTCGTACTACTTGACCATTCATCAGATCAATTGCAGGAATAATTTTCATTTTTTACACACATCAAGAAAGTTTTGAATCATGATTTTGCCTACTTTACCAGATTTTTCTGGGTGAAACTGAGTTCCCATAAAGTTATTCTGCTCAACAACTGCAGGCACCTTAATTCCATAATCAGATTCTGCTGTAATAATGTCATCATTAACAGGTTTTACACGATAGGAATGGACAAAATATACCCAAGCGCCATCTTTTACTCCTTCAAGTATTTTCCCAGATTTTTTAATTTCCAAATTATTCCATCCCATATGCGGAACTTTCATTGAAGGTGGAAGGATAATTACATCGCCCTTAATTACACCCAATCCCTTTTCATTTCCTTCTTCACTTTTCTCAAAAAACATTTCCATGCCAAGACAAATTCCTAAAACAGGAGTATTGTCTTTGACATAATCGTTAAAGTCTGTTTTTGAGTGTCGGTAGATACTTTTTATTGCAGGATCAAAGTTTCCTACTCCTGGGAGTAAAAGTCCAGAGTAAATATTTGGCTTGTCAAAATTACTAATGACGTCTACTATAGCTCCTACTTTTTCAAGTGAATTTTTTAGGCTGAAAATATTTCCAGCGCCATAATCAAATATTGCAAGATTTACCATTACATTGAACCTTTTGTACTTGGGATACCTTTTTGTTTTTTGTCATATGAAGATGCTTCTCTAAATGCTACAGCTAGAGATTTGATGGCAGCTTCAACCTTGTGATGATCGTTATCTCCATACTTTACAGTAAGGTGAATACAGCTGTTTAGGTTTTGAAGAAGTGATTGGAAAAAGTGTTCCAAATCTTCTTTTGAGATATCTTCAATTGTGTTTCGTTTAATTGACAACACTAGTTTCCAAAATGGTCTTTTTACAAGATCAACTGAAGCCTCTGCTAGTGATTCATCCATTGGTACAGACGCATAACTAAATCTAGTAATACCACTTCTTGTTCCCAAAGCTTTGTCAATGGCTAAGCCTATAGTAATTGCAGTATCTTCAATCAAGTGATGCTCAATTTTATCATTTGATTTTGCATTAACATTAAGATCCATCATACCATGTTTTCCAAAGGCTGTGATTAGGTGATCAAGAAAATTAATTCCAGTATGAATGGTGGTTTTTCCGGTTCCATCCAAATTAACAGATACTGATACGCTGGTTTCTTTTGTACTACGGTTTACGGAGCTTTTTCTTGGTGTCATATTTTTCACGGGAGTTGTACTTTGTCTTATTCTAAATTTAACATCTTCGGAAGTAGATTAATAGATTCCAAGACTAATTTAGCCCCATTATGCTGAAATAATTCCAGTTTGTCTTGTGGATTTTTGCTGGTTCCTATAATTCCACAAAAAGTGGTTTTACAGCCTTGCTCTGTAGCTTTTTTAACCATGATAAAATCTTCCATCGAGTCTCCAACGTAAATGCAATGATTACTGTTCATGCCATTAATTGAACGAATTAATGATTCAGGGTTTGGTTTTGCAAGTTCTCTTGGCTCATCTTCCAGAAATGCAGAATTTTTCAGATCAAATTTATCCAATAATTGTTTAAGAGAATATCTGACTGATTCTTTTCCTCGTCCAGACACAATTGAAAGTTTAGAAGCAAATTTTTTTTGTAGTTTTTCAACTAGAAAATTATTCACTATAACAATATCATTTTCTATCAAGCCAGGTTCTGAAAATTGAGATGATTGTTTGAAGAGTTTGATGTAGAGTTCTGGTCCATAAAATATTTGATCAAATATTTGGTACAATAGATTATCATGATGAGTTCCAGGGTACGATAGTTTGTTTTTAATGTCGCTGATATCTACAAGTTTCTCAAGGTATTTTTCTACAGATAAAATCCCCGAGGAATCAGCATTAGATATCACATCAAAAATAAATTCATGTTGATTTTTGTGTAACTTTTGTGCAGCAACTAGAGAAAGGATTGATGCATATGTCAAATCAACCTCATCATTAAATCCGCCACTAGATTTGAATCCATCAATAATTTTAGAATCGATTTTAATACTATCAGCAATTTGAGAAAAATTTTCTAAAACATATTTCACGGTTTTATCTATTGTAAGATCATAAGACTTTGTAATATCAATTAAAACACCATCGCAATCAAATATTATTCCATCTGCAGAGATCAAATTATCTGAAATAGAATCATCCATATAGATTCCTGATTGTTTTTTTGTTAACATCATCCTAACAAATCACGAATTGCAAGTAAAAATTTAGAGTTCATTTCCTTAGTTCCAACCGTAACTCTAAGGCAGCCATCATGTTTTCCAATTTTTCCTAATTTTCTAATTGATATTCCTTGTTCTGCAAGGGCATCGTAGACCCTTTTGTGAGAGCCATGGGCATCAAAGAGTACAAAATTAGCCTTGGAATCAAAGACTTCAAAGGTATCATATTTTCTAAGATTTTCAATCATTCTTTTTCTCTCTTCTTTGATTATTTGTACTGCTTCTTTCACTTGAGCAGATTGCTCCAATGCTAGAATTGCAGATTCAATTGTAAGTGTACTAACTGGATATGGGTATTGTAAGACTTGATTAAAGGCATCTGTAAATTTTTTGTTTGCAATAAAATACCCCAATCTTAAACCAGCTAAACCAAATGACTTTGAGAGTGTTTGTACAACAATTAGATTTTCTTGAGATTTTACCATATTAGATAAAGAAAAATCACCAAATTCACCGTACGCTTCATCAATTATTATTAATCCATCAAAGGATTTTACTAATTTTTGTAAATCATTTTTTTTGAACTGAAATCCAGTTGGATTGTTTGGAGAATCAATATACAAGATATCGGCATTTTTGGATGCTTTGAGAAATTCTTTGACATCTAGCGTCATATCACTTGAAAAAGGAATCGCAATCACCGGAATGGAGTACAGTTTGCATCTTTCTTCAAAAAATCCAAATGTAGGATTTGATGTAAGAACTCTGGTTTGCTTTGATGCAAAATTTGAAAGTATTAAATCCAGTATTTGATCAGAGCCATTTCCAACTCCGATCATAGAAGAATGTACTTTAAGAAATTTTGATAGTTGATTAATCAAACGTTCTACTCCGCCTAATGGATATTCCCTGACATCACAATTTTTTTTGGCGTTAGTAATTAGATCTTGTTGAAATTGTTTAGAGATAACATAGTTTTCATTAGAATCAAGTTTAAGTGCATCAGTATGTAACTCTGGTTTTTGATATCCTCCAAGAGAAGAAAATTCTTTTATCTTTTTTCCAATCCAATCTTTTTTCATGTTAGTCTACCTTGTATTGCTTCATAGTGATTTGGAAGTCCTTCTGCTTCGGTAAATATTTCCATGTATTTTGAAATTTTGGATAAAACTGACTTTGAAGCAGATATCTGAGTGTTTATCTTGATAAAGTCCAAAACTGAGAGGGAACCCCTTATTTTACCAAATCCATTTGTGGGTAAAATATGATTTGAGCCTAAAAGATAGTCACTTGCAGATGACGGAGTATTATTTCCTAGCAGTACTAATCCAGAAGAGGTGATTTTTGATGCAAAAATATCAGGGTTTTTTGTCATAATTTGTAGGTGTTCGGGAGCCAATTCATTTGCAAGTTTTATCATATCTGAATTATTCTTGCAGATTGCAATAAAGCCATTTTCTTTAAGACTAGTTTTTACAAAATCATTTCTCTTGATTTTATTGGATAAATCGGTGATAATTTTATCTACTGATTTTGCAAGTTTTTCTGAATTTGTTATCAAATAACAAAAAGTATCATTGCTATGTTCTGATTGGGAGATGAGATCTAGTGCAATATATCGTGGGTTTGCAGTTGCATCTGCAATAATTCCTAATTCGGTAGGACCTGCAAGCATGTCAATTGCTGTCCTCTCGCTAACCATTGACTTGGCAATTGTTACAAATGCACCACCCGGTCCAACTATTTTGTCTACTTTAGATATTGATTTTGTGCCAAATGATAATGCGGCAATTGCTTGAGCACCTCCAACTCTGTAAATTTCATTTGCACCACATAGATCTGCTGCTACAATAGTTAACGGATCAATTTTTCCATCAGAATTAGGAGGAGATACAACTACTATTCTCTTGACTCCTGCAATTTTTGCAGGAATTACAGACATTATAACAGAGCTTGGATATCTTGCTAAACCACCTGGAATATAGCATCCTACACTTTGTATTGGTACAAATTTCTTTGAAATTTTGATTCCGTCTGTGTTGATAGTTTTATTTTTTAAGATAGATTTTACAGCATATTCAGTTTTTTCCAGTCTCGATTTAGCTAACCGTATTGCGGCTATTTCATTTTTAGATACTTTAGAAAATGCATCTTTTATTTCATTTTGTGATAAACGTAATGAAGTAATTTCGGCGCCACCAAATTTTTTCTCATATTTTTTTATGGCAGAATCTCCATTTTTTTGTACATTTTTTAAAATAGATTCTACTATAGACTTGTTTTTTTGTGGCTGTTTTGGTAATACTTGGGCTACAAATTTTTCAACATTAGTTACTTGAATTATTTTCATCAATTTTCTTCATCACGCTTAATCTCCTCTAGCTCTAGAATTTGTCGTGGTTCATGAACTACTAGTCCTTGTGCAATTTTCCTTAGTTTTGGAATTAGTTTGTGAAAGTCTTCTTTTTGAATAACTGTGTTTATTCCATACCATCCTTCTTCGCTAAGTGGACTTATTGTTGGTTTTTTAAGAGAGGGTATCTGCTCTAGGAGTTTTTTGAGATTCTTTTTTTCTACATTAAGGTAGATGTGAAGATATTTTTGTCCATGCACAGCACCTCGCATTAGAGTTACAATATCAAATATTTTTTCACGTTTTTGTGGATCCCTTAGAGATTTTTTGTTAACAATCAAATGTGCAGTGGATGTTAGAACTTCATCAACAATTTTTAATTTATTTTGTTTTAGTGTAGTTCCAGTCTCAGTGACATCCATTATTGCATCAACATCCTCAGGTGGTTTTGCTTCAGTAGCACCAAACGATAAATGAATTTGAACACTCTTGTTTGTACCAAGCCTAACCCAAGGTGTCACAATTAATGGATCCTTTGTACCATAATATTTTTTATAAGATTTACATTGTTTTAGAAATTTTGATGCAGTGGTCAGATATTCAGATGAGATACGAAGTGTTTTTTTCTTTTTAGCATAATCTGCTACCATTTCATCGAGGTTTTTGTAGTGATATTTATCAGGAATTGCAACAACTAGTCGAATTTTTCCATATTCTAAATCTAATATTAGTTCAACATCTGAGTTGGTTTCACCAATCCAGTCCTTACCAGTTATACCAACATCATACAATCCTTCAGATACTAGTGTTGGAATTTCTTGAGGTCTGAGCATTTTGACAATAATATTGGGATCATCCAGATATACTCGATATGTTCTGCTTTCTCTGTTGACTTTGGTCCAAGATCTTTCAAGAATTTTGAAGGTTGCCTCTTCAAGACTGCCTTTTGGAATTGCAAAGCGAACTTGAGACATTTCTTCTTATATGTCTCTAAACTTAGTATATAATAACTTCATTTATTTTTAGAATTATAACACAATGAAATTATTTAAAAAAATTATTCTAGGTTCAGCAATATTATTATCTATTACAATAATCGTTTATTTTGTATACTTTAATCCAACTCAAGACATAGCAAGTCCAAAAGATATTGAGAATTCAAAAAATGCAGAATTAATAGAATGGAATACTAAAGGATTATTTGCAGTTTTTGTAGATCCAAAGGATATGAGAATAATCAACGGACAAGAGATACCTTTGAAAGGCACTATTCGATTAAAACCTGAATTAACAGACACATATGCTGAAATTGGAGTTTATGATGAAAAAAATAAGCCGCTTTTTATCATACCAGTATATACCGCTAGTGCATATTCAGAAAATGGATTTTATGATTTTTACAAGGGAAAGTGTGATTATTGTCTAACAACAAAAATTAGAACTATTGATGAATTAACAGAACAATCTAGTGCAAATGCAGTTAAAGTTTTAGAATTATTAGGTTATGATTCAATTACGGATATAGAGTTAGATAAAAATCCAAATATTTTATCAAAATATGATAAAGTGATTGTTCTACATAATGAATACGTTACAAAAAATATGTTTAATGCAATCACATCTCATCCTAATGTAATTTATCTATATCCTAATGCACTCTACGCTGAAATATCAATAAATTTTGTAGACAATACAATTTCGTTGATTAGAGGACATGAATACCCTAATGAAAATATTACCAATGGTTTTGACTGGGAATTTGAAAATACAAATCCATATGAATATGACAAAGAGTGCAATAATTGGGAATTTTATGATATTCCAAATGGTAAAATGTTGAATTGTTATCCAGAACAAAAAATTTGGAAAGATGAAAAATTTTTGAAAGCATTAAAAGAATTATAGATCATCTAAATTAAGCAATATTTCTTTAGCTTTATCAAGTGAAATTTTCTTTTCATCAATCATTTTCTGGACAATTTTGTCTACCTGATCAGGTTTTGCTCCGGCAGCTGCTGCTAGATTTCTTGCATGCAGTCTCATGTGTCCTTTTTGAATTCCTTCAGTAGATAATGCTCTAATGGCGCTATAATTTTGAGCAAGACCAGTTGCAGTCATTATACATGCAAGTTCTTGAGCAGAAGAAACTCGAAGAATTTTCATGCAGATTTTAGCAATTGGATGAACATTGGCAATTCCTCCAATAATTCCAACAGATAGAGGTAATTCCAAAGATCCAACGAGATTTCCCTCACGGTCTTTAGTCCATTTACTAAGAGAGCGGTATTGGCCTGATCTTGCAGCATATGCATTTGCAGCTACTTCAATTGCCCTACTATCTTGGCCTGTTGCATTGGCAACAGCTATGATACCATTCATGATTCCTTTGTTATGAGTGACTGCTCTGTAAACATCATTGTCTGCAAACTGATATGCCAAAATAATATCATCAACCACATCTTCTCCCCCAATTTCTTTTTTATCAAAAACTGCTGTTGCCTTTGCGATTCTCCGTGTGGAATAATTTGATAAAATACGAAGTAGTGTTCTTCCTCCAGTAATTTTTTCCAATAGTGGTGAAACAGCTTCGCACATTGTATTTGTAACATTTGCCCCCATTGCATCACCGACATCAATTAATAATTCAACAATCAGCATTTTTCCCAAAGGAGTATCAATTTCCTTACAAGATACTTCTTTTGCACCTTTATTTATTTTAGATAATGTGTTGCTCTTTGAATTTGCAAGCTTGATGATTTCTTTGGAAGACTCTTGTATTTTTTTTACTGCTAAATTGATATCAGTGTTTAATACTTGAATTTGTCCAATACTGTAAGATTCATCAGCTGTTGCTTCAAATCCTCCTCTAATTCTTGCAATTTTTGCGCCTTTTGATGCTGCAGCAATTACTGATGGCTCTTCAATGACCATTGGAATAAGATAGTCTTTTCCATTAATCTTAAAATTAGTTGCTACTCCCAAAGGTAAGGAAAAAGTGCCAATTACATTTTCTACCATTTTATCAGCTTTTTCAAAAGAGATACCACCATCATTGCTTTGTAAAATTTCTAATTCTTCAGCAGATAAATTTGCAAAATTGCCAACAATATCTAATCGCTCTTTTCTAGTTTTTTCAAAAAATTTTGAAATTGATGAGTCACTCATTTTAATATCCTCAATAGTTTATCATCCGTGCTATCTGGAAAACCTTTACCATCGGTATTTGAAGTAATTACATAAAGACTTCCATCTGGGCTTTGCACTACATCTCGTATACGCCCAGCCCCACTTAGAACGGTTTTCTGAGAGTTTAGACCATCAGCAAAATCTAGTTGATATAGATTAGTGGCCCTAAGTGAAGCCATAACAAAATCAGCCTCCAAGTTTATTTTATCACCAGAATAGAAGAGTATTCCACCAGGTTCAATACTTGGATCATAACACATTATTGCGTTTTCAAATTTTTTATCACCTGAGCATTGCTGCTCAGGCCAACCATAATTTTTTCCTGGTTTAATGAGATTAATCTCATCGTTTTTTTCAGGTCCAAGTTCAGCCAGATACATCTGACCCGTATTGTCCCAAGTCATTCCTTGTGGATTTCTATGCCCTAATGAGTATACGGGAGAATTTGGGAAAGGGTTGTCTTCAGGAACGGTGCCATCATCGTTTAATCGTAGAATTTTTCCAGATAATGAATCAAGATCTTGCGGCAGATGTGAAGAATCAGAAACAGTTCCAGTCCCTACGTATAATTTTTTATCAGGACCAAATTTTAAAAATCCACCATTAGTAAATACAGAGCCAGGTATTTTATCAAAAATGGTTTTTGCGTCTTTTAGTTTATTTTTTGATTCAGTGATTTGTAATATTTTATTCCAAAGTTTTCCATCTTCTTCATAGGTAAAAAAAACATAGATGAGATGATTGTTAGAAAAATCAGGATGAAGTGCAATTCCTAATAATCCACCATCAAATACGTTTGCAGGACGTAATGTAGCTAATGGTTCATCTAGCAGAGCATTATCTTGAATAACTCTAATTAGTCCATCTTTTTCGGTTACAAAAATTCTGTTATCTGAAACTGCAATGGATCTCGGCTCATCGAGATTTTCTGCTAGAGTTTCTACAGATTTATTTTCAGGTTTTGATGAAGGTGGTTCGGGAATTGGTAAAGGATCAGAAGACGATGTCAAATAAAATATTGAAAATGCTAATGCCGCAATAATTCCGGCAATCCTTAGTTTTTTGTCCACAAGAAATGAATCATTTCAAATCCTATTAATTACTTTCAAGAATTTAATAAAGCGTATATACGGCTCGTGCTCATTCATGAATCAGCGGGGTGGGGAAGCCAGACTCTTTAGGGCTAGGTCATCCCGGCGGGCTCATAACCCGCAGTTCAGTAGTTCAAATCTACTCCCCGCTACTTATTTTTCATATACACAAAACCATGAAGTTGATTCATCAAATTTAGATTCCTTGTTAATTCTTCCAATTCTTTGTAATGGTCTGCTAAGATGCCTGTGTGCAGAAACACTAGGAATGTGTAATTGTTTTTTGATTTTCCTAGGAACTTCTAAAATGACTTTGTTTGCTGATTTTTTGCCACATTTTGTGCATTGATATCCCTGGCTCTTTCCTTTTGATTTCATTTTTTTGTCACATTTTTTACAGATGGGATTAGATTTTATCAGATTTTTTTCAAGATTAATGACATCAATAAACTCAAGATTTAGAATCCTAGGATGGTTTTTTGAGGCTTTTCTAATACCGCCTCCAATGCAAACCTTGTCTCCTTTAATCAAACTTAATGCTACAAGAGACATCCCAGTTGGTTTGTAAACAGCACATCGTAATTCATGTCCATCTGAAATAATAGAGAAAAAAACATGACCACCTTTTACAATTTTTGGTTCATCAGATATAATTCCAGTAATTTTTCCTGAAGCATAAGGTCGGATATTTGTTATATTAAATTCATTTTTCAAGTGATCACCTGTACCTTGATTGGATTTGAATATCATGTAACCTGCTAGTTTTTCACTAGTTTTCAAAATTTTTGTTGCATGTAGTAACGAATCTACATTTTCGCCACGCACGCCGTAAAAAACAGGATCAGGACCATGAGGAGTAATTAAGACTCTTTCTTTTTTGTCATCAAAGCTGTTAAAGGTATAAGGCAATGTTTTTTCCTGCATTGTTTTTACACTTTTAGCAGAAAGTTTTCTCTCTTTTCCAAATTTAGAATTTTTTCTATAACTTAATAGCTCCAATGTATGATCTTTAAAATCATAACCTATTGCACCGATTGCACCGACAAGACCTTGACCATTTCCTTGATAAAAAAATTCAATGTTGTTTTTTGTAGCAAATTTTTTTGCATAATTTCTGTTTATTAGTTGCCATAAGGCCAGTTTGCTGAATCTAGTAAATTGTTCTGGAATTTCTTCACTATCATAGAAAACCAGACCTGGGTTTGCCCCATTTTTGATATCAGAATATTTTTCAACAAGATTTTTGATTTGATTTTTGATTTTGGATGGATTTTTTGTCCTTATTCGCAAAGAAACTGCCCCATTGCCTCGTGTTTTCCAAGGAATATTTGGATTAAATCTAATTAATTTAGGAAAGTCAAGAAATTCAGTCTCTTGTTTTTTTAACAAATCAACAATTTTGTATGCAAGAAAGGTTGTACACATTCCTTTTGGGGAATCTGTATCATCAAAACCAATATTCAGTATGTGCGTGTCAGTCATAAATGAATTATAGAATTTCAGACATTTTTAGTTGTTGTATGCACAGTGGGTTTAAATTAATAACGCCATATTCTTAGCTGGAATTGATAGTAATAGATGAAGAGCGAATCTTCAAAGAAATTGAATCTAAAAAACCTGCATCAGTGTCTCTGAATGGTCCTGATGGAATTTTACCTCAAGTACAAGATACTGCTATGAATATTACAAAAAAATTTGGAATTCCTGCATATGTTTTAGCTGATACCACTTGGGGAACATGTGATCTGAATTCAAATGGTGCCAAAGTATTAGGGGCAGAAATCCAATTCAACATAGGACATACTATTAACACTGAATCATTTGAGAAAAATCTAATTCTAATTAATGCCTATGATGATGTAGAATTTGACAGTGTCGCCAAAAAATGTGTTGATATTCTTAAGGGAAAGAAAATATCTCTAGTTACAGATAGCCAACATTTGCATCAGATGGATAAAGTAAATGAGATTTTAACTAATGGCGGAATTGAAGTAAAAATTGGCAAAGGTAAGGGTCAGCTAAATGACGGTCAAGTATTTGGTTGTGAATTTTATCCAGCAACAGAACTCAAAGACAAAGTTGATGCTTATGTCTTTTTAGGACAGAGTAATTTTCATGCAGCTGGAATTGCACTCTCAACTAATATGCCAACATATGTTTTAGATCCTTATTTTAATGAAGTAAGAGAAGTCACAGAATTTGCTCAGAAATTAAAAAAGAAAGCCACTCTTGCAATTTACAAGGCAGCTGATGCACAGTCATTTGGAATAATTATTGGACTCAAAGAAGGGCAACTATCCAAAGTATTTGCTTTAAAATTTAAAAAAGAATTAGAAAAAGAAGGAAAGACAGTTCAATTATTTGCCCTAACTGACATCACAAATGAGAGATTAAAAAACCTAAAAGGAATAGATGCATTTATTCAAGTAGCATGTCCTAGAATTTCTACAGACAATCAATTTGACAAGCCTGTTCTTTCTACACCTCAGGCAAATGCACTTTTAAAAATATTAAGACATGAAAGCATAGAGGGATATCTAGAAATTCCTCACTGGCTTTAGAATTAAGATATTAGTTTTTGAAATTTTTGATTGTCTGTTAGTTTTTCAAAAGATTTGGTTTTTTTTGCTTTGATTTTATATTGAATTCCTTGTGAAATTGCATTTTCAAGTATATCAAGTGCATCATCTATTCTAGAAAGCATTGCAAGATTACAAGATTTATCAAAAAGAACATCTCCATTACGTGGATAGTCCTCTAAAATTTTATTGCAACAAAGTATAGATTCTTCAAATTGTTCCATTGAAAACAAGATTCTTTCTTTATGATATAGTACAATGTTATATTTTGAATTATTCTCCAAAATAGTATTGCAATAATTTAATGCCTCAGTAAATTCACCCTTTTTTCTCAAAGATGATATTTTGTTTACTAAAACAGAAAGATCTCCAGAATCTAATTTCAAGGCACTATCATAACATTGTATGGCACCATCATAATCTTTCAATTTATTTAGTGCATATCCCTTGTTGTTAAGAGAACCAATATGATTTGGATTGTCATGAAGAATTTCATCATAATAGATAATTGCTTCTCTTAGTTTGCCTTTTAAAAATAATCTATTTGCTTCATCAAGAATAGAATCAATTTTGGGATTTCTAGTCATCATTAATTTTACATCAAGGCTTCATTAAGATTTTTCCAAATAGTCCCTTTCCAGTTAACATCTTTGTATGGGCTTCTGCTGCTTGCTCAAGTGAATAAACAGAATCAATGACGGATTTAATTTTGCCTTGAGACATCCAGTACAGAGCTTGTTCTAATTCAGCTCTAGTTCCTTGAGTTGAGCCTAAAATATTGATGCCTTTGAAAAAAATATGGCGTAAATCTGTTTTGGCGTCATAACCAGTTGTGGCTCCAGTTGTAACAATTGTTGCACCATACTTTAACAAAGTCAATTCCTTATTCCAGTGCGAACCGCCAATGTGCTCAAAAATTACATCAACTCCAGTTACATCTCCAAAAGGCTTGATTATTTTTTTAGAGATATCACGAACTTCCTTATGCCAGTCTTCTTTTCTATGATCTATTGCATAATCAGCTCCTAATTCCAATAATTTATCTAATTTATCTGGACTAGCTGTGGCAATTACAGTACATCCAAATAATTTAGCTATTTGAATTCCATAATTTCCAACACCAGAACCTCCGCCCATAATCAATACGGTTTGTCCTGGTCGAATCTTTGCTCTTC
>CAYYXT010000012.1:37245-55593 GCA_964475825.1 uncultured Nitrosopumilaceae archaeon | reverse complement strand
CATTGAATACTTCACCATGATCACTTTTTGCTACATCTATTCCATTTTCACCATAAAGGAATTGAATGATATGACCGTGTGGGTCTCTAACTGTTCCATCATATTCTAATCTAATATGCTCTAAGGCATTGATCAATCTACGCTGCATGTATCCACTTTGTTGTGTTCTAACTGCAGTATCTACTAGTCCTTCTCTTCCTCCCATTGCATGGAAAAAGAATTCAAGTGCAGACAAACCTTCTCTATAATTCGATTTTACAAATCCATGTGCATCGGGATTATTGTCATGTTCTTGATAATGAGGTAATGCACGATTATTGTAACCATCATGTAGTCTATTTCCACGTCTAGATTGTTGTCCCAATGCACCTGCCATCTGACCAATGTTAAGTGATGAACCTCTTGCACCAGTTGTAGCCATGATTCTTCCAGCATTGCTTTGATCAAGGGATTGATCTGCAGTCATTCCAGCTTTATCTCTTGCTTTTCCTAATTCATTAACAATGTATGCCTCTAATGCTTCTTCAGGTCTCATTCCTCTAGTTAGTTTTAGGGTTCCTTTTTCATATTGAGAAGTAAGATCAGCTATGATGCCATATGTTTCTTGAATATCATCTAGAATCTGTTGTTTTTCTTTTTCTGGCACTTCAAGATCAGCATAGCCATAGCTAAAACCATAATGAGTGATGTATTGTTTTACCATAATTAGAATAGAGTTCAAGAAGTTCTTTGCTTTTGTATTTCCGTAATCTTTTGCAATTCTATGCAATACACTTTCTGGTTCTTCAGCACCTATGGATGATTTGTCAATTACACCACTAATTAGTTCGCCGTTTTTAATTACAACATCTTTTTGAGGGCCTTTGGTTCCTTTTGACCACTTTGATGTAATTACATAGTTGAAGTCTTTTGGCAAGAATAACGAAAATAGTTGTTTACCAGTGTATGCTGGTCCATCTTTAGTTTTTGTTGCAGGTTTTGGAAGTTTATCAGTAAATCCACCAAGCATTGCGTAATTGTAAAACTCTTGTTGGGTTAGAGTAGTATCATCTTTTGTTAAAAGATATGCACCAGTAACAAAGTCTCTTAGTGCTCCAATTATTGGGCCACCATATCTTGGAGAGATCAATTGATCTTGGACTCTCATCAATAGAATTGCTTCTGCTCTAGCCTCTTCGCTTTGAGGGACGTGAAGATTCATCTCATCACCATCAAAGTCTGCGTTATATGGAGGACACACAGATGGATGTAATCTGAAAGTCTTTCCTGGAAGTACCCTGACATAATGAGCCATGATTGACATTTGGTGAAGAGATGGTTGTCTGTTGAACAAAACAATATCACCATTAGTAAGATGTCTCTCTACAAGATATCCAATTTCTAATGTTTCAGCTATTGTAGAACGATCTTCAACAAAATCCAGTCTAATTTTAACACCATCGGGTCTAACGATATAATTAACGCCGGGGAATATGTTGGGACCGTTAATTACAAGTTTTCTCATTCTTTCAATATTCCATTCAGTGACAATTTCAGGAATTGTTAGTTTCATTGCAATCTGTTCAGGAACTCCTACTTCAGATAAGTCCAAGTTAGGATCAGGTGAAATTACAGTTCTACTTGAAAAATCAACTCTTTTTCCAGATAGTGATCCTCTAAATCTTCCTTCTTTTCCTTTGAGTCTTTGAGTTAATGTCTTTAGTGGACGTCCTGAACGATGATGAGCTTGTGGAATACCAGAGACTTCATTATCAAAATATGTAGTTGTATGATATTGTAACAAATCTACTAAATCTTGAACAATTAATGGAGGAGTTCCGGCTTCCTTACTTTCTTTTAGTCTTTGATTAACTCTAATAATATCTACCATTTTGTGTGTTAGATCATCTTCAGATCTAATTCCAGTTTCAAGAATAATAGATGGTCTTACAGTTACTGGCGGAACAGGCAAAACTTGTAGAATAAACCACTCAGGTCTTGCAGTAACAGGATCATATGCTAAAAGATTAAGATCATCATCAATAATTTGAGAGAATCTTTCTCTGATTGTAATTGGGAGTAATCTGTGTTCGCCTATCTCTGTTTTTTCAACAAAGATAGTTGGTTTTGTAAAGATTAGTTCATACTGAGTTTTACCGCAATGAGGACATTCTTTTGCTTTTTTTGCTTTTTCGATAATTTGTTCTGGGATACGTTTTTCTGAAATTACAGTGTATGCTGCATGTTTTTCTTTAATCTTTCTAAATTCATCTAGATCTTCTTGTGGAACTTTGAGTCTTGCACAAGAACGACAAGTAGATTGTAAAAGCTTGTAAATATTGTCAATAAAGGCAATATGTAAAACAGGTTCAGCAAGTTCAATATGACCAAAGTGTCCTGGACATCTAGCAGCAGTGTTTCCGCATGTCAGACATTTTTGTCCTGGTTCAAGTGTACCAAGTCTACCATCCATGAGACCTCCTTGAACAGGCATTCCGTCTTCATCATATGTTTCAGGAGCAGTAATTTCTGCAACAGAGTATTTTCGGATTTCAGTTGGAGACCAAACTGAAAATCTTATTGCGTCAATTGATTTTATTGCTTGAATTGACATTATACTTTCTCCTTTATGATTAATCTTGGAGCTACATTCAAACTTTGCATTTCTTGTAACAAAAGTTTGAAGGCATATGCAACAGATACCGATGAAACTTTAGCTTTGTCACCGCAAACTCGGCATACATATTTTCTTTGTTTAACATCATGATATGCAACCAATCCACATCTCTCACAAACAAAAATATCTGATTTATCAGATTCATCAAGCAATCTATCTTTAAGAATCATTGATGCGCCATATGCTATCAAACAATCTCTCTCCATTTCACCAAATCTCAAACCACCACCTCTTGCTCTACCTTCAGTTGGTTGCTTAGTTAACATCTGAACTTGTCCACGAGCTCTTGCATGAATCTTGTCTGCAACCATATGGTGTAATTTTTGATAGTATACTACTCCAATGAACACTTCTACTGGAAATGATTTACCTGTTCTTCCATCATACATTATTTCTTTACCAGAATATTTGAATCCAGCAGCATCCATTACGGGTTTGACTTCTTCCATTTTTTCTCCAACAAACGCAGACCCGTCAAATTGGCTTCCTCTTAATGCGGCAGCTTTACCACAAATTGATTCCATGAACATTCCAACAGTCATTCTCGAAGGGAATGCGTGTGGATTAATCAATACATCTGGTGAAATGCCATCTGCAGTATATGGTAAATCTTCTGCTTTTGCTAAAATTCCCAGTACGCCCTTTTGTCCATGTCTAGATGCAAATTTGTCACCGATTTCAGGAATTCTCATATCTCTTACTCTAATCTTGTACATCTTTCCACCTTCATTGGATTGTGTCATTACCACAGTATCAACAACACCAGTTTCAGATGGTCTTACTCCAATTGAGGTATCTCTTCTGTAAGGACCTGTTGATTCAAATTCTCTATATTCTTCCATAAATCTTGGAGGACTAGTTTTTCCAATCAAGATATCTCCACCATGGACTGGAGATTCAGATGCAACAACTCCGTCTTCTTCTAATAATCGGTAAGCTTTTTCTCCTTTATATCCTCGGATATTATCCTCAGCGTTTGGAATTTCAAAAGTATCACGCATTCCACCTGGGTATTGCTTTGCTTCAGCATCATAAATTCTAAAGAAGAAAGTTCGTCCTAAACCTCTGTCAACAGATGCTTTACTTAGTACAATAGCATCTTCAATATTATAACCATCAAATGGTAATACGGCTACAACACAATTTTGGCCAGCTGGTCTGTCTTCTAATCCCAATAATTTCATTGCTTTTGTATTAACAATAGGGGTTTGTGGATACAGCATCAAATGTTGTCTCACATAAGTACTGGTATTCATCATTGGGGTTGAAAATCCTAAACTTTGTTTTGCCATTGCAGATTCATAGGTATTTCTTGGAGATTGATTATGTTCTGGATATGGAATTATAGATGCGCCTGCACCTAAAATTGCTGGTGGGAATACTTCAAGATGAGTATGTTTCTTTGCATCTTTTTCATCTAATGTAATATAACAATTTTCTTCTTCATTTGCGTCAATCATTTCCAATACTCCCATACGTAACAAATCAGTCCACGAAAGTAGTTTCTTGGAAATTTTATCTAAAAGATCTTGTGTCAGTAGTGGTTTGTTATCTTTAATTATAATTAATGGGCGCAAAACACGTCCTGCGTTACAATTAACATAAAGTCTTTTTGTTGAGCCTTCAATTTCTGATTTATGAAATGAAATTCCAACATGAGGATGAATCTTGGAGTTTCTTCTTAGTTCTCTAAGGGACTCTGCTAGTTGTGCACCATCTTTGTAATACCCAATTAATCTACCATCAACAAATATTCTAGCTCCGTCTTTTTTTACATCTTCTTTTGCATCAAAGAAATGAATTGTTCCAAGATCGTAGAGTTTCTCAACAATTTCTTCTGATGGAACGTTTACAGAAATAATTCCAGAAAGTGCCAGATTCTTTACAAGACCACAATTAGAGCCCTCAGGTGTTTCACTTGGACATATTCTTCCAAAATGCGTAGCGTGTAAATCTCTTGCCTCAAAGTTTGGTTGAGTTCTACTAAGAGGCGATTGGATTCTTCTAAGATGACTAATAGTGGAGAGATAGTTTGTTCTATCAAGTAATTGAGTTACACCAACACGTCCTCGGCCCCAGTTTCCTGTTGCAATAGCATTGTTTAATTTATCAGTGATAATTCCAGGACGAATTGCTGCAGCAACTGCATTGATACCTCTTTTCTGACCAGATCTTTCTAATTGGTATTTCATATCTCGGACCAAATTTCTAAAAGCAGTTCTGAAAAGATCGGCTAACATTTGTCCTGCAAATTTAATTACTTTATTTCCATAGTGATCTTTGTCATCAGGAGAAATCCAACCTAGTTTAAGCTCTAGTAATTTACATGCAGCCTCACCTAGAAACTGAGCCTTTTCCTTTCTATTTTCAGGATGTTTACCCAAGTGGGGTAATAATCCCCAATCCAAAAGTGTCTCTGCACGTTTAATTTGGAATTCCTCTAACATTCCAGGTGCGATTCTTTTACTGATGTAAACAATTGCATCTTTTGCTGTAGGTACATCACCTGCTTTTTCAAATGAACCTTCTAATTCATTCTGAATTTCATCTACAAGTGAAACCGCTGCTGCAATCTCCCTATCAGATTCTAATCCAAGTGCTCTTGTTAGAGTAACAACTGGAATATCAACAGGAGAGCCAGGAATTCGTGCTACAATTAAACCATCATTTTTCATAACTAGTTCTAGTTTTGCACGATAACCTACAATAGAAGAATAAACTTTAGCTTTGAAAACAGTATTTCCACCAACACTCTCTCTATCAACAATTATTTTGTTGTATGAAAGATCTTCTAGTCCTACAATAACTCTTTCAGAACCA
This sequence comes from uncultured Nitrosopumilaceae archaeon, assembly GCA_964475825.1. Lineage (GTDB taxonomy): Archaea > Thermoproteota > Nitrososphaeria > Nitrososphaerales > Nitrosopumilaceae > Nitrosarchaeum. The sequence continues at coordinate 50,117 of CAYYXT010000012.1, read as the reverse complement.
TTTATGATAAAGTAACCGCCAGGATCATTTGGATCCTCTCCATGTTCAACAAGTTTTTGAGTTGAAAAATTATGTAAAATGCAAGCATTTGATTTTGCCATTACTGGTACATCACCAATATGGACAAATCTAGATTCTAGGATTTTGCCATCCTCTACAACGCTTGCCTCCATCATAACAGGGGCAGAGTAAGAAACGTTTCTGAGTCTAGCTTCAGCTGGAGTAATATGAGTAATAGAACCATCAAGTTCCATCATTCTGGGTTGTTGAAGCTTGACTTTACCTAATTGAATTTTATAAGGATATTCTGCATTTTCAATTTCAATTTGTCCGACTTCATTGATAATACTTTGAAGACCCCTTTCTAGAAATTCATCAAATGAGTTAAGGTGTTGACGTGCAATACCTTCACGTTTTAATATATCTTGAATTACTGGCCAGCGTTTAACTGAAGGATCTGCCATCTAAACTTCCACCACGTATCTATAATAAAGACTCTCACCGGCAGTTGGACTTTTTCTTGTGATTTTTATCATATCGCCTGGTTTAACACCTAGTCCCAATATGGCAGGATCGTTTACAAAAATTAATGGTAATTCAGTAGGTTTGCAATTATATTTTTTTAAAACTTCTTCAGCTTCTTGTTTTGAAATGATTTCGTGTTTTGGTACATAGATATGATCAGGTACAAGAACTTGATTTTTCTTAGTTGCCATTTACAAAACCTCCATGACGAACATTAAATGTAACAGTAAATAATACACACAAACTGTCAAAAACTCACGCTCAGGTTAATATATATCTAATCTGAAATTCGGCAAAAGTCAGTCTTTTTTCTTTTTAGTCAACAATATTTTTCACAACCTTAAATAAGATAAATTTGGGCGTAAAAATGATGAATACTCATCTATCGGTGTTTGCCTTATCTGCAATTATTATTGCAAGTATTGGAATAGCACCAGCATTTGGACAAATAGTGGATTCAATCGTTGTTACTACAGACAAGCCATCGTATGAAGATGGTGATACAATCTTAGTAACTGGAGAAGTAAGAGAACTTCTTTCAGGATATCCTGTTAGTCTCAGAGTAATAGCACCAAACGGTAACTTAGTAAAAGTTGCACAAATCGACATTGGTTCAGACAAAAAATTCAGTACTGAATTAACTGCCGGTGGACCACTTATGAGAGCGGGAGGAACATATACGATTGAAGTACTCTATGGAACCGAATCTCGTACATCTGAAACCACATTTACATTTGGCGGTTCAACTGCCGTACCAGGTAAAGTAAGCACAATTGCAGTTTCTGGTACTGACTTTATGGTCAGCTACAAGATAACTGGTGGTAAGCTTGTTAGCATCACTCCTGATGTAGAAGGAAACTCCCTGATAATAGAAATGACTGAAACTCAGGATGGTTCACTTGTCATTACATTACCAAGATCTTTGATTGATGCAAAGATGGGTGATCAAGATGATACATTCTTTGTCTTAGTAGACGGAGAAGAAGTCGACTTTGAGGAAACAACAACACCTACAGATAGAACACTAACAATACCATTCACAGCAGGTGCTGAGCAAATCGAGATAATTGGTACCTTCGTAATCCCAGAATTTGGTACAATTGCGGTCATGATTCTAGCAGTGGCAATTATATCAATAATTGCAGTTTCTGCAAAATCAAGACTAAGTATTATGCCAAGATACTAAATTCATCTTTTTTTCTCTTTTTAAAAATATATATAAATACCAAGTAACCGTTTTCAAATTAGAATGAGTTTTAAACGTTCAACAACATCAATGACACTAGCCCTAATGGCATTGTCAATAATTTCAATAACTTCAATTCAGCAGAATGCTTTTGCTCAAGACACAGGAATGTCAGTTTCAGCTACAGCTTCAGAAGGTTCCGATACTATATCAGTTAGTGGACATACAAGATCACAAATTACAGACATAACATTTACAGTAATTTCTCCAGATCTAAATGTAGTTAGTATTGATCAATTAACACCGGATGCAAATGGTGACTTTGCCACAGAATTCAAAGTAAGTTCAATGTGGAAAGAGAGTGGATTTTACACAATTAAAGCTGAACAAAGTCCACATGGAAGTTCATTGTATAAAGCATCACTTCGTGTCGAAGTAATCAATGGCAAGACTTCAGAAACAGATGTAACTGAATCTACTTTAGAAACAGGATTTTTTGAACCAAAATCTACAGAAAGAACAGGCTTGTTAATTAAAGAAGCAAATTCCATGGCAGGATCGAACACAATTGCAATAATTGGAACTACAGACAGTGCCAATACTATCACAATGAAAGTAATAGCACCAAATGGAAACGTAGTTGTTGTTGATCAATTTGCACCAGTTCTAGATCAAAATGGTCACTTTCTTAAAGACATTACAACTGGAGGTCTATTATGGAACCAAGATGGCGACTATACGATTGTAGCTCAACAAGGCGATGATCCTAGATACAAGCATTCTATTGAAGTTGGAATAAAAGACGGTGTTGTAATTCCAGAATTTGGTACAATCGCAGTTATGATTCTAGCAGTAGCAATTATATCAATAATTGCAGTTTCTGCAAAATCAAGACTAAGCATTATGCCAAGATACTAAATTCACAACTTTTTTCATTTTTTAAGATTCTGTGTAATCTATGAGGCTTGATTACTAATCTTATCCTTGTTTACTTGCGAGACCTGAGCATTTTGGATTAAAATCTTGATTATTTTGAGTTCCACTCTGAGGCAATAAAACTTTCAATATCTGTAATCTGAACTTGATTCCAAAACTCATCAGACATGAAATCAACATGTACTAACCTATCATCTATAGAGCAGTCATCGATTTCTACATTTGGTATGGAAAATATGGCACTAACTGTACCGTTTTTTCCATTTATTTTACATGGATAATGCTGAATTTGAATTTTGCAGAATCTTTTTTAAATATACATAAATAGAGACAGATTCAATTCGCAAATAAGATGAACAACCGTACGTCGTTCGCGCTATTAGCCGTTTTGACTGCAGTCGGTACTTTAACCATGTCATCAGCATATGCTCAAGCATGTGTGGGTTGTGAAGAAGCAGACGCTGGAAGAAAGGCAGCAAATCAAATGTTGCTTATGGATATTCCAGTATCTGTTTGGACAGATAGAACAACCTATGATCACAATGACAAAATTACAGTACACGGTAAAGTAGCAAATATTTCTGGATTTCCAATAACACTTACTGTTGTGAGTCCATTAAATTCTGTCGTTACAATTGCTCAGATAGATGTTGATAATGACGGTAGTTTTGAAACGACTCTCAACACAGAAGGTGGATTATGGAAACATGATGGTACATACACCATTAAAGTCAACTATGGAACTTCTCAAAAAAGTAACAAAGTGCTTATTGAACTAACTGGTGAAGCTTCAGCTAGCTCAGACAATTGTAGTTCTTCAGAGATACATCTAAAGGGCGATTATTGTGTACCATACAGTATTTCAGGCGGAGTGGTAACTGGTGCAAGCATCAATAATAATGATAATTCAATTATCATTAGAATTAGCGCAAATGAAGATGGAACACTCACATTAAACCCAGACGAATCAATTCTTAACGGTATCTTCATGGTACTTGTAGATGGACAGGAATGGGATGATGTGGAATATAGTGGCAATGAAGTCACAGTAATGTTCCCAGTAGGCGCTGAAAAAATCGAAGTGGTAGGTACATTTGTAATTCCAGAATTTGGTACAATCGCAGTTATGATTCTAGCAGTGGCAATTATATCAATAATTGCAGTTTCTGCAAAATCAAGACTAAGCATTATGCCAAGATACTAAATTCACAACTTTTTTCATTTTTTCATTTTAAGATAGTAAAGGAAATATAGAATCATACAACCATGAATTTTGTGAAAACTAGAATTATTTCGGGGTTTTTTATTTTATTAATTGTTTTTACTTTACCAGCTTTTGCAGAATCTTTGATTTCTGTAGAAACAGATGCTAATTCCTATAATGAAGGAGAAACTATAGTAATTTCAGGCAAAGTAAGTACTGTCATAAAAGACACTCCAGTAATAATACAAATAATTAATGAAGATAATACAATTGTAGAGATCAGACAGATCACGGTAGCAGAGGATGGCAGTTATTCTAATACAGTAAGAGCAGTAGGTTCTCTATGGTCTAAAGCAGGAGAGTACACAGTAAGAGCATCGTTTGGAGGAGAAAACATTGCAGAAACTCAATTTAGTTTTTCACCAAAAACAGACACACCTGTTGCAACAGATACATTTGAAGTAGATGCAGGTAGTCATGGTACATTTGATGTAGAATATTCCATAGAAGGCGGAATTGTAAAAGATATGTTGATAGACAAGGATACTTTTGCATTAATAGTGATAATCGAATCTACTGATGAAGGATCTATTTCATTAGAGATTCCAAGAGAAGCACTTGATGCAAAAAAACAAGATAAAACAGATGATACATTCATAATAATAATAGACGGAATTGAAGCACCATACCAAGAGACTGTAACAGATTCAAACTCAAGAGTAATTACGATCAATTTTGAACAAGGTGATTCAGATATTGAAATAATAGGCACTACCATAATTCCAGAATTTGGTACAATCGCAGTTATGATTTTAGTGATAGGAATCATAACAACAATATTTGTTACAAAAAATAAATTTCAGATGTATATTTAGGATTTAATTAAAAAGAATACTTTTCTTTAAAGGGTGAAACCGAACGAAGTTCTGCAGCCACTTTTTTTAAGATGTTTACTGTTTCATCTATTTGTTGTTGATTGTTAAACAATCCAAGTGTCAATCTTAACGAACCAGTAATCTGTTCATGTGAGAATCCCATAGCCTGTAAAACATGAGATGCTTTTTGTGTATGTACTGAACATGCAGAACCGGTTGATGCCGCTATACCATATTCATCTAATTTTATAATCAAATCTTCACCAGCAACTCCAAGAAAAGTAAAATGAGCATTATGAGGTAACCGATTTTCAGTATGGCCATTAAGAGCAACACCTGGAATTTCTCTGAGAATTTTTGCAACGAGATTATCACGAAGTTTTTTCATGTGAGAAATATTTTCAGATAAATGGAGTTTAGCAAGTTCACATGCTTTTCCAAATCCTACAATATTTGCTACATTTTCGGTGCCTGAACGTAAACCATGTTCTTGACCTCCTCCTAAAATAATAGGTTCAATATCAATTCCTTTTCTAATGTATAATGCCCCAATTCCTTTTGGTCCATTAATTTTATGAGATGATATCGAAAGTAAATCCACACCTAATTTTTTTACATCGATTGGAATTTTTCCTACAGCTTGAACTGCATCTGTATGAAATGGAATATTTTGTTCATTACACAATTGAGCAATTTGGGCAATTGGTTCTATTGTTCCCATCTCATTATTTCCAAACATAATTGAAACAAGACAAGTATTATCAGAGAGAGTGTTTTTCAGAACAGATAGATTCACTACCCCATGATTATCAACAGGTAAATAGATCACATCAAATCCATCTTTTGCTAATTTTTTACATGGTTCCAGTATGGCATCATGTTCAATAGATGAAGTGATTATTTGAGAATGAGGTTTTTTCTCTGCAATTCCATAAAGTGCAGTATTATTGGATTCAGTTCCACCAGAAGTAAATAAAATTTCAGAAGGATCTGCGTTAATCAACATAGCAATTTGTTTTCTGGCTTTTTCTATAGCTTTATTGGCTAATCTACCATAACGATGTATCGAGGAAGGATTACCATATTGTTCTTTAAGATATGGCAACATTGCTTCTAAGACATCTTCATGAATTTGTGTTGACGCTGCATTATCAAGATATATCAATCTGTAATCACGTTAATTTTTCCTGGTCTATATCCATCTGGATCGATTTGAACTGATAAAAATCCAATTAATTTTAATTTGCCGGTTATTTCATCTAAAATGTTATCTTCAAAAACAGAAATTCGATCTTTATCCACTTCAATTTTAGCAATTCCATTAAGATCTCTAACTCTAACTTGTTTTAAATTTGTAATTTGTTTAACAATTGTTTCTCCTAATTCTATTCGAGTTAATTTTTCAGTTGTAACTCTTTGTCCCCAAGGAATACGTGATGCTAGACAAGAATTAGATGGTTTGTCATATACAGATAATCCTATTAGTTTTGCAGTTCTTCTGATTTCATTTTTTGTAAAATTGGTTTCTACTAGTGGGCTTCTAATACCATTTCTTTTTAATGCTTCAATTCCAGGTCTATAATCACCTAAATCATCCAAATTAGTCCCATCGACAATAAATTTAACATCATGCTCTTTTGCCAGAGTAATCAAATGATTACCTAATTCCATTCTACAATGAAAACAACGATCAGATGCATTCTTAACAAATTCTTCATTTTGAAGCTCATCATAATCTAAAAGAATTTGTCTGATTCCTATCTCTGAACAAATTTGTTTGGCTGTTTTAAGTTCCTCTTTTGATAAAGTTTTGTAGTCAGCAGTAACTGCGATTGCAGAATGTCCTAATTTTTGAAATGCAGCATATGCTACAAGTGCACTATCCACTCCACCTGAAAGAGCAACTATCACCTTGTTTTTGTTTCCAAACCAATCAATGAGATTATCAAGTTTAGCCATAATCAACACCTAACTGCATAATCTCTTTTCTAATCAATGATTCTGTTTCCTTTATTGACTTGTTTAATGTATTTGAGATGGATTTTAAGTCATCAAATTCAATTTTAAAGTCATTTTTTCCTTTAAAGGATGAAATTTTGTATTTTACTACAAATTCTTTTCCATCAAGAATTAATTTAATGTCATGAGTTGTTCTTGGAACGATAAAACGATTTGAGGTAGTTACACGAATTCCCAAAGTTCCAGTTTCAATTACTAAAATATCCATGATTTCATGCATAGATGCATCATCACAAATTACAGATATGAGATTTGTGGGTCTTCCTTTCTTTGTAATACCATGGTAAATAGAAACATCTTTGGCACCTTTATTCATGATTTTTTCAATTAGATTTCCTATAATTTCTCCAGACACATCATCAACATTGGTTTCTAAAATTTTAACCGAATCTAATTGAAAATTATTTTTTTGGGTTCCTTTTACAATCTTTAGCACATTTGAAAATTCATCAAAGTCTTTTTTTCCTGCACCATATCCAATAGACTTTATCTGCATTGGTGGATAATAATCCATTGAGATTTTTGAGAGATTTACAAGAATGCTAGCACCTGTAGGAGTAGTCAATTCATCTTTTACTTGACTACCATGAATCGATAATTTAGAATTTTTTAAGATTTCAAGAATAGCACTTGCTGGATTAGACATAGTACCATGAGAAAAGGTCACATTTCCTCCGCCCACAGCAATAGGCATACAAATAATTTCTTCATCAAACATACCTAAATCATCTATTGCAATTGCAGTTCCAACAATATCTATTAAAGTATCAATACTAGATGCCTCGTGAAAATGAACCGAGTCTATAGGCACACCATGAATTTGGGATTCAGAAGAAATTAGTGTGTCAATGCAAGATTCTGCAAAAACTTTCGCTCTATTAGAAAGACCAATTTCTTTTGTTGAATCCATAATTGCTTTTTTTATTTCAATGCCCTTTCTTTCATGAACATTTTCATCAATTTCTAAAAATAGTGCAGTGGCTTCTATACCATGTTTCTCTATTTTTTTAAAATCAATTTGTTTAATGATAGAATTGGATAGAAATTTTTTAGATAGTTTAATACCGTCAAGAATTTTGACTTTATTTGCACCCAAATCCACTAAAGAGCAAAGAAGCATATCACCAGATATGCCTGCAATTTGAGGATCTATAACAACAACCATAGATTGAAAATTACTAAAAATGCATATAAATTCTGTCTAAATTGATAAAAAATTTCATTAGATTTAATTATTGAAAATCAGCAGCTTAATTTATGATTACAATAATAGGTTCAGGAAAAGTTGGCGGAGATGCAGCTTTATTCTCAGCATTAAAGCGATTAGATGATCAAATATTATTACTTGATGTTGCAGAGGGGTTACCACAAGGTGAAGCAATGGATATCAATCACATGTTATCAGAACAAGGAATTGACGTAGAAGTGAAGGGTTCTAATAATTTTGCAGATATGAAAGGTTCCAATATAGTAGTAGTAGTAGCAGGCTCTGGAAGAAAACCAGGAATGACAAGAATGGATCTTTTAAAAATTAATGCAACTATTGTGAAAAGCGTTGTAGAAAATATCAAAAAATACGCCGGTGATTCTATGATAATTCCGGTGACAAATCCGCTTGATCCGATGGCATACATTACTTACAAGGTTTCAGGATTTGATAGAAGCAGAGTATTTGGAATGGGTGGAATGTTAGATTTATCCAGATTCAGGCAATTTATCCATGAAGCTACTGGGCATTCTCGTGATTCTATTAGAGCACTTGTGATTGGAGAACATGGTGAAAACATGTTACCTCTGCCAAGATTCTCCTCAGTTTCAGGAATTCCACTTTCTTCATTTCTTCCAAAACAAAAATTAGACGAACTTGTTCAAAACACAAAACAAGTTGCAGCCAAGGTTATCGAATTAAAAGGTGCAACAGTACATGCTCCAGGAAATGCAATTTCTGCAATGATTGAATCAGTTGTAAGAGACAGAAAACAAGTGATACCGGTTGCAACATATCTTGATGGTGAATATGGTCATTCAGATGTCACAATAGGAGTTCCGGCAGTAATTGGAAAGAAAGGCGTTGAAAAAATAATCGAGTTAGATCTAAATGCCGAAGAAAGACAATCATTTGATACAGCCGTACAAAGTGTAAAGAGTGCAATTTCAGGCATACAAATCTAAGCGTTTTTTTATTCAAAGAAAGATGAAACATCATTGGAAATTCATGAAATTTTAGAGTCTTTGGAAAAAGGAAAAATTTCAGTAAATAATGCAAAAAAGCTATTATCTCTATATTCAATTGAAAAAATAGAAGGTATTGCCAAAATCGACATAAATAGAAAAAAGCGAAGAGGAATACCAGAAGTAATTTTTGCAGAAACTAAAAAATTAGATGAGATTAAAAAAATAATTAAAAAAACATTAGAGAAAACAAACTCAGTTGTTGTTTCAAGAATTAACAAGGATGACTATTCAAAAATTTTATCGTTTGCAAAAAAATTAAAAATAAAAGTCAAAACTGGAAAAAATTCATCATCATTATTGCTTTTTAAAAACCCAATAAAATTTGAGGGTGGGAAAGTAGGCATACTTACAGCTGGAACATCAGATATAGGAGTTGCTGAAGAATCTAGATTGATGTGTGAAGCAATGAATTGCAAATGTATTTCAAGCTACGATGTAGGAGTTGCAGGAATTCAGAGAGTATTTCCAATTTTAAAAGAGATGATAAAAGAAGAAGTAGATTGTATAATTGTGGTCGCTGGAATGGAAGGGGCATTAGCAACTTTAGTTTCATCAATGGTAGATATTCCAGTAATTGGAATACCCACATCGGTTGGATATGGTTACGGTGGAAAAGGAATAGCAGCTCTTGCATCAATGCTACAAAGTTGCTCATTAGGGTTATCAGTAGTCAACATAGACAATGGAATTGCAGCTGGTGCAATAGCAGCAAATATTGCAAATAGAGTAGTACAAAAAAACAGAACAAAATAACACTAATAATTTAGAAATTTTAGAAAATTATGCGGTCAATTAACCTCGTAAATCATATATACCATACAAGAACGAATCTTGTTAATATTGGCTGGGAAACGAATTGTCCTAACTGCTGATCGTAGTTTAATGACAAATTATAGAGGAAATTTTCTGTATGGATTTATTGCGTGTGGACCATACGAAGTACTTCCAGAATGGGTTTTTGACAAAGTTTTCTGCCCACCAGTTGAAACAGACCCAATTACAGGTGAATCAAAAGTTGCTCAAGTTGGATTAAGAAGAGTAGAGAGTGCATTACTACAAGGATACAGACGTGATGAAGTCTTTATTGCAAATCCAGAGATGTTAGAAAAATCAATTGGTCCAGATACTAAAGTGGTTGGGATCAATGTGATGGATCCTCTTGGAATGGCACCAGTTACAACAACTATGTCACCTGAAAAATTATCATATGTTGCAATGAAATTCAAAAAAATGTGTGCCAGCATTATTCAACTAAAAAAGAAATATGATTTTCATGTAGTAGTTGGTGGAAATGGCGCATGGGAGCTAGCAAAATCAGATAGAATGCAAATTCATGGAATTGATACAGTTGTAGTTGGAGAAGCGGATGAATTAGCATTAGATTTATTTCATGATTTAGAAAAAGGCGATGCACCAGAATTAATGCATTGTTTTGTAAAGAACATACAAAATATCCCAATTATTGAAGGACCTACAATAAACTCCCTCATTGAAGCAATGAGAGGTTGTGGTAGAGGGTGTGACTTTTGTGATGTAAATAAGAGATCAAAGAAAGATCTGCCATTAGAAAGATTACAACATGAAGCAAAGATTAACCTAGATTATGGATTTGACTCTGTTTGGTTGCATTCTGATGAGATGCTACTTTATGGATGTGACAACAGAGACTTTATTCCAAACAGAGATGCAATTACAGAACTTTGGAAAGGTCTTAAAGGATTAGGAGCCAACTTTATCGGAACAACACATATGACTTTTTCAGCAGTTGCAGCAGACCCAGAATTAATGCGACAAATTTCAACGATTAACAAACAAGATGAAACAGGTAGGTGGCTTGCAACAAATTTGGGAATTGAAACAGTTGCACCAAACATGGTAAAGAAACATCTTGGTGTAAAAACAAGACCATTTGCACCTGAAGAATGGGGTAGTGTAGTAATAGAAGGAGCAAAAATTTTAAATAAAAATCACTGGTTCCCAGCTGCAACAATCATCATAGGTTGGCCAGATGAGACTCCAGATGATGTTCAATATACAATAGATATGATGAGTGACTTTAGAGAAATGAACTTTAGAGGATTAGTTGCACCATTACTTTACCAAGACTTTAGTGAAAAGAATTCTATGCACTTTGGAAACTTGAATGAGGCACAGTTTACATTATTTTGGAAATGTTGGGAAAATAATCTTCGTGTTATCAACGACATCATTCCAATTATTCTCAGAAATAAAACATATGGTCCACCAATGAAAGTATTCATGTATGGAATTCTAAAAGCAGGTACATGGGCAATTATGAGATATCTGAGAGGATTATGTAAAGATCTATTCAATGGACGAACTCCAGATGAAATAATCGACAAATATGCTAGAAGTAGATCAATTTCTGCCCCTAAAATTCTAACAAAGAAATTATAGATTTTTAATAGCTTCATCAGCTATGGTATTTCTTTTTGGTGTTAAAGAAACAAAGTAATTTTTGTCTGCTCTTTCAATAGCATCAACTTTCTTGAAAGACTTTGAATTTACATCGAATTCATAAATTCCTGATTCAAGTGTACCTTTAGTATAAATCATAAGATATGTATCGCCATTTGCAGGACTGAGTGGGATAAATGCCATAATGTAACCCTTATACGAATTAATGGGCATTGTATTTTTCATGGGTGGAGCTGCAGATGCCATATACAAGAAGATATCTTCGATGCTATCAAATTCTTCATATTCTATATGCATTAAGAATAGTGGTTTGTTTCAATATAATAACTTAGAGTAATAATAGAAAATTAAAGAAAACATGTGTTGATTTTTGGAAATTTATGACGAGTTTTTTCTGGCTTTCTGTTTTTTATGATTTTAACAACTACAGATATAGCAAACAATATGACAGCAATAACAAATGCCATTTGATCAATTTCCAGTGTACAAAAACAAATGAAGAAAAAGCCCAAAAAACAAGATATCAAACGTGTGTTCAAGCCTCATTAAAATTCCAGAAAGAACCACCATTGGATGATTCCTTCTGGATTGTTGGCGTGCAAACCAATTATTTTTATAAAAAGAATTTTTGGCATTAAATGTTTGGTTAAAGGATTACATGCCAGAAGGGACAAGTAAAGAGAAGACAGAAAAATCAAAAAATATTTAGAAGATTCAGGATGATTTTTTGAATTTTGCAGCACTGATAGCGCCTACGGCAGTAATAATTGCGGCAATAATAGCAGTCCATTGAAAGAGCGAATTGTCTTGTTCTGATTTTGATGTAGGAACGGAATCGTTTACAGGAACTATATCTGGACAACCGTCGGTATCTTGATAATTATTTATGGTTTCAGATTGAAGTGGACATTTATCGTAATCATCTGAAATTCCGTCATTATCTGAATCTTTTATAGGTAGTGTATCTGGACAACCATCTGAGTCATCAAATCCGTTAACTGTTTCAGCTTGTGTTGGACAAGAATCAATGGTGTCGATTATCAAATCTCCATCAGAGTCAGTTATAGGTGAATTATCTGGACAACCATCCTCATCTTCATATCCGTTAAATGTTTCAGGAGAACGTGGACAAGTATCAGCAGAATTTACAATTCCATCCTTATCTGAATCTTGAAGAGTGACTACATCTGGACAACCATCTGAGTCATCAGATCCGTTAAATGTCTCAGCTTGTGTTGGACATTGATCTATTTTATCATCAATTCCATCATTATCAGTGTCTTTTGGTGCTACTACATCTGGACAACCATCAAGATCATCAAAACCGTTAACTGTTTCATCTTGTGTTGGACATTGATCAATTGAATCAGAAATGCCATCACCGTCAGTATCAGTTGTTACTGGATTTGTGTCAGGACAACCATCTGTATCTTGAAATCCGTTAACTGTCTCA
>CAYYXT010000012.1:0-37145 GCA_964475825.1 uncultured Nitrosopumilaceae archaeon | reverse complement strand
GGATCAGTTGGACAAGAGTCTGAAGAATCTGGAATGCCATCACCGTCAGTATCTGCTGGTGGAACTACATCGGGACAACCATCTGTATCTTGAAATCCGTTAACTGTCTCAGGATCAGTTGGACAAGAGTCTGAAGAATCTGGAATGCCATCACCGTCAGTATCTGGGTCTTGAGCAAATACACTATTTGGTAATAAAATGAATAGTAAAATGAAACCGATTAAAAGTGACTTTATATTGTTTTTCATATTTCTTTACCTGGCTTAGGGTTCATCTCAATTCCGACATAAAAAACGTTGAGATCATTTTATCCAGTTTTCTTGAATTTTAGAGAGATATAATAAAAATTGGAGTTATTTTCTAGATTTCAAGTGTTTGTGAACTTTGAATCCAATTACAGCTGGTGCTGCAATGTACATTCCCAAGTTTAAGGCAATTACAGAGATTCCCAATCCTAATACTTCAGCTTCAGAACCATCTTCAGCTAATGTCATAATCGAAAGCGTAGAAATCATAGGAGTGATAAAAGCTCTTACAGCTTCTTGGAACATAGGATGTTCTCTTTCTAGATCAGCGATTGTAGGTGAGAATGAATAGTATAGTTGGTTAAATCCAGTCATGAAAGCCATGCCAGATGTAGTACTCATTACAGTGTTATCTCTGATTTCTCTAAGGAACTGTACTTGAGGGGCCAATTCAGTGCCATATGCAGCAGTTGCAATTAGACATGCTCCACCTTTTCCTTTATCCTCAGTTTTGACAACTTGGCAAATACCATTTACCAATTCAGTTCCTTGACCACAAGTTGGTTCTGGTTCAGTTGGTTCTGGCTCAGTTGGTTCTGGTTCAGTTGGTACTGGTTCAGTTGGTACTGGTTCTGGTGTTGGTTTAGTAACACATTTTCCATTAATCAAAGTTTGACCAGATGGACATGTTTGTGGTTGTGAATCACCACCAGATACAATATCGCCAGTACCGCCGGTAAATTCAAACGTAATTTGAGATTTTAATCCAGAGAAAAAAGCAAGAATAGTATAGTCACCTGGTACTTTGTATAGTGGACCATCTGCTTTAAGAGTCATTTGAAAAGAACCATCCGCATTAGGATGTATTTGAGATAGTGTGACAAGATTACTATCTGGTGCTGGTGATCGAACAGTAATTGTAACATCACCAGTACTAAGATTTTCAATATTATGTATTAGACCAGTAATAACAACTACCCCACCTTGTCCATAAAGAACTTGATCAGTTTGTAAATTTAGATCATTTTTTGGAGGTTTTGTAGCATCAACACATACATTATTTTGCCATACTTGGTTAGCTCCACAGTCTTCCGGACCTGGAGCATACACAGTTCCAACAAACCCATAAGACAATAGAGAAATTGTTAATAGTGTTAGGAAACCCCCAAGTTTCATTTTCATTTTGAATCAGGTTTGAGGGTATTTATGTATTCAATGAAAGAAAAATTGACCTGATTATACTAGAATTATGCCTTTTTTGACCAAGTATTGAAGTGAATTTATAAAGTCATCATTTGAAATTTGATCGTTAGACCACCATCTTGCATTATTTTTGACCCAATCAGGAATTACTCTTTCAGATATTGAACTTTCTTTTGGTGATACAATAATCCTGTCTTCAATCATCTGCTTCAACCCATCAATAAATTCAGAATCGGAAATAGAAGCAGAAGACCATCGTCTTGCATTGTCTTTAACCCAATCAGGAATATTTTGAGTAGAAACAGTAAATGAAACTAATCCAACATTATCTCCATTATGAAATAACTGAATTTTATAAACGCCAGATAGAGAATTTTCATTTATTGAAAATGCTGCACGATAACTGCCGCTATTGGATAGAACTGCAGCAAAATTTTGAACAACACCATCAGGATGTGTTAAGGTTATAGCTAAAGGAATACCTCTTTTATGATTAGCAATACTACCAGATAAAATTATTTCTTCAGAGTTACCCGATGATGGAATTATGATTTTATGGATGCTTAATTGTGGTGAATTTGAAAATTGTGTAGTTGATTTATCTCGTAACAAACTGAATATGTTTGGATTTCCAGAGACGTCTCTAGAGTCATGATATTTTGCATCAAGACTGCCTCCAGCAGGAGAAATTAATTTTGTTCCAGATTTGTCACAAATTTGTGATGGCATTTTGAATGTTCCTTCAAACACGCCAGTACTAGGTCCAGTTTCAACTAAAGTAAAACCTGAAGAAGCCAAACCACCATACTCAACCCCATTTACAGTAGTGCACCGCTGATATCGAATATCTTTAATTAAAATCTCCAACAAAATATCTCCATCTTTACCAACGGTATCTACATTTGGAGAATTAGGATCATTGTTTACTAAATAAATATCAACATTGTCACTTTTCAAATTAAGATCTGGATCTTTGAGTATAATTGTTACAGGTTGACCAAATCTATATGTAGTTGAACCAGTAGATACAACACCCGAATTAGTAGTAATGTCAGATTTAGTAGAAGTTGTTGTGATTACTCCAACCTTATCTAAATCAGAATAAGAAATAGAAATTCCTTTTTCATCAATTAATCTATTAGTTACAATAAATTTAATTTCATTATCTATTGTTCTTATTGTTTTAATGAAATTAGGATCTAAAATGTTGAGTTGATTAGTTACAGCATATTCAAGAGAGCCATCAAATTTTGATGAGTCATCATTTGTCTCTTCTAATTCAAATCGGTAAATAGCGTTGTTGACATCATTGTTATTATCAAGTCCAAACGAAAATAAATCAAAAACTATTGGTTGATTATTTTTTTCAGCAGAAATACTTCCTACCCCAGAACTGTCATTAGATGAATCAAAATTTATTACAAGATACACAGTTCCACTTCTGTTAGATATTGCCTGAATATCGGAATCATCCAGTTGAATTAATCCATATGAAGAAGATAAATCTCCAGAATCAACTATAGTAACAGGTAAAGAACCTAAAGTGTTGAATGAAAGATCAATCGAAGTATCAGTAAAATCAGTGATTCCAAAATCATTCGCAAAGGATCTGAGATCATAGTTTAGCCAATTAGTCCCATCAGTATTTGAAAGGGAAGAATCTATGAGAAGAGATTGTAAGTTAGATGCTGAAATTCCAAGATTCAATGAGATTTGCTTAAAAGTAGGAATGGCTACATTGGATGTGTCAATAAATAACCTTGCAGAATTTTTGTCAGGTATTGATGAATTTGAGGTATCCCCGGTATTTAATGCAGTGGCTGAAGAATGAAATTGCACATCATATGCATTTCCAAGAGTGATTGGATTTCCGATCTCAAGCGTAGGGATAAGAGATGTGTCTCTGAAGACATCTAAATCATCTTTAGTCCCTGAATTAATGTTTTGATCAGGATCAAGAAGAACTACAGGAAATTTTGTTCCAGGTTTTAATGATTTAGACCCACCACCAACAGTCAAGACAGGTTCATTTATTGAAACAGAAGATGTCGAGGATCCTGTAAGAACAGAGATAGATTTTTGATTATATTCTATTTGCCCAGTTTGGCCTCTTGGAGCATCATCAAGAATTGCAATTGTAGATTCATCATTATCATCAACGTTATCAAATACTCCAGAATTTGGACCGCTTTCTACCAAAGTGACAATTTGTGAAAATGGATTTCCAGGGATTGCATCATCAATAGAAGCATCAGGTTGCTCATCATTTGATTTTAATTCTAGGATATTTCCCAATGTGATTGAAAGTTTTCCGTTATCTTGAAAACCCAAATTAGAAAGATACGGAATCAAATTTATTAATCCCGCATTACCGTTAGCAGAGTCAGAACCAGAGTCATCATATGCCTGATAAAAAGTAGCAATTGGAGAATCAATGTTGAATGTCCATGAATCTTCATCAGTTGGATCTTGATTTAATTGAAAATCATTTACAGTTAGAAAAACTTCTGAATTCTTGGGATACAAAGCCCTATCTAGATTCAGAGAAATATTTGTACTCTCATCATATTCAAGAACAACACTTTGTGGGTTTCCTCCAGCATTGTATTGAATTGTTACATCATCAAAAGAAAAGAGTTGGATTAAGGGCCAGACATCTGAATCTAGTCCAATTTGTCCAGAAGGGATATTCGGATTAGTGTTAATTGATTTTGCATTTCTTACAACATTATTAAGATTAGTAGAACTTGCTGGTGTTCCAGTGCATTGATCAAATGAAACATCGCCATTTGTAAAACCAGATAAGCCATTATTTCTCGGAACAGCAAAGCCATCAGTTTCAGAAAGAGAGATTCCAAAAACGGAGGATGCAGTATCTCTACTACAAAAAACACCAAAGTCTAAACCTTTACCAGAGGTTGCAGATTGGGTAGAATCTGCTGTTTTTGCCTTGTCGACATTTGCAAAATATGCATACCAATTACCATCTGCAGATTGAACCATTCGTAAAGATTTACCATTAAGCGTAACATCAGGTTCGCCTTTTCCTTCATCTGTGTCTTGAAGATTTGAATCACGGATTACGACTTCAACTACCATAGAGCCAGAAAAACGATTGTTAAATCGAGAATTTTCAGCCGAAACGAACAGATTTGGGTTACTGGCAGCTTCTGCCTGTATAATCGGGATTAAGAACATAGAAGAGATAATTGTAAGTAAAATGATGAATTTTCTGCGTATCACAACAAAAAATATCCCTTATCACAAATAATCTTGTCGCATGAATTCTCTTTAGAATACTTGTAATACATAAGAGAAATTACTAAAACAGATAGAAATGTTAGTTCAGAAAACAAAGGTTTTACAGATTTCACTATTAGCCATATTTTCTGCATTTATTGTGGAATTAGTTTTTGGTTTAATTTCTAACAGTCTAGGTCTGATTACAGATAGCGTTCATGCGTTGCTGGACAGTGTTGTTACAGCAATACTACTTTTAGCAGCTAGATTGGCAATCAAACCTCCAGATGAAGAACATACCTATGGTCATGGAAAAATTGAATCACTTGGAGGAATGATTGGTGGAATTGCAATTTTTCTAATAGCAGGATTTTTCATTTATGAATCAATTCAGAGATTGCAAAGTCCCCTACCTAGTACATTACCAGGGGTTTTTGCAATTATTGGTGGGTTATACACAATAGGAATAGATATTTTTAGAATAATTCTTCTCCGAAAATCAATTAAAAAAATTGGAGGTACAACCCTTAAAGCTGATTTTTATCATGCATTTATGGATCTGGGTTCAACAGTAGTTGCAATTGTAGGAATTGTGTTAGTATCATATGGATTCTATAATGGAGACTTTGTTGCAGCGTTAATTTTAGGAGTGGTTTTAGCAATTCTCAGTTTAAAATTAATTCACAAGACAGCACTAGAGCTAACAGATATCATATCACCAGAACTTGTAAGAAAAGTAAAAGAAATTGTTGTAAATACAGAAGGAGTGATAGGAGTTGAAGCAATTCTAATGAGAAGATCAGGGGATACAATATTTGCAGATGTTACAATATCATTAAGAGGAGATACCAGTTTTGATAGAGCACATGAAATTAGCAGTATGGCTGAAAATAATATTAAAAATAAAATGTCAAATGCAGTAATCACCATTCATTTTGAACCAGATTGGAAGAATGTTCCTCTAGATGCAAAGATTAACGATATTGCAAAAAGTGTAGACGGGGTAAAGGGAGTTCACAATATAATATCTCACAAAACCAAAGGAAAGACATACTCAAATCTACATGTAATGGTAGATAGAGAAATCAACCTATATTCTGCGCATAAAATATCAGAGGTGATCGAACAAAAAATTCAAGAAAATATACCTGAAATAGAACATGTAACTATTCATCTCGAACCATTTGTTACGGTTCCAATAAATTTAAACGTAGAAGATAAGATCACTGAAGAGAAAATAAGGGAAATTTTAAAAAAATATACAGCAATAAAAAAAATAGGCCGTATAGTTTCTCTAAATTTTGAAAATATTCTTAAAATTGACATAGATTGTTCATTTGACAAAGAATCATCTATTGAAAAAGTTCATGACATAACATCAGAAATAGAACATGTCATAAGGACTAAGATTAAAAATGCAGTAATTACAATACATCCTGAACCTATTTGAAAAATCAAACCAAAATACTTGTAAGATACATGATCACCATTCCAACTGAAATGCCAGATATAACTGCGGCACTAGAAAGATTTTTGTCACCTTCTTCTCGTATCCACTTCAATATGATGATTATTACTTGAAATATTGCACCTGCCCCTATTGAAAGAAAAACTACAGATGTAAATGGAGAGTAAACAAATCCACCTACCCATGCACCAAAAATAGCTGGAGCGCCAGCAATCAATCCCAATATCGCAAGCTTTCCTATCATTGCTTTTCCTAGTAATGATGATTTGTCTCGTGACAGAGGTGATGCAATTGCAATGCCCTCAGTCGTATTATGCAAAGCAAATCCCACTATCAGAAAAGTGCTAAACGCAATGGAACCAAGACCAACAGCTGCTCCAATTGCAAGCCCTTCTCCAAAATTATGTAGCCCAATTCCTATTGCAATCATTAATGCAACTGCTAGAGGTTTTGTAATTCTAGATGATTCTGCTTTTTTTACTAATTTTTCACCAGAATAGTATAGTCCAAGAAAGGACAGTACGATAATTGTGGCAACAAGCAATACGCCGTTAAAGCTACCTGCAAGACTTTCTTTAGACACATCTAAGGCTTCTTCAACAGAATCAATAGCTAAGAATAGTAAAAGTCCTATAGTTATTGCCAAAAAGAAATGATATTTGTTTTTGCTAATCTTTTTGATAAATGGAAGCCAAAGTAATCCTATCATAACAGGTATTATTCCAACGTAAGTACCAATTATCGCAAAAAATCCAACAAGTTCAAGACTTGGTTCTAATGCAGGTGCGGCAGCTTCTATTTCTTTTTCAAATCTTGTTCCATCACCTACAGTAAGTCCAATTAGGTATGGTTGTGCTACATTCCAATCAAAGGGAATTCTTACAGTAGCTGTCTCATATCTTTCCAAAAACCTATCAGGCTCAATTGCTGCAGGTTGTATTCTGTCATTGATATCTGCCATAACAACTTCTACAGGAATTGGTCCCGTATTTCTAACGGTCACAATTATTTCAGAGTCTACAAAATTGACTTTCTCCATAGTAATCTCGGGTAATGATACACCTAAATCTAAAAGATCAGAGCCGGGACCAAAGATGTATGCCACCAAAAGTATGAGAAATACAAATGGAATAACCCCACTTGCTATTAGCTTACTTTTTGATGGTTTGTTGCTAATTTCCATATTCTATTCCTGTTTGTGATTTTTGATCTGGATTGTCCTTGACTAGGAATATTCCAATCCATCCCTTTTCTGAGAATTCCACCTTGTGAGCATGGAATAGATATTTTCCAGGATAATCATATTCGAATTCTATAATCCCTCTCTCAGTTTGAGACAGTGTTATCATGTCAGTGTATGTAGAAGGAACAGTACTAGTGCCTGTAGGATAGTAATTATACAGATTTCCATGTAGGTGAAGATTATTAATCGGATCAAACTCCACCATATTTACGACATAAATTCGAATTAATTCATTTATTTTAATCTGAATAGGATGGTGTTGATAATAAAATGGAATTGAATTAGCAGCATAGAAATTATTTTCAGTATCAAAATCAGTATCAAATCCATTTAGAACCATAACCATTTCATCAGCTGGTGGTCTACCTCCTTTTGGATCTACTATGTAAACACCATAAAGGCCATGTGAAATATGTTCTTCAAGCGGCATTACATGGCAGTGATACGGATGAACTCCCACAGGACCAGCTTCAAATTCATAAGTAAATTGCCCGCCACCAGGACCCACAGTTTCAAATACGCCATCCATCTCAGCTGGATGAATTCCATGGAAATGCATTGTATGTGATTTTGAGCCATTGTTAATGAAGTGAATACGAACTAAATCGCCTTCAGTTGCACGAATTGTAGGGCCAGGAACAGTTCCATTAAAAGTCCAAACATTGTAAAAAACGCCAGGTGAGATTTCTTGTATTTTATCATCTTCTGCAATTATTGTGAAATCTCTAATTGTTTGACCATTTTTTGATTCAGAGATCCGTCCATAATTAAAATCTCTAAGATATTTTTCCGGATCGAATTCAACGGTTGAAGCAGTATAAAGTGGATCTAAAACATCTCCAGATGTTCGAATTACTTGACCTGAATGAGTGACAAACATTTTTTGTTCTAATTGAGCTTCAGAAAATGCTGAAAAAACAATAATTGTTGAGACTCCAATAATTGCAGATAACATCAACACCATAGTAGTTGATCGATTAAATTTCAAGTATAATCAATAGATATAATTTGTTTATTTAAAAGTTAGCCTAGGCTAACTTTCTTAGCCTAATCTAAATTTATGATGTAAAATGATCCTATTTATTAAAAATTAGGTTTAAACTAAAGAATATTACAAATAGATTGTGCAAAGAACAGGCATTCTTTTTGTGACTGTGGGTAGTATAGTAGGTGTAGGAATAATATTATCATTTTATGGAAACCAAGTAATTTTTGAGGATTTGATCAAAGGAGAAGGTCAAATCAAATTTGGAGAAAATTTGATAATTCCAGTTGAATTAGATAATACGGAAACACAAACTGGAATTTATGCAATTCAGATAATTGATTTTAAAGAAGGAATCACAGCAAAGATATTAGATCCGTTTGACAAAGAAATAGAATCTCAATCAATCAATGAAGAAGTTTTTGAAGGACGATTCAACATTGCAGTGTCAGGAATATACAAATTAGTTATCGAAAATACAGATGAAAAAGAAATCAAAATCTTCGGAGTGATAGGACCAGAACCAGATGCAGGTAAGAAATCATTAGGATTCATTTCATTATACATTCTCATAATTGGTTTGATTGGAATGGTAGGAGTTGCCATTTATGCAATCAAAAATCGCAAGAAATCTTTCAGTTAAGATAACTATCCATTTTTTCCAATCCTTCAATGGTTGCATTAAAGGTATCACTGTTTTCTACAATTTGAGTTAATTTTTCAGTATTTGCAGAAAAGATAGATTTTCCATTATTAGAATTTTTAAAAATAAATCCATGATCTAATAAATAAGAAAGTCTTTCAAAAACCTCACTTTCAGAAATGGAAGATTTTTCTGCCAAGAAGGAACATTCTTTTTC
Organism: uncultured Nitrosopumilaceae archaeon; assembly: GCA_964475825.1. GTDB lineage: Archaea > Thermoproteota > Nitrososphaeria > Nitrososphaerales > Nitrosopumilaceae > Nitrosarchaeum. The sequence continues at coordinate 27,901 of CAYYXT010000012.1, read as the reverse complement.
ACCATCTTCTAATTCAGCTAAAATAGACGATGTAACAGGATCAAACATACAATCAACCACTTTTTCTCTATCAAAAGTATCATCCATTTCTAATCATCAATATTTATGTGAATTTATAACTTTTCTAATTGGAAATTGCACATGATTTACACCAATAAGATAATTAGTAAAATATTGTAATTACAAATAATGCAGAAATTATGTATTAAAGATACATCAGGGAAAGGTGAGCATTGTTTCTGCATCGAAATAGATGCTCAAAGAGGAGTAAAGAAGTGCTGCAAATGCAATCAATGGAATGTACATGGTAAAGACTGGACAGAAGATTCAGACTTTAGATAAATTTCAGAATTTAACTCAATATCTCAGATTGGAGGCTAAAATAAGAAATTAAGTGTGAAGATTACAATATGTGACCCACACTGAATCCTTTTTGAAACACATCTAATTGACGCCTAGCATGGTTTTTATCGGGGTAACTAAGAATTTTTGAATACTTGAGCACTCAAGAATTCAGACACATTGTTAGAATTGTGGGAAATGATATTCCTGGAGCCAAAAAGGCTATTGTGGGATTAACCCAGATTAAAGGAATAGGATATAGTTTTGCCACAGCAATTCTAGATACTCTAAAAATTAACACCAATACAAATATCGGTTTTCTATCTGAATCTGATGTTCAATCAATTGAAAAATTAATTACCAATCCCATAGCAGGAAATTTTCCAGTGTGGTTTCTTAACAGAAGAAAAGACATTGAGACTGGAGTAAATAAGCATCTATTAACATCAGACATTCCTTTTACTTTAAGAAATGATATCGAAAGAGAAAGAATCACCAGTAGTTGGAGAGGTTATCGTCACATGTACGGACTAAAAGTTAGAGGACAATGTACAAGAACTACAGGTAGAAAAGGAGGAGCAGTAGGTGTTGCCAAAGCTGGAAAAGCAGCTCCGGCACAAGCAGCAGCGGCACCGGCAGCAACAACAGCTACAGTAGCTGCAGCACCTGCAACAGCAAAACCTGCAACAGCAAAACCTGCAGCTGCAAAACCTGCTGAAGAAAAGAAAGCATCTCCTGCGGGAAAAAAGAAATAGGTGAATTGAATGGGAGATCCTAAATATCCAAGAAGAATGTGGAGAAAACCAAAGAGACCACTTAATTACGAATTAAAAATGGAGGAATTAAAAACTCTCGGCACATTTGGCTTAAGATCAAAAAGAGAATTATGGAAAGCACATACAGAATTATCTCGTGTCAGACATCAAGCAAGATCATTGCTTGCTTTGAGACAAGAGATTAGACTAGAAAAAGAACCAATTTTGATGAAGTCATTATCAAGAATAGGGTTAGTCAGTAATGAATCCACATTAGATGATGTGCTCAATCTTCAAGTAAATGATTTACTTTCACGCAGATTACAAACATTAGTATCAAGAAAGTTTGGATTTAAAACACCATATCAAGCAAGACAGGCAGTAATTCATGGACATATAATGATTAGAGATAGAAAAGTAAACATTCCATCGTACATTGTAACATTAGAAGAGGAAAAGAACATTCACTTTTCACCAGAATCCAATATTCCAAGCATGTTAGAAAGTACTAAAAAACCAGAGTCAAAACCTGAAATTAATGCAGCTGCAGAGACAACTGAAGTAGAATCTTAAAACACGAGTAACAAGTTCTTCAATGGAATAATTACAAGAATAGGTTTAACAGTAAATAACCCCTCACATTATCAGATAGAAGCATGTGTTCAATTATCGGTTATTATGGAAATGAAATAGCAGCACCAATAATAGTCAAAGGACTGAAAAGAATGGAGTATCGTGGATACGATAGTGTTGGGGTTGCAACCGAATCAAATAGTCAAATTGAACTAAAAAAAGGAGTTGGAAAAGTAGAAGAAGTAAACGCTAAGATTCAACTTGATACATTACCTGGAAAAGTTGGAATAGGTCACACCAGATGGGCAACTCATGGAAAAGTGACAGATGTAAATGCACATCCACATCTTAGCAATTCTGGAAAACTAGCAATAGTGCATAATGGGATTATAGAGAATTTTGAGCAGTTAAAGAAAGAATTAGAAAAAGACGGATATATTTTCAAAAGTGAAACAGATAGTGAAGTAATAGCAAATCTTCTTCAAAAAAATTATGAGGTTGACAAGAATGTTAAAAATGCAATAATCAAAACAGTTTCAGAATTAAAGGGCCATTATGCATTTGTTGCAATGTTTGAAAATGGACAATTAGCAGCTGCGAGATTTCATGAACCATTAATTGTTGGAATTGGAAAAAACAGCTATTTTCTCTCAAGTGACGTTTTAGGATTTATTGAACAAACAGATAATGCCATTTACATTGAAAATGGTAATTTTATCATAATTGACAAAGACAAATTACAAATTTTAGATTTTAATGGAGAAAGTGTAAAACAGCAAATTACAAAAGTATCAAAAGAATTTGCAGATGTGTATAAGGGTGACTATGCACATTTTACATTAAAAGAAATTTCAGAGCAACCAGATACTATATTCAAAGCAGGAGAAAATACAAAAGATGCAATTAAAAAGGCAGCAAATTACATTAAAAATTCAAATAACATCTACATAACTGGAAGTGGAACTAGCTATAATGCAGCATTGATTGCAAAACAAGTTTTAGCCAAATATGCAAAAATAAAAGCAGATGCAATAATTTCAAGTGAATTACAATTTTCTTCAGATATAATTGAACCAAATTCAACATTAATTGCAATTTCACAAAGTGGTGAAAGTGCAGACGTATTAGACGCAGTAAATATTGTGAAAAAAGTAAATTGTAAGGTTATTTCCATAGTAAATTCACTTACATCATCTTTAGCAAGGGAATCAGATATTGTAATTGGGATGAATTGTGGTCCAGAAATAGGTGTTGCAGCAACAAAAAGTTTTACATCACAAATGATTGTAATATACAAAATCACAGAAGAGTTGTGTAACGGAAAGTTTGAGATTGACTATAAAGAAATATCAGAATCAATTTCAAAAATTCTTGAAAATCATGCTCAAATTAGGTACATTGCTAAAGAAATTAAAGAAATTTCAGACATCTATGTTCTAGGTAGAGGAATTCACTATCCAATAGCTATAGAATCTGCTTTAAAATTAAAAGAACTAACATACATTCATGCGGAGGGAATACCAGGAGGGGAATTAAAACATGGTCCATTGGCACTTATGGATTCCAATGTATTTGTGATCATAATTAATCCAAATGATTCAACATATTCGGATACATTAACGAGTGCTAGAGAAATTAAAGCACGTGGTGCAAAGATCATCGGCATATCAGATGAGAAAAGTGATGTCTATGATTATTGGATAGAAATTCCAAAAACTAGTGAATTGGCATATCCTATTTCAGAAACAATTCCAATACAATTGCTTTCATATTATGCTGCAATTGAAAAAGATGCTGACCCAGATTATCCAAGAAACTTGGCTAAATCAGTCACAGTGAAGTAAAAAGTCGATGATATTCTTTTTCAGATAGCGTTAAAAAATGAGCTGAGTCATTTCCTGTTTTTATCATAGATGCAATAATACTACCACCTGCACCAACACCTTCTTTTGCAAATCCCTGTGAGAATGCTTTTAGTCCTGAAAACTTGGAATTCTCAAGTCCAGGATTAACAGCTATTGCAGGAATATCTGCAATTTCTGAAACAAGAGATTTAAAATTAGCACTGTTATCATCAGAGATGTAAGAAGTAGTCCCAATAGCAGTATTTTGTTCATTGAATCCAATTTTTGAAGCAAATGCTAAAACGGCAGTCATTTGTGTACCACCTGCTAACATTACTTTAGTGATTTCAGATGCAGAGCTTAACATACCAGCTACAAAAGCAATCATAGGATCACCAACTTTAGCTATTACATGGTATGGATTATCGGAAGTTAATCTCCCTAATGCTGAATTAACAATTTGATTTTTTAATTCAACAGGATTATTTGGAATACTAGAACTTACTTTAGCTTTGAATCCTAATCCTCGCAATACAGCAAGAGCAGTGGTTGTACCACCAGGAATACTTTCTCCTATTATCAAACAATCAGTCATAGATGCAAGATTTCTTCCTACCATTCTTCCATAATCTACTGCCTGAGATACTTGAGAATCACTCATTGCAGATTCAACTGAAATATTTCGCCCATGCGACAAACCAGTTTGGATGAAAGGTAACTGAGGGTGAATTTTACTTCCAGCATTAATTACAATATGAGGTATACTACAAGATTCTAATGCAGTTTTAGTAAGTAATGCTGGGGTAGGCTTACCATCAGGAGTCATTGGAATTTTATCAATTGTTTTACAATAACCATAGTAAAGGTATTCAGCATCTGCAGGAGGAGTGAATTTTATTGAATCTTTATCAGCGCCAGCAAATGTAATGCCTGGGATTTCACATGTTTCAGTATAAGAAATTACAAGTGAGAATAAAAAATTTCCAGATTTAAGTGCGTCAATAAAATCATAAGCTTTGTTTGCATTACCAAAAAATTCAAAATCATCTAAATAGGTCATTGTCCCATCATGTCAACAAACTCTTGTTCAGTTCGCTTTTGCATGACAAGATTAGTTATTTTCTCCTGTCCAATGGTAGATGTTAAAGAACGTCCATAATTATGGCCAGAATAAAGAATAAGATCATCATTCAACGAATAAAGAATATCAAAAAGACTATGATACAGTTCTTTTGCACTACCTCCTGGTAGATCTATACGTCCACAATTTCCTACAAAAAGAGTATCACCAGAAAAAAAAATTCCGTCTCCAATTAAACACATACTATCTTTAGAATGACCAGGAGTATGTAAAACAGTCAATTTTGAATTCCCAAATTCAATTATATCGCCATCTTTGACTGCAATATCATGTTTTAATTCAGATTTTTCATGTTGAATTATTTTTGCATTAGTTGATTTCATCATTCCTTCATTTCCCAAAGTGTGATCAAAATGATGATGGGTGTTGATAATGTATTTTATTTTTAAATTATTTCGTTTGATGACATGCTCAATTTGATCAAGATCCCAAGAGGGATCAATTATTATTCCTTCATTGGTATCTTCATCTTCCACAACATATGTAAAATTCTGCATATTCCCAACTTGGATTTGATGAACTTTCATAATACACCCTCTTCAGCTTCTGGAGGAATTCCTATTTTTTCAACAAATATTTCACCACACAAATCTCTTCTTTTTGGCATTCCTCTCTTCATTTTATGAAATGTAACTGTCATATCACTTTGTACAAAGATATTTGCAGTTTCTCCATTATCAGGATTGACTCCAGATGGAATATCAACGGCAATTTTAAAGCAAATTGAATCATTGATGTATTTTATTGCACTTGCATATGGTTCTCTTATTTCTCCAAAAATTCCAGTTCCTAGTATTCCATCCACAATTATGTCTGGAGTGAAATCAAGATTTGTGTTCATACCAGATATCAATTTAACAGATGGCATTTTTTCTAGTAGTGACCAATTCCATTGACTTTCTTCAGTTTTGATTTTATCTGGAGTTCCAAGTAAAACCACTATAACTTTTGAACCATAACCTACAAGATGTCTAGCCATAACTAACCCATCTCCACCATTATTTCCCAGTCCAACAAAAACTAAAATATTCTTTGATTCAAGAGTATCAAATTTTTCTGCCAATCTTTTAACTGCTATAGCACCGGCATTTTCCATCATAAATTTTTTTAAAAAACCCATGCGATGTCCATTATTTTCTATTTGCATCATTTGCTTTACAGATATTTCCATAGTTAGAATAAAAAAGAAGCAAAATAAGAGCTTTGGCAAACGATTTATTCTAGGTTTTGCCCATACATGAATATGACATTGAAAAATGTAAAACTATCTTTGAATAAAATTGCAAAATCATTATCAGAAGTTCAAGATGCCAGAGAATTTTTGATAAAAAATACAAGAGAGGTAATAATTCTTTGTAGTAAATCCATCATATCAGTACATACAGGAGATATGAAATCTGCAAAAAACAATCTAAAACAAGCAGATGTGTTGCTAAAAAAATACAAGAAAAAAGCTACGTCTGATCTTCGAAGATATATGATTACTCCAGAACAAGAATTTGTTGAGGCAGCATCTCTAATTGCCATTGTTGAAAAAAATGAAATTCCTTCAGAAAAGAAATTAGATGTAATGCCAGAATCATATGTTTTAGGATTAATGGATTGTGTAGGAGAATTAAAACGAATGGTTTTCGATAAAATCAGAATTGGTGATATAGATAATGCCTCAAGAATTTTTGAAATAATGGAAAATTTGTATCTTCATTTGTATCCATTTTCAATGTATGATAAAGTGGTAAAAGAAGCTAGAAGAAAAATTGACGTAGATCGTATTTTAGTTGATGATGTCAGAGGTGCAATCACAGAAGAAAAAAGACGCTCCGAACTAATCAAAGCATTAAACAAACTACAAAAATAGAATTTGCATAAAATGAAATTAGATGCGGGTGATGGGATTTGAACCCACGAACTCCTAAGAGACTAACCCCTCAAGCTAGCGCCTTTGGCCAGGCTGGGCGACACCCGCAATAAAAATTTCTTGCATGGTTTTTATAATCCTTGATTACTTTTTTGTTCGTATGTTAATTCCTGTAAGGTGTTTTACTTGTGGAAATTTAATTGCTGATAAGTTTGAAGATTATCAAAATAAAGTAAAATCTGGAGAAGATCCAGCTAAAGGACTAGACTCTTTGGGAATAAGCAGATATTGTTGCAGAAGGATGCTATTAACCACTGTTGAAACTATTCAACAAGTTATTCCATTTTATGAAGCAATACAGAGAAGACACCAAGAAGTCCAATCTGAGTTAGAATAGTTTGTCAAAAATAACCTCCATTGAAGGACGTATCATTTACAATAGTAGAGGAAGTAAAACTATCGAAGTTGATGTTATATCAGAAAATAAATTTCTAGGTAGAGTTTGTGCACCATCGGGAGCTAGTGTTGGAAAATATGAAGCAGTTAGCTTCCCAAATGAAAAACCAGAAGAGAGTCTAAGAATATTAAATGAAAATTCTCAAAAATTTGTTGGATTAGAATCATCAGATCTTAAGACAGTACATGAAACGCTAAGGAGTATTGATCAATCGCCAAATTATTCAAAAATTGGGGGAGCACTAGCATTTGCAGTAACTATTGCATCAATGGAATCTGCTTCAAAATCATTAGACATGCCTTTATTTCAAATATTATCATCTGAATCATCTTTCAAGTTTCCATTTCCATTAGGAAACATTTTAGGAGGTGGGGCTCACGCAGGACCAGGAACCCCAGATATTCAAGAAATTTTGATTTGTGCTGTAGGGACAAAAACAATTAGAGATGCTATTGAAACTAATTTATCAGTTCATAAAGAATTACGTCATGTTTTAGAAAAAGAGGATCCGAATTTTACTAACGGAAGAGGAGATGAAGGAGGATGGGCACCAAAATTAGAAAATGAAAAGGCGTTAGAACTTTCAGCAAAAGCTTGTGAAAATTTAGGATTTACGTTGGGGAAAGAGGTAGCTTTGGGGGTCGACTTTGCATCATCTACTCAATGGAGTGAAGAAAAACAAAAGTATGTTTATGAAAGAGCAGGGTTTGTCAATTCTTCAGAACAACAAATCGAATTTGCTGCAAATATTATTCAAAAATACAAATTAATCTATGCAGAAGATGCGGTTCATGAAGAAGCATTTGATGACATGGCAGAATTAACTGCTAAATTTCCAGACACGTTAGTTACAGGAGATGATCTAACGGTTACCAATAAAGACATTCTAGCCAAGGCAATTAATTCAAAATCTTGTAATGCTGCAATTCTCAAAGTTAATCAGGCAGGTAGTCTTTATGATGCCTTTGAATTTGCCAAAGTAGCAAATCAAAACAACATAAAATTAATTACATCACATAGATCGGGTGAATCTACGGATTCACATATTTCTCACATAGGGTTGGCAACAAAGTCAAAAATGCTCAAAGTCGGCATAGTTGGCGGAGAAAGAGTGGCAAAACTAAATGAGCTTATACGTCTATCAGAGCATGATTTAATACGCGGTATGGCAGAGATTTAAAATCGCTATGAGTGAACAAACAGAATCCACAGAAATCAAAAAGAAGATTCTATCCACAGGAATTAGGGTGGGAACTCCAGTTAAAACAAAATTCATGACACCATTCATCACAAAAGCTAGTCCTGAAGGACTATACATGCTCGATATCGATATAACTTTAGAAAAAATTAAAACAGCTGCCAAATTCATCAACCGTCTTGGAACAGATAAGCTCATCGTCTGTTCTGCTAGACAATATGCAAATACTCCAATTGAGAAATTTTGTGAAATGTTAGGATCTAAAAAATTACTAGGCAGATTCATGCCTGGTACTCTTACCAATCCATCATTACCATATTACATTGAACCAAAATTGGTTCTAATTTCTGATCCTCAAGTAGATGTACAAGCAATTACTGAGGCAACCAATGCAGGTATTCCAGTAATTGGAATTTCAAATACAGATAATATTACATCAAAACTAGATGTAATTATTCCAGCAAACAACAGAGGAAGAAAAGCTCTTGCCACAGTTTATTGGCTACTGGTTCGTCAAGTTCTCATAGAAAGAGGAGAATTAAAAGAAGATGAATCAATGAAATATGAAATCGATGATTTTGAAACAAAGATAACGGAAGAGGAAATAGAGTAATGCAAATTAGAACGCCGGCAGTAGCCGGAATGTTCTATCCCAGTGAAAAAAAAGAATTAAAAAAATCTATCAAGGAGTGTTTTTTACATAAATTTGGTCCAGGTAAAATTCCACCATCTAAGATTAAAAAGAAAATTTTTGGAGTTATTTGTCCACATGCAGGATACATGTATTCAGGTCCAATAGCATGTCATTCATTTTATGCAATCTCATCAGATGTGCCAGAATTATTTATAATAATTGGACCCAATCACTGGGGAATTGGAAGTAATGTTGCAACAATGAAAGATTGTAAATGGAATACACCGTTGGGGAATGTAGAAGTGGATTCAGAAACAGCAGAAGAAATTTCTCACCTATCAGAAATAATTGATATAGATTATTTTTCTCACACACGAGAACATAGTTTAGAGGTGCAAATACCCATACTGCAAGAAATGTATTCAGATTTCAAAATCTTACCAATATCCATGATTAATCAAAATAAAGATGCCGCTAAAGACATAGGACTAGCAATTGCAAAAATTGCAGAAAAAAAGAAGGTTATGATTATTGGTTCTTCAGATTTTACTCATTATGAACAAAATGAATTTGCACATGAACAAGATATGGCTTTAATTGAACCAATATTAAAATTAGATGTAAAAAAATTTTATGATGTTTTAGAAGATAGAAACGTAAGCGCTTGTGGTTACGGAGCAATTGCATCCACCATGATAGCATGCAAAAAATTAGGTGCTACAAAAGGAGAATTGCTCAAATATGCTACAAGTGGCGACATTACAGGTGATACGAGTTCGGTTGTTGGGTATGGATCAATAGTGTTCACTTGAAATCGAACGCTTCTGCACCTGGAAAGGTAATTCTTTTTGGGGAGCATTTTGTAGTTTATGGAGTAAAAGCAATACTATGTGCAATAAACAAACGAATTACAGTAAGTGCCAGCAAAATACAAGAAAACACAATTTCAATTAAATCAAATATAGGAGATTTGAATATGCCACCAAATAAACCAATTACAGAAATCAAATCACCACTAAAACCATTTTATTTTTTAGCAAACAAGATGATAGAAAAACATAATCAAAACACAGGAATAGAAATACTAGTTCAATCAGAAATTCCTTTGGGAGTAGGTTTAGGTTCCTCTTCTGCTTGTTGTGTTGCAGGTGCAGCAGCCATCTCAAGATTATTTTCTGAAACATCAAAAAAAGAAATTCTAGAGTTGGCAATTGAAGCTGAAAGAACTATTTTTCAAAATACATCCGGTGCAGATTGTACCGTGTGTACTTTTGGAGGGATCATGGAATATGATAAAAAAAATGGATTCTCAAAAATAAATTCAGAGCCTAATTTTCATTTGGTAATTGCAAATTCAAAAATCGAACATTCTACAGAAGCAATAGTTGCAAACGTAAAGCAATTCAAAGAGAAAAATGAGGAAAAATTTTCTAATCTATGTAAAGAAGAATCAGAGCTGATCAATAATGTCCTAATTCTTTTGAAAAATAATGATTTATCAGGTCTGGGCAAAAATATGTTAAAAAATCAAGAATATTTGGAAACGATAGGCATATCTAATGAAGAATTACGTTCAATGATTAAATTGGCCCAAAAATCATCATTTGGAGCAAAGATAACAGGTGCAGGTGGAGGCGGATGCATTATTGCATTAACTGATGAATCAAATTTAGAAAAGGTGATTGAACAATTTAAAAAGAAAAACTATGAGTGTTTTTCTGCAAAAATTGACTTCGGGGGATTGGATACTTTTTAATGGAATGAATATTTGGGGACAACATGATTCTAATAAAATTGGGTGGTTCAATTATCACTAATAAGAAAAAGTCATTATCCCCAAGGAAAAAAACAATTGAAAATATTGCTAAACATTTAAAGAAAATAGATGAACCAATCATAATTGTTCATGGTGGAGGTTCTTTTGGGCATTATTGGTCTGTAAAATATGATATGCATACGAAACCAATGAAGTACAACACACATGGAGTATCTATTGTTAAAAATTCAATGATTGAATTAAATAAAATTATTTTAGATATATTTTTAAAAAATAAATTAAATCCATATTGTCTTCCACCCACAGATTTTATGTCAGGAGATAAACCCATTACAAACAAAATAAAAGAAATTGAAAAAATTGCAAATGCAGGACTAATTCCGATTACTTTTGGAGATGTACTTTGGTACGGTCACAAAAAAACATACATTTTATCGGGGGATAAAATTATGACACACCTTTCAAAAATTCTAAAACCAAGATTGAGTATTTTTGCTCTAAATGAAGACGGTTTATATTCTGATCTAAAATCGAAAAAAGTAATTCGTGAGTTAAAAGGAGAAAACCCAATTATTTCAAAAAATAACATGGACGTTACAGGAGGTATGACTAGGAAAGTTGAAGAAGCAACAAAGATTTCAAAAATGGGAATGGATGTGTTTTTTGTAAATGGTAACAGACCTGAAAGAATTGTGAAAGCGATTAAAAATAGGAAATTTGAAGGAACAGTGTTTAGAGGAAAAAGAAATGGGTGAAGAATATCTTGTTTTAGTTGATAAAGACGACAATCCAATTGGGTCAGAAGAAAAAGTAAAGTGTCATTTACCAAATGGCAAACTACATAGAGCATTTACAGCGTTACTATTTGATAAAAATGGAAGATTGGTTCTAACCAGAAGAGCTAAAGAAAAAATGCTGTGGCCAGGAGATTGGGATGGAACTGTAGCTAGCCATCCAAGGAAGCCTGAAACGTATGTCTCATCAGCAGAAAGAAGAATGCCAGAAGAATTAGGCATCACATGTAAGTTAGATTATTTGTTCAAATTTGAATATCATGTTCCATACAAAGATATAGGCTCAGAAAATGAAATTTGCGGCACGCTTGTTGGAATAGTAAATAATTCAATTCAATTTAAGGTAGTCGAAGATGAGATAGATAAAATCAAATGGATTTCAGCGAATGAATTGCTTTCTGAATTAAAAAATAATCCAAAAATATATTGTCCTTGGATGTTAATTGCATTAGAATTACTAGACAAATCAGAAAAACCAATGTTAGAAAAATATGAAGGCATTTTATCATCATGGATTAATTCAGAATTGCAAAAAGAATTACAAAAAGCAATTAGAGCTCATCTTCCAGATAATAAATGGAGATTAGTAAAATGAAAAAAACAAAAACAATTGAAAAAAATGCAAGAATTGTCAATAAATATCTAAATTCCAAACTAAAAGGAGATCCCAAAATGCTTTATGATGCGGCAGCACATTTGATTATTCATGGTGGAAAAAGGCTCAGACCACATATGGTGATTAATAGTTGTCAAATTTTGGGAGGAAGTATAACAATTGCAATACCAGCTGCTAGTGCAGTAGAAATGATACATAATTTTACTTTGGTTCATGATGACATTATGGATAATGATGAGATGCGTCATGGTGTACCTACTGTTCATAAAAAATTTGGAATGCCGATTGCGATACTAGCTGGGGATGTATTATTTTCAAAGGCATATCAAATAATTTCAGATTCAAAATTATCTAAGGATGCAACAATCCAATTAGTTTCCAGATTAGCAAAAGCATGTGTGGATATATGTGAAGGACAATTATTAGATGTAAAAATGGCAGAGGAGAAAAGAATTCCGTCGCAAAAAGAATACATTACAATGATTGGAAAAAAAACTGCGGCGTTATTTGATGTATCATGTTCAATGGGAGCAATTTGTGCAACAAGTAATCAAAAAGATATTTCAAATTTATCAAATTTTGGAAGAAATTTGGGAATTGCATTTCAAATTACAGATGATCTTATTGGAGTTATGGGTGATCCAAAAATTACAAAAAAACCTGTTGGAAATGATCTAAGAGAAGGAAAGAAATCACTTCCAATTCTTATGGCAATAGAATCAGCCAAGGGAAAAGACAAAAAAGTAATTCTTAAGGCATTTGGCAATCCAAAAGCAACTAAAAATGACCTCAAAAATGCAGTAGACGTAATTCGTTCACTTGGGATAGAGGAAGATGTAAGGGCACAGGCTCTAGAATATGCAGAAAGAGCAAAAAAATCACTTTCAAAATATTCAGGTTCTGCTAAAACAGAATTAATAGATCTCTTAGATTTTGTAGTAAAAAGGAGTCTATAATTTGGATGAAGAAATAAGAAAAGAAATTCGAAAAATAGCACTGCAAAATGCATTTGAGCACGAGGGAAAAACTCAGGATAAAATTGTATTAGCAAAAATTCTTGGAACAAAACCAGAATTTAGATCTAAGGTAAAAGAAATTGTTGGGGATATTGCAGAGATTGTTTCAGTAATTAATCAAATCTCATTTGAGGAACAAAGGAAAGAAATAGAAGAAAATTTTCCAGAAATTTTAATTCCAAAAGAAAAAATTGAGGAAAGGGAAGGATTACCTCCATTAAAAGGGGCGGAACAAGGAAAAGTCATAACGAGATTTCCACCAGAACCTAATGGATATCCACACATAGGACATGCTAAAGCAGCTATCATTAATGCAGAATATGCAAAGATGTACGGTGGCAAATTTATTTTGAGAATGGACGATACAAATCCAGAAGCTGAAAGAATGGAATACCACGCTGCAATTAAAGTTGGACTAGATTGGCTAGGAATCAAATTCGATATCATAAAAAATACTTCAGATGATATGGAGTTATTTTATAAAAAAGGAATTGAATTGATCAACTCTGGAAAAGCTTACGTCTGTACTTGTAAGAGAGACGACATAAGTAACAATAGGAAGGAAAGAAAAGCATGCAAATGCAGTCGAGTAGACATTAAACAAAATATTCAAGGTTGGGAGAAAATGTTTGATAAATTTAAACCGGGAGATGCAATCGTAAGATTTCGTGGAGATATGAAAGCAGATAATGCAGTAATGCGAGATCCAGTACTATTTAGAATAATTGATGAGAAGCACTACACATTAGGAAACAAATACCGAGTTTGGCCAAGTTATGATTTTGCCGTAGCAATTGAAGATAGCAATGATGGAGTCACTCATGCATTTCGTTCAAAGGAATTTGAATTAAGAAAAGAGCTAATTGATGCCATTTTAGATGCATTGAATATGCGAAAGCCATACCAGGATTTCTTTTCTAGGCTCGAATTCAAGGGAATGCCCATTTCTAAAAGAATCCTCAAGCCATTGATAGAAGAAGGAAAGGTATCATGGTATGATGATCCAAGATTACCTACATTAGAATCACTCAGAAGAAGAGGGATTAAACCAGAAGCAATAAAAAAATTCATCTTATCTTTAGGATTAACTAAAGCAAATACTTTAGCACCATTTGATGCACTTGAATCATTTAATAGAAAATTTATTGATGCAGATAGCATTAGATTATTTATGGTGAGTAAACCAAAAAAACTTACAATTAAAAAATTACCATTTTCATTTGTAGAAATTCCAAATCATCCAATAAGGGATATGGGGAAAAGAAAAATCAATTTAGATGAAAATTTCTACATTTCAGGAAAAGATGCAGAAAACATCAAAGAAGGCACTCAGATCAGACTATTAGGATTAGGCAATGTTGCAATATCAAAGATCAATGGAGAATTAGTGGGAGAGTTCATAGAAGATGGAAATATTACAGACATACAAAAAATTCAATGGATCCCACAAAAAAATGCTCACATAATCAAAATTCTCATTCCAAAACAATTGTTTATTGATGACAAATTTAACGAAAATAGTTTAGAAGAATTGGAGGTTTATACAGAACCACATTACTTACAATTAAAAGATGGAGAGGAAATTCAATTTGTCAGATTTGGATATTGTAGAAAAGATTCACAGAATCAAGCAATTTTTACACACAAGTGAGTGAGAAAATTATGAAGATAGCGCGACTATTCCATGAAAATAGTGAGACATATGGTTTTGTAAAAGGGGATAAAGTTGCGACAAAGGATGAAATAACTTATCAAACAGGAGTTCCAATTCCACAAAGCATCAAAGATTTTCTTTTTGATGGATGGTATGATGAAATTAAAGATCAATTAGATACTTTGCCATATAAAGAAAATATTTCAAAATTTAAATTATTAAGTCCAATTCCAAATCCGAATAAGATCATCTGTTTATCTTTTAATTATGTAGATCATGCTGAAGAGCAAAATCTGTTACCACCGGAGGAACCAGCTATAGTTCTAAAGCCAAGAACCACCCTAAACGGTACAGAGTCAGACATAGTTTGTCCTGATTTTGTTACTCAGTTGGATTATGAGGTAGAATTAGCCTTGATAATAGGTAAAAATTGTAAAAATATCAACGAAGAACAAGCAAAAAAGACAATATTTGGATACATGATTCTAAATGATGTTTCAGCAAGAGATATCCAATTCAAAGATAAACAGTTCACCAGAGGAAAAAGTTTCGATACATTTGCACCATCTGGACCATGGATAACAACAGCGGATGAAATAAAAGATCCACAGAATTTAAAACTGACAACCAAAATAAATGGAGAGATACGACAAAATTCATCTACAAATAACATGTTCATAAAAATACCAGAAATAGTATCCAAATTAAGCAAAGTGATGACTCTTGAAAAAGGAGATATCATTGCAACTGGAACCCCTGCAGGAGTCATGTTAAACAAACCAAATGCAGTATTTCTTAAAAATGGTGATAAAATAGAAATGGAAATTGAGAAATTAGGAATTTTAAAAAATACAATTAGATTTGTGCATGAAATTAGTGCAAAAAATTTTGCATTAGGTTGAATGTAATTTTATGTTCTAGAGTATTTAAGAAAGGCAATTTCTCTTTAGTCAAGATTTGTATTTTTTGATAATTTTTTTCTGCTCCATAATTTTGTATGTATGAAATAAGATCCAAAGTATTATTTTGAGAACCTGAAAACAAGGTTACAATTAGGGTTTTATCAAAATATTCCGAATCAGTTAGAATTGCAATTGAAATATCACCAGACTTGTCTGAAAAAAGTATTTTGTTTTGTTTGGATAGAGAAAGTAAAGTTTCTTTATCTAAAACTGACCATCTCCACGATTTTACATAATGAGGAATTTTTGTATAATTCAAGACATTACCAAACTGTATTTTATGATTATTGTTAATCTGTGGCAAAAGAGAATAAAAATTCCAAGTTTGAAATATCTGATAATTGAGACTTTTTGCCATTGAAAGAGATGATGAATTTTTAGTATCAATAAGCATGAATGAAAATGGTATCTGTTTTTCTTTAGCAAGTAATTCTATATGCTTAACTAGTTCTGAAGCTAAACCTTGTCTACGAAAATTCGAGTTAATTCTGATTCCTTCAATCCATACTTGACTTTTAGAGAAAAATGCATGACATATACCAACAGGGTATTGTTTTTCAATAAGGAGTAAATTGCCTTCAGATAACCAATAATCCCAAACATCTTGAATATAATCACCCCATGAAAAAGTATCTTTACAAAAATTCAATACAGAAAATTTATCGGAATTAATTGCATCTCTAATTACTATTGTCCCCATATACGAAAAAATATTAAGAATGATAGACTAAAAACCGTAATGGGTAAAATAATAGCTGGAAAAACCACAGATATTCCTCCTGGAAAAATGATCAAAGTCTCTGTTGATGGTAAAGAGATAATGGTTGCAAATATTGATGGTAATTATTGTGCCATGGATGATTCTTGTACTCATTCAGGTGCAAGTCTTTCAGAAGGAAAATTAGATGAATGTAAAGTGATATGTGGATGGCATGGAGCTGAATTTGATTGTAAAACAGGTAAATTAGTTAAATTTCCCGCTAAAATTAGAGATTTAGCATCATACAATGTTTCTATAGAATCAGACAACGTATTTGTAGAGATGTGACTATATACTTCAAATTTTCAATAAATGGTGTAAAAAATGGCTGATGATAAACAAAACAAAGAAGCAATGAAAGAAGCGATAGAAACACTAAATCAAATTGCTACAAACCATTCAACACCAAAGACAATTAAAAAATCCATTACTGATCTGATAGCAGATTTGAATACTGAGGAATACTCACTATCAGTCAGAGCTAACAATACAATTAGTTTGTTAGATGATGTAACACAAGATCCCAATATGCCTTCGTATGTGAGAACACAATTATGGCAAGCAGTCTCAAAGCTTGAAAGCATAAGAGAATAAATCCCATATTGTTTTAATTCTAATATTGAAAATAGAAGAGTATCTAAAATCACTACCAGAAAACATAATTAGTGGAGAAGATGTTCAATTGCCAGATAAGTCGTTTAGAGAGATTTTTAATTTTTTAAATTTAGGAAAAAATGATATTTTTTATCATCTTGGATGTGGAGATGGAAAAGGAATTGCATTATCTTTGAAAGAGTACAATGTAAAAAAGGCTATCGGTATTGATAATAATCCAGATAAAATCAAACAAGCAAAAAACATTTTAAATCAAGATAATCTTTCAGGAGAATTAATTTGTGAAGATATACAAAATGTAGATATTTCTGATGCCACTGTGATTTTGTTCTGGTTTACTAATGAAGAAATTATCAAGTACATGATGAATAAATTCGAAGATCTAAAACAAGGTACAAAAATAATCACTATTTGGGGACCATTACCAGGTTGCCTTCCTGAAAAGGTAGAATTTCCGTATATAATTAATCAAATTCCTTTCAGGAAAGCAAACAGTTTGCAAGAGCAAGTGTTAGCAATTTTTGGGGTAAAATGTGTGGATTTTGTAACTGCATGGGAATTTGCAGAGAGATACACAAAAGCAATTAGCACTCCTGAAATTGGAAATGATAGATTCTTGACAATCATTCAGACTCTAGTAATTTGGATTAATGCAAGGAATTTAGGAGTCTCTTGTGGAGAGAAAATCCCAGAATCTATTCAGACATATATAGACATCATGAAAACACATTTTGGTATTGATTTTGAATATCTTTTAAAATAATTTTTGTGTAATCCTTTTATTTTGTGTCAACCATATACAATCATGGTGGGTAAAATAAACATCAACGTATCTGCCGTAGACTATGATAAAACAGGTAAGGCAATAACACAGCAACTCTCTCTTTTAGAAGAGATGGTTCATAGTCAAGAAGATTTTGTAATGACAGATTCAGAATTTGCTTTTGGATGGCATTTTTTTGTTGTAAGTGTTAACAAAACATTAGTAGAAAAACTCGTTGATCAAATGGGATCAGATTTTGACAGATTGAAAGGAAAGGGCATGGAGGGGAAATTTCTTACATGGCTTACAAATAATTTAGAGGGTAAAACTCCTCGATTCAAACTGGCCATTAAAGAAGAGATGGAATCAAGCAAATACGGTATTTTTTAAAAAATTATGTAGGCCCTCGAGGGTAATCGAAACCCTGTCCGGGGATCCACAATCCCCTATACTAGCCACTGTACTACGAAGGCCACAAGAATAGAAAATCGTTTATCCTGTAATAATCTTTGATTTTAACACTGAAAATTAGCCTGTAGATTTATTATTAACCAGTGGAAATTGTAGTCATGAGATTTTGGTGGATATCTATGGGAATAACAATTGGACTCACATGGGTTGGCGTTAATTACTTACTTCCATGGAAATAACCTAAAATTCAAGATATCAGATTATTGATTCAAATGAATCACTAGAATTTTTTATCAAAATCAGCGATCGCTTTAAATTTGTTGGATCAGGTTATCATTTAACTTGAAGAATGGATTCATCACTAATCGACTGCATGTTGGAAAAAAACCCACAGAAGTATCAGTAGAAAGAAAGATAGAAACAGTTCAAGGTAAGAAATTTTTATGGACTGATTTACAAAGTCCAGATAGAAGCGATGTCGAAAAATTAGCTGAAAGATATCATTTCAACACATTAAATATTGAAGACTGTATGACTAAATTTGAGCTTCCAAAATTAGATAGTTATGATGACCATTTCTTTGTGATATTACATTTCCCCCCACTCTTACAAAAACCTGGAATTTCAAGAAATAGTCAGCTTACCATATTCATAGGAAAGGATTTTCTAGTAACTGTTCATCAAGGAGATTTGAAACCATTAGTGGATTTAGTGAATATTTGTAAAAATGATTCGGATCAACATAGAAAAGAGAGATTACTCGGAAAATCACCAGGATATCTACTTCATGAAATAGTAGATATTCTAGTAGATGATCTCTTGCACATATCAAGAAAGGTAATTGCTAATTTAGATGACCTTGAGGATGAAGTATTTGATGAAACGAAATCAGTTGCAAAAAGTATTGCATTACTTAGAAGAGAAATCAACATAATGAGAAGAATAGCAAACCCATTAAAAAAATTCGTATTAGAGATTGCTAAAAACATTAAAAGATTTTCAGATGAAGAAGATCTTTCATTGTATTTTGACGATGTAATTGATCATA
The DNA here is from genome assembly GCA_964475825.1 of uncultured Nitrosopumilaceae archaeon. GTDB lineage: Archaea > Thermoproteota > Nitrososphaeria > Nitrososphaerales > Nitrosopumilaceae > Nitrosarchaeum. The sequence goes on along the minus strand of CAYYXT010000012.1, from coordinate 8,683 downwards.
TTGACAAAGTAATTGAAACTCTAGAGGAATCCAGAGAAACGATGGAAATTTACAAAGATACAGATTTCATGCTCAGTACTGAAAAAACAAACAAAGTGCTTGCGGCATTAACAATAGTTTTCACATTTGCAATCCCTGGAACAGTTATTGGAACATTTTATGGAATGAACGTAAATTTACCTGGAGGATTAGGTGAACCTTCAATGTTTTTAGGACCACATACATCATTCATAGTAATAATTCTAGCATCATTAATACCAGTAGCATTAATGTTTATTTATTTTAAAAAACTTGGTTGGATTAATTATTAAAAAATAATTCAATCCAATAATTTTTCATGCAGACTAATTTTCACTTTAGGTAAAGATAGTTTTAGATTATCAGGTATTACAACTAATAACACTGAATTTTTTTCCACATTATTACAAATACCACTAAAACTATTATGATTGATTGCAAAACATCCTTCTTAAGTATAAAAAGTAAAAAAATGGTCTTCCAGATAATCTCCTAATTCAATTTCAGATGCTATAAAATATACATCAAAAGCAGTATTTTTGTCATTTATTGAAACTGCAAATTCATAAGTCGAATCTTTTGAAGTGCAAATGGGTATGAATTGAACGTATCCTTGCTTTACAATTTCTTTTTGTTTTTCTGAATTATATTTTTCATTTGGAATATTTGGATAAATCTATACATATGGATCATTATTTAATTGAATTCCTTAGATTAATTCAATACTATTACGAACACTATCAATTGTATATCGATAAAGAGGTGGTTTCCAACTAGATTCACAATTACTAAATTCATGTTTTAATTCAACGAATGATTTTTGCTTTTGATAGTGTAAGTGATTGGAGTTATAATCAGCAAACATTGTAGTGTCTGAAGAATCATAATCGAATCCTTTAACATCAGATTTTGCATTTGGATTTGACTACACGTTTGTTATGTCATAGATGATATTTCCAAGGTAACTATTCCATTCAGGTTGAAGATGAACATAGATAGAATACTTGTTAATATCCTGACCATAAGGTGAACCCAATATCAAATGACCAAAAAAAGCATTGGATAAAATTAGAATAATAGCAATTAAAGGAATCAGAAAATATAATTTATTTTTCATAAAGTATATCCAAGCAGGATTTCTGAAATTATTATGAAATTATTGCTAATATTTGATTGCATAAATATGGTAATGAGTTAAGACCATATTCAAAATTATCTTAAATACAATTGCTCATAGCATAATGAGCTTAAATAAATACAAGATATGATAACCTCAATTATGGGAAAAATTAGAATTAGAACAGGTAGAGGTACAGGAACAAAAGAAATTGATGACGACGGAAAAGCTTGGGCTGGCGATGCATACCAAAAAGTGCAAGCAGAAAAGAAAAAACAAGCAGCAAATAGAATGGTTCACACAGGCAGAGGAACTGGTTCAAAAAGATTAGGGGACTTGCCAGATGTAAAACCAAGGCCTTCAACTGAGGGGATGACCAGAGTTACAGGTAGAGGAACTGGTTCAAGAAAGAGCACAAATAAAGGAACATCATAAAAAACCTCAATTTTCATTTTTAAGCATATTATTCTAGTCTATACTGTTCAAAAAAGAGAGAAAAGTTTGTTAAAAATCATATTTAATTATCATCATAGTTTTGGATTGTTGTGAGAAAAATTAAAAATATACTAGTTCCACTTGATGGTTCAAAATCATCTCTAAAAGGATTGAAATTGGCATCAACCATAGCAAAACCATTAGACGCAAAAATTACAGGCATAAATGTTGTCAGATATTCGCTAGGATTTCAATTTCCAGTTTCATCTGAAATTAAGCAGAAACATATCAAAGAAGCTGAAACAATAATTACAGAAGCCCAAAAGAGTGTAAGAAAAGACAAAATCTCATTTATAGGAAAAATCCTAAAAGGAGAAAGTATCGGCAAAACAATTACCAAATTTTCAAAAACTAAGAAATTTGATCTCATCATAATAGGTTCGAGAGGACCTGATCCAGGTTCTGAAATATTTCTTGGAAGTGTTGCAAATTATTTACTTCATAAATCAAAGATACCAATTACCATAGTAAAATAATTCATCATAAAATAATTATAAAACAGAATTTATGTGAATTTTAAATTTTTATATCAGGATTTCCTGCTTTTAGTTTTTTCCAATCAGATAAAAAATTTTCTAGTCCAATATTAGTCAGAGGGTGTTGTAGCATTTTATCTAAAACTGCAGGAGGTAGAGTTACAACATCGGCTCCAATTTTTGCCGCATCAACAACATGCATTGGATGACGAATACTTGCAACAAGAATCTTTGTTCCAAAATCATAATTAGAAAATATTTGCTTAATTTCTTTAATCAAATGCATTCCATCTTGACCAATATCATCTAATCTGCCAATAAATGAACTGACATATTTTGCACCTGATTTTGCTGCAAGTAGTGCTTGATTTGGAGAAAAAACCAATGTGACATTTACAGGTATTCCTTCTGATGAGAGATATTTGCATGCTTTCAAACCGTCAGGAGTCATAGGAACTTTCACAACAACGTTTTTACCATATTGACGTAGACGTTTACCTTCTTCAATCATTTCAGAGTATTCAGTGCTTATAACTTCCAAGCTGACATCACCTTTGATGATTTTTGTGATTTCTTCCATGACATCTTTTGGATTACCACCTTCTTTGGACATGAGAGAGGGGTTTGTTGTAATACCATCTAACAGACCCATATCGTTGAATTTTCTGATTGATTCTAGATTTGCAGTGTCAAGAAAAATTTTCATAATTTTCTACTCCTTATTTCTTTGACTTGTTTTGCTATATTAAAAGATGTTATTCCATGTTTTTCTAAAAGCAGTGGAATTTCATTGTCTCTAGCAGATTCACCAAACATGTCTTGAGCACCTATTCGTTTTATTGGAACAGGGTATCTCTCGGAAACAGATTCTGCAACTGCAGAACCCATACCTCCTAAGATATTGTGTTCTTCACAAGTAACTATACACCCAGTTTCTCTTGCTGCTTTTTCTAAGAGTTCAGCATCAATTGGCTTTACAGAAAACATGTCCAATACACGACAAGAAATTCCTTCTTGTTGTAATGATTCAGCCGCTTCAAGTGCCATTCTTACTGTTATGCCACATGCAGATATAGTGCAATCAGAGCCATCACGAACTGTAATTCCTTTACCAATTTGGAAATCTTGAGATTCAGAATGAACTACAGGGGTGTTTGATCTTGCCATTCTCATGTAAAATGGACCATATTCGTTTGCCATTAATCTAGTTAGTTTTGAAACTGCAAAAGTGTCAGCAGGTATGAATACACGAAAATTTGGAATTACTCGCATAATTGCAATATCTTCAATCTGTTGATGAGAACCACCATCAGGCCCAACAGACAATCCACCGTGAGAGACAACTAATTTTACATCGAGTCCTTTTTTGTTTCCAGGAGAAGGGTAAGCAATTCCATTTCTTATTTGATCAACTGCGCGTCCAGGCAGGAATATTGCATAAGTACTAGCAAACGATATTTTTCCAGAAGCTGCAAGACCAGCAGATAGAGAAACTAAATTTGCCTCTGCGATTCCCACATTAAAGAATCTATTTGGAAATATCTTACCAAATCCAGAAATTTTAAGAGAATCGGTTGTATCTGCACCCAAAACCACTATGTTTGGATTTTCTCTTCCAAGTTCAATTAGCATTTTTGAGTATTCTGAACGCATATCAGTCATGATGGGAGGGTTCAAAGATAACCTGCCTCTTCTGCTATTTTCTTAATCTGTTCTTGTTTTTCACCAACGACATGCAACCCAATCCATTTTTTTACAAGATCAGAACCTCCCAATTCATTTGCTTTATCAAGCAAGATTTTTCGTCTTGTTTTGAGAACTTGATTCCTAAAATCTCTCATAACACCACGTACATCTTGTTTTCCAATAATTGCGCTACCACCTACAAAAGATCTAGCGCCATCTGCAAAACAGGAACCAATATTATCAAGAGTTACACCACCATCAGCTTCAATACAGCCTGAAAACTTGTGCTCATTTAGAATAGTATTCAATCTAATCATTTTTCCATGTGTTTCTTCAATGTATTTTTGACCTGATTTTCCAGGTACAACAGACATTACAATGAGTTGATCAAGTACAGGTATGAATTTGTAAGACCATCCAGGAAGTTCAGTATCTGGATTGATTGCAAGACCTACACCAACTTGATTCTGTTTTAACAAATCATGAATTTCACCAAAGCTTGATTCATCACAAACTTCAACATGAACTGTAATGATATCACTCCCTGCTTCAACATAGTCTTGAATATGTTTTACAGGTTCGTTAATCATCAAATGAGAATCAAATGGAATTACAGTTAAAGATCGTAATTCCTTGATTTTTCTATGATCAAAAGTTTTGGTCGGAACAAATTGTCCATCCATTACATCAAGATGAATATAATCGGCTCTTCCAGTTACACATCGTTTTACTTCGTTTTCCAGATTTGTCATATCACCTGCAATGATTGAAGGTGCAATCATAAACTGAGAGTCAAGTTCTAAATTAATTATTGGAGATACATCAGAATCGGGAGCTTTTCCATGCCATTGTGGATTATCTTCCATATGTTCAACTCCTTTACCTTTAATTGTTCTAGCAATAATTATTGATGGAATACCTTTTGTTGAATTTGCTTTAGTAATTGCAGCGTCAATTTGTTCAATTCTGTGTCCATCTATTTCAATTACATTCCAACCAAATGATCTCCATTTATCACCAGTTTTCCATCTTGATGCATCTTTCCACATTTCAGAAATGTCATCGCCTTCCAATTTTTCATCTAATGGCATGATTTTTTCAGTGTAAGAATCTTGTTGGATAAAGTTTCTATCCAAAAAGGCCGTAAGATTATCTACTTTGTATTTTGCAGCAGTCATTGCAGCTTCCCATACTTGTCCTTCATCAGACTCACCGTCACCCATTATAGTATAGACATGATGATTCTTGCCATCAATTTTTGCAGCAAGTGCAACACCTACAGAATAAGATAGCCCAGTTCCCAAGGAACCGCCACAAAATTCAACTCCAGGACATTTTAGATCAGGATGTCCCTGTAATTTACTACCAAATTTTCTTAAAGTTTCAAGTTCAGATTCTGGAAAATAACCTGCAATAGCCATATTTGAAAACAAACCAGGTGCAGCATGTCCCTTAGATAAGATTAATCGATCTCTATCATCCCATTGTGGATTTTTAGGATCATATTGTAGGTGTTTGTAGAATAGACACCCTAGAATTTCAGCCATCGAAAAAGAACCTCCGGGATGACCAGAGCCAGCATTGTTTGTTGCTTTAATCACTAATTTACGGGCTCGTAGAACATTTTTCTTGATTTGATAATAATTAAGTCCCATTTCTCGATTATATTCCTTCACAAATTTAATAAAAATCTACTTCTGTAAAATTTTAATTGGATGGTCACTAAGCAGTATTGTGAATATCAAAGAAAAAGTGCCAATGGTAGTTTATGATAATCAATGTTATTTGTGTGTGAAATTTGCAAAAATGATTGAATTTCTTACAAGAGGTAATTTGATAATGATTGGACATTATTCAGAGTTTGGCGTAAAACTAAGAAAAACAATATTGGGAGAATCAGCATTAGAAATGTTTTGGTTAATAGATGAAAAAACGGCATATGGTGGAAGAGCCGCACTTTTACCATTGTTAAGAGCAATAATTACAACAAATGGAGGAAACTCAAATAAAATTAAAGTGAATGAGAAATGTGAACAGGAATGCAAAACTGTAAAAGCTGTTTTTATAAGATCTGCAAGTTTATTCTCAAATAGTAAAAAAATAGATCTCTAGTAAATCTAAATAGCACATCAAAACTCAGATTTTCATAATGATGAAGATAAGAGTAGAAAATCCAAATAATTCTAAAAAGAAAACAACAATGCTTTGTGGATTTGTCTTAGAAGATTCAGATAAAGTATTAGGATTAGAAAATATGGATTCTAAAATCATCCCATCAATAAAACAGTCAATAAATGACATGGGTGGAATATTTGGCAAAATATCGGTCATTCCAACTACAGGTAGAACAACAGTACAAAGAATACTCTTGGCAGGACTAGGTAAAAAAGAGAACTTCACTAATGACACCATAAGATTTGTTTCAGGTAAAATTGCTCAAAAGGCTAGAGAGTTAAAACTGAAAGAATTTTCCATAATATTGCCACCAAGTTCTCTAATTGAACCTATTTCATCAGTATCTCAGATAGTAGAAGGATGTAAAATGTCTCTTTATAAATTTGAAAAATATAAATCAAAAAAAGAAAATAATATTCCAGATCTTACGATTTTAGTTTCTAAATCAGAAAAGATTTCAAAAGCAATAAAAATTGCAGAGGTTGTTTCTGATGGAGCTATATACACAAAGAGTATTGCCAATCTACCTCCAAACGAATGCATACCTGCAACATTGGCAAATTTTGCAAGGATCATATCAAAAAAGAACAATATGAAATGCAACATCATTTCAAAAAACGATCTCAAAAAGAAAGGATTCGGTGGAATTACTGCAGTAGGACAAGGAAGTAAAAATGAACCTAAACTGATAATTTTAGAATATAATCGTGGTTCTAGAAATGAAAAACCAATTGTATTAGTTGGCAAAGCAGTAACGTTTGACACGGGTGGTATTTCATTAAAATCTGGTGAAAAAATGGATGAAATGAAATTCGATAAATGCGGTGGATGTACGGTTATTGGAATAATGAAAGCAGCATCAGAATTAAAATTGCCAATCAATTTAGTAGGAATTATTCCATCAGTTGAAAATATGCCTGGTGGAGAATCATATAGACCTGGAGACATCATAAAATTATACAGCGGAAAAACTGCAGAGATTTTAAATACAGATGCAGAAGGCAGATTAATTTTAGCAGATGCGTTATCTTATGGGGAAAAACAATATTCGCCAAAGGCAATTATTGATTTTGCAACATTGACTGGAGCGTGCATAATTGCACTAGGTACGAACATAGCAGGCATGGTTTCAAATAATGATAAGCTAACACAGAAGATCATAGAATCATCAAAAAGAACAACAGAAGAGATTTGGGAGCTCCCACTAAATGATGACTATATGGATATGATAAAATCAGATGTTGCAGATATGAAAAATGTTGGAATTGGAAGAGCCGCAGGTACCATTACTGCTGCAGCATTTTTAAGAAATGCAATTGAAAATACGCCTTGGGTTCATATTGATATTGCAGGTGTTGCATGGACACAAGTAGCAACAAAAGATAAGCCTTACAATCCAAAAGGCGCTACGGGTTTCGGGGTAAGATTAATTCTAGATTACTTACAAAATATATAAATTCAAAAATACAAATTAGATCAATATCATTATTGAAAATTAGTTTCTATGTTATTATACAAAAATATCATCAATATAACATGGTAAAAGAGAGTTCTTGTAATTGTAACGATGTACATCATACAGGTCATGATTACATACACTACAAACACGTAGGGGATCAATGCGTACATCCAGATGGTCACATACATAAAATTGGAGAAGAGTAACGACTGTTGAAAATGCAATAATGCGGTTAAGTGATCTTATAATGGAACGTGAACAGCTCACAGAACTAATTCAAAAAGAATTGAAATACAACATATCAGAAAGCGCTAAAACAAGCGTAATTGTAATGGTTGATTTTCTAAATGACGAAATAGCAACACTCAAAGATATTTTAAAAGAATTGGATTAAATTAGTAGCCCCTACTGTTTCTATCTGGTTTATCGATGTTTGGATTTCTAAAACCATGTTTATCCATCATGTGATTTAGAAATCGTATATCATCTGAAAATTGCTGTCCACAAACAACACAGGTAGGCATTGAAATCACAGTACAAATCATAAATTCCATATTAAAAGATTGATTGAAAGGATAATAGAAAATGCCAGCACTGTTGCTTCCCAAGAGCTCTCGCACCTTAGTAGCACAACAGCGACATTAGGTTTGACTTCCAAGTTCGGAATGGGATTGGGTCGCACCCTAACGCTATGGCCGGCTTGAATAATGTTGACAGATTCTTATCTATTAAGGTAACGCCATATTTTAGATAGTTCAAAAGAGGTATAAATCAAGGAATAACCGAATTACGACATGACTCATAGAGTTGCAGTACTAGACAAAGACCTTTGCCAGCCAAAAAAATGTGGTTTGGAGTGCATAAAGTATTGCCCAATCAACAAATCAGGGGCTGATTGCATCATACTTAACGAAGAGACAAAAAAAGCCCAGATAGATGAAGATATTTGTAATGGGTGTGGCATATGTGTCAAAGTTTGTCCCTTTGAAGCAATTACTATTGTTAATTTAGCATCTGAATTAGCATTGGATAAAATTCATCAATATGGTCCAAACTCATTTCGATTATACAAATTACCTACGCCGAGAAAAGGAGAAGTTGTAGGGTTACTAGGCAGAAATGGAATTGGAAAAAGTACCGTAGTAAATATTCTTTCTGGAAACTTAAAACCAAATTTAGGAAGATATGAAAACCCTCCAGAATGGGATGAAATTTTAAAGTATTATGGTGGAACAGAATTAAAATCTCATTTTGAAA
>CAYYXT010000011.1:38112-59953 GCA_964475825.1 uncultured Nitrosopumilaceae archaeon | reverse complement strand
TGGTCTGATAGGCGCTTCTATCTTGGGTCTTGGAAGAGCAGTAGGTGAAACAATGGCAGTTACCATGTTGATTGGAAATGCAACTGGCATTGGCGCAATCCCCTCTTCATTATTTGGACCAAGTCAGACAATGTCAAGTATTATTGCAAATGAATTCGTTGAGGCTTCTCCCGCGTCTATACATATGCCTGCATTGATTGGTGTTGGATTAATTCTTCTTTTAATTGCCATTGTGATTAATGTTATAGCTCACTTGCTTGTAACAAGAATGCTCAAAATAAAAGAAGGTGCAATAAATAATTGAATTCAATTCAAGACAAAAGACAAGAATATAGATCTTTATTCAAACAAAATGTTGAAAAAAGATTACTTGTGGATAAAGCTGTAAGGATTATTGTTTTTTCATGTGTGATTATTGCAATTATTCCATTAGGCAGTATTTTAGTTGAAGTATTCAAAAATGGATTGACTGCAATTAGTATTGAATTTTTAACAGAAACTCCTGGGTCTGTCGGTTCTGGTGAGGGTGGAATCGGTCCTGCAATCCAAGGAACTCTGATAATTATAGGACTGTCCAGTCTGATTGGCGTTCCAATAGGTGTGATGTCTGGTATTTTTCTATCTGAATATGGGGATAATGCACTTGCAAGGTTTGTTCGGTTCTTCAATGATGTCTTTATGGAATTTCCATCCATTATTCTTGGAATATTTGCATTTTTGATAATTGTGTTGGTTCTTGGTCATTTTTCAGTTTGGGCAGGTGCATTTGCATTATCTTTGATTATGTTCCCTATAGTTGCACGAACTACTGAAGAGTCATTGAAGATGGTGCCTATGACTTATAGAGAAGCCGGAACTGCTTTAGGATTAAAAAAATGGGTTATCACATTTAGAATTGTAATTTCTGCTGCAAAAAGCGGCATGGTTACTGGAATACTCCTTTCTGTATCTAGAATTGGCGGTGAAACTGCTCCATTAATTATGACAATTCTTGGAAGTAGTCAATTTTTTAGCAGTATGGATACACCAATAGATGCATTACCTTTGAGAATATGGAGGCTTTCTTTATTGCCATATGACAGTGCTCAACTTCAGGGATGGGGGGCAGCATTGGTTTTGATTATGATTATAATTGGAATCAACTTGGGAATCAAATATTATTTTATGAATAAAAAAAATGGATTCTTCGGACAATTAATTAAACAAAGGAGAAATGCTACAAAATGACGGCATTGACTACAAAGCCAACTAGCATGGAAGCACTACCTTTTACATCTTCTGAATCTTCATCCACTATTGATACTAGTAAATACAAAATGATTGCAGAAAATGTTACTGTAAGTTATAGTGGAATAGATGCTGTAAAAAATGTCACAATGAAATTCAAAGAAAAATCTGTTACTGCTTTAATTGGCCCATCTGGTTGTGGAAAAACAACTTTTCTTCGATGTCTTAACAGAATGCATGATATGACAAAGAATGCTAAAGTTACAGGTAAAGTTATGATTGATGATATAGATCTTTATTCAAAAGAAATTGATCCTATTTACCACCGAAGAAAAGTTGGAATGGTTTTTCAAAAACCAAATCCATTTCCTACAATGTCTATTTATGATAATGTAACAGCTGGTCTTCGATTAAACGGAATTCGTGATAAAAAGATTCTTAATGAAATTGTAGAAGATTCCTTGAAGATGGCATACCTTTGGGATGAAGTAAAAAATGATCTAAAAAAATCTGCAATTGAATTATCTGGCGGTCAACAACAACGTCTATGTATTGCTCGAGCACTTGCTATCCAACCTGAAGTACTGCTAATGGATGAACCTGCATCAGCACTTGATCCAATCGCAACTCAAAAAATTGAAGAAACAATCACTGAACTAAAAAACGATTATACAATTATCATTGTAACCCATAACATGCAACAAGCAATTCGTGTTTCAGATTACACTGGATTTATGTATCTTGGTGATCTAATAGAATTTAGAGAAACAAAGAAATTATTTACAGACCCAAAAGACGAACTTACGGCAAAATATGTGCAAGGTCACTTTGGATAAATGACTCGATTAATAGATCCCTCACTGCACAAGTTATCTTTTATCATGTCTGAAATGGGTGATATGGTAATTGAATCAATATCTTTGGCAATAGATTCGTATTTGACAGGAACAAATACCAAAGATAAAGTTCTAAAGTTATCTGATGACATTCGTGCAAAATACTTTGAAGTAGAAGATCTTACATTTGATATGTTGTTAAAATATCAACCTGTGGCTGATGACTTTAGATTAATCCGTTCATCCACAGAAATTTCATACGCATTTTCTAGATTTGGTAGATATGCTTATGATATCACTCTTGTCCGAGATTTGTTTGGTGATGTATCTGAATGTACCAACGCATCACTTGTTGAATCTACAAAAAAAGTGAAACATATGATCAAAGAAGCAGTTTTGTCTTTTGCAGAATTGGATGTTAGAAAAGCTGTTGAAATTCGTGAAGATGAAAAATTTATTGATAGAATATATCGTGAGAGATTACCAAAATTGATTGAATCTACAAATACCCGATGTGCCCTTGCTGAAGCATTATTGTTGCGATATCTGGAAAGAATTGGCGATCATGCTGTATTCATGAGTGATGCAATTAACTATATTGTAACTGGCAAACATCGTCCAAGCGAAGAACGTATCGCATCTCATACCAAAACTGAAAATTAACTAATTATCTTAGAATAATAAATCACCCATGCACATGAATCTTGTAAAAATTGGTAGATCCAAATATTGCATATGTTGTATGGATAACAGTTTTAACATCCATTTCACTGCATTGAATTTATGGGACATATGCCTTCTTGGATGAAATCCAACGATAAGGAAATTTTAGCAATTATTGATAATCTGGCAAAAAAAGCAGTCGAAACTGCTGAGGCACTAGTTGTTTTATTTTCAGATCTTAGCAATACAGAACAACATACAAAAATCAAAAATCTTGAAAGCGAAGCTGATATTCTTACTCGCGATATTTTTGCGGAATTAAATAAAACGTTCATCACTCCTTTTGATCGTGAAGACATGCAAAGAATTGCCTCAAAAATAGATGATGTGATTGATTTCATGGATGGAATTTCTGCACGAACGCGTAGTTACAAAATTACTATTCCTCCACCATACACGCTAGAAATTGCAAAAGAACTCGTAAATGCAACAAAAGAAGTAGAATACATGGTATCAAAATTAAAAAATATTAAGAATGCTCAAGATATGATAACTCATTGTAGAAATACAGGTAATATTGAACATGTTGTAGATGATTTGTATAGAAAATCTATTGAAAAACTCTTTGAGAGTAATGACGCTATAACCATCATTAAACTAAAGGATATCTATGAAACAATGGAAACTGCATCTGACAGATGTGTAGATGTTGCAGATGTTATTGAAGACATAGTCTTGAAATACGCTTAGTGGTAATCATGTATGAACTAGCTATCGGTGCAATAATAGCGGCACTAATTTTTGATTTTATCAACGGGTTCCATGATGCCGCAAATTCCATTGCAACAGTTGTTGGAACTCGAGTACTAAAACCACTCCAGGCAGTAACCCTTGCAGCTGTCGCAAACTTTGTTGGTCCATTTCTTTTTGGAGTAGCAGTTGCAACAACAATTGGAAAGGGAATAATCAATCCTGATTTTGTAACCATTCATATCATCATAGGTGCATTATCTGGCGCAATTGCATGGAATCTAATCACCTGGTGGTGGGGGTTTCCCTCTTCAAGCAGCCATGCCCTTATAGGCGGTATAATAGGGGCAGGTATTGCAGGTGCGGGAACACACGCAATAATTTTTGGCGGACTCGAAAAGGTAGTAACTGGAATAATCATTTCACCTGTAGTGGGATTAGTTAGTGCATTTTTACTTGCAACCATAATTATCAGAATATTTGCAAACAAAAAGCCAGGCAAAGTAAACTCGATTTTTGGCAAACTACAGCTTGTATCGTCTGCTTATTTTTCGCTGACACACGGGGCAAACGATGGCCAAAAAACAATGGGAATAATCGCACTAATTTTGTTAACAGAAGGTGTGATCACAAAGTTCGATATACCGTTCTATGTCATAATAATGGCAGCACTCGCAATAAGTCTTGGCACGTTTTTGGGGGGCTGGAGAATCGTAAAAACAATGGCAGTAAGAATAACACAACTAAAACCATATCAGGGATTTGCTGCCGAAACTAGTGGTGCGACAATTTTAGCTGTTTTGGCACACGCTGGAATTCCTGCAAGTACCACTCATGCAATTTCTGGCGCTATCATGGGTGCAGGTGCAGTAAGACGTGTTTCTGCAGTTAGGTGGGGAATAGGCAAAAGAATAGTCTGGGCCTGGATTATCACAATTCCTGCTAGTGCTGGAGTTTCGTATTTGGCAATGCTTTTGATCAAACTTTTTGTGTGAGTTATTTTCAAATTTTGAGATAACATATAAAATAAAACAAATCCTATTGTAAATCGTGGTAAGATACATGGAAGGAGATAAAATCAAGGGCAGAAAGATTACCCGTCTAGTCATAAAGGCTGTAAAATAATTCTAATTCCATTCAAAACATTATGAAAAAAATTCTTTTTGTTTGTGTTGAAAATGCTGGGAGGAGCCAAATGGCTGAAGCATTTTTTAGAAAATACATGCCAAAAGGATTTGAGGCAATAAGTGCTGGAACAAAGCCAAGTGCTCAAGTAAATCGAATTGTTTCACAAGCAATGAAAGAAATTGGTATTGACATTGAAAATCAAACACCAAAACACATCTCACAACAAATTATAGATGAATCTGAAAAGGCAATTAATATGGGATGTATCGACAAAGAATCATGCCCTGCTCTATTTATGAAAGATATTCTTGATTGGCAAATTCCCGATCCTAAGGGAAAATCAATAGAAGAAGTAAGAAAAATACGTGATCAGATAAAAACAAAGGTGATGATTTTAATTAAATCTCTTGAGGAAAATGCCTAATGTCATATTCAAATTTACAAATTTTCATCGTTGAATTAATTGGAACATTCATTCTTGTTGTGTTTGCAACTGGCTCTATTGTTTATGACGTGCAAACAGGTGGAACACTGGGGATTGCTTTTGCTGCAGTTGCACCATTTATTGCATTAATAATAGGAGTCTACTCTTTTGGAAAAATTTCATTGGCACATTTCAATCCTGCAGTGACAATTGGGTTTTACATTACAGGACATATTTCTAAAATTCAAATTGCATATTATTTTGCTGCAGAGATTATTGGAGCACTATTTGGTTCTTTATTTGTTATAAGTTTTATTGGTACTGGAGCAAATCTTGGAGCAAATGCTCCAAACTATGATTTTTCATTATTTTTGATATTTTCAATTGAGGTTTTAGCATCTGCTCTGCTAATGGCTGTGATCTTTACCGTAGTTTACACAAAAGGACTCAAAGGATTCGGCGGAATTGCAATTGGCGGGATTGTTGGATTGGATATCTTTTTTTTGGCTTTTATTTCCGGTGCTTCTATGAATCCTGCTAGGGCATTAGCTCCTGCATTATTCTCAGGAGTGTTAGATAATTTGTGGCTATACTGGACTGCGCCTTATGTAGGAACTACTATCGCTGCATTTCTATTTCGAAACAAATTTCATCAGCAAAAATAGCCTTCTATGAATTATTACGAATAATAATGACCCAAACCACACTTGATTATTGTCTAATTCTCAAAAATTATTCAATGATGCTAAAAAAGTGATTCCTTCAGGTGTAAACAGCCCTGTTAGGTATTTTGAACCATATCCGTTCTTTGCTAAAAAATCTGACGGTGCTTACATCTGGGATGAAGACAAAAACAGATACATAGATTTCTGTAATGGTTATGGTGCATTACTGTTAGGACATCGACGAAAAGAAATTCTCAACGCCGTATCAAAGCAATTAACACAAGGAACTCTGTTTTGTACTCCGACTGAATCTGAAATAGAACTGTCAAAATTAATTATTGGTAATTTTCCTTCAATTGACAAAGTTAGGTTGGTAAATACTGGTGGCGAAGCTACAATGACTGCTATAAGATTAGCTCGTGGATTTACAAAAAAGAAAAAGATCATAAAGTTTGAAGGCTGCTATCATGGAGCACATGACTCTGTTTTGGTAAAAGCGGGTTCTGGTTCTGCACATAATGGAATTTCAATATCTGACGGTGGATTAGATGAGGTTTCAAAAAATACTCTTGTTGTACCGTATAACAATTCTGAAGAACTTGAAAAAACTATAACAAAAAACAAGGATGTTGCTGGAGTTATAATTGAACCAATCTTAGCTAATATGGGATTAATTTTACCTGAAAATAATTTTCTCTCTGAAGTTAGAAAAATTACAAAAGATAACGACGTTCCTCTAATTTTTGATGAAGTTGTAACTGGATTCAGAGTATCCCCCGGTGGTGCCCAACAACATTTTGGAATTAAACCTGATATTACCACTTTGGCCAAGGCATTAGGAAATGGATTTGTTGTTGCAGCCGTGGGCGGAAAAAAAGAAATAATGGATTTGCTTTCCCCCGGTGGTAAAGTTTACCAAGCCAGCACATATGCTGGAAATCCAATCTCAGTCAGTGCCGCAATTGCTTCAATAAAAACAATAAACAAAATAAAAAACAAACTATATTCAAAACTTGAAGAGTATAATGCCCTGCTTACTCATGCCATAGGTGATATGGCAACTGACATGAAAATACCGCATCAAATCAATTTCACATCGTCGATGTTTCAAATTTTCTTTACAAACAAGCCTGTCCTAGACTACAAGTCATCTAAGAACGCAGATGTAAAAAAATTCCAAAGAATGTTCTCCACTTTATTAAAAAAAGGTGTTTTTATTGCACCGTCTCAGTTTGAAGTCGTTTTTCTATCTGATGCACACACACAAACTGATCTGAACTACACCCTGAATGCTTATGATACTGCATTAAAATCGGTGAAGAATTGAAATATGTGATTGGTGCAAGGGGCAGTCAATTGTCACTTGCACAAACCAATTGGGTAATATCAGAACTAATAAAAATAAACCCTCATACCGAATTTGAGATCAAAACAATAAAGACCAAAGGCGATACTGATGCAAGACCGTTATTTACAATTGATCAAAAAGGAATATTTGAAAAAGAAATTGATAGGGCAGTTGTCGATAATGAAGTAGATTTTGCAGTACATAGTCTCAAAGACGTTCCTTCTCAATTAATTGAAAATTTGATTTTGTCTTCTATTCCAAAAAGAGAAACAGTAAATGATATTTTCATTTCATCTGATGGTACTGATCTTGATTCTATAAAATCTGGTGCAGTTATTGGTACAAGCTCACTGCGACGTGCCGTACAAATAACAAGAAAAAGATCCGATGTTACAGTTCGTCCAATACGAGGAAACATCGAAACAAGAATTAGAAAAGTATTTGGAAAAGATTTTGATGCAATTGTTCTTGCACAAGCAGGAATTACACGATTAGGCGTTGATGTTGCCTTTACACAATTATCTATTGAAGATTTCTCTCCATCCCCAGGACAAGGTGCGCTAGCTATAGTTTCAAGAAAAGATGATTTTGATACAATTTCAATGCTGAAAAAAATTGAAGATGCTGACTCTAGATTAGAAATCGAGGCAGAACGAGCTCTTTCTGACTTTGTTGATTCTGGATGTCGATTCCCAATTGGTGCATATGCTAAATCACATGGAAATCAAATGACCTTGAGTGTATCTGCTTTTTCAGTGGATGGAAAAAAATCACTTTTTGTAAAGAAATCTGGAAACAAAAATGACCCGTTATCTCTTGGTAAAAGCGTAGGCGAGGAATTACGTGAGAAAGGCGTAAATGACCTTGCAATAAATTGGAGAAAAAAAGTGGAGGAATGGAATAAACAATGACAGGTAAGGTGTATCTTGTTGGGGCAGGACCAGGTGATAGTAAATTAATTACCTTGAGGGCAGTTGAGCTCTTGCAAAAAGCAGATGTTGTATTGTATGATAGATTGGTAAGCAAAAAAATAATCTCAATGATTCCAAAGTCTGCCGAAAAAATATACGTTGGAAGGGAAGTAGGCGATGATACCACTCATCAAAATAATACCAATGAGTTAATGGTAAAATTTGCAAAATCCAAGAAAAACATCGTTCGGCTAAAGGGCGGCGATCCCATAATCTTTGGTAGAGGTGGGGAGGAAGCAGAGTATCTTAAAGAAAATAACGTAAAGTATGAGATAGTTCCAGGAATTACATCTGGAATTGGTTCTGCCACTTATGCTGGAATTCCGCTAACTCATAGAAAGTATGCATCATCTGTTGTATTTGTTACAGGTCATGAGGATCCTGAAAAGAAAAATGAATCAGTCAAATGGAAACGTCTTGCAAAATCTGTTGATACTATTGTAATTATGATGGGACTTTCAAGAATTGATGTTATTTGTAAGCATCTTGTTGCAGGTGGATTGGATAAACAAACCCCAGTAGCTGTAATTCAAAACGGTACCACTCCACAACAAAAAATGATTATCGGAACAGTATCTAATATTGCAAAACTTGTAAAGATAAATAAAATCAAACCTCCCACCAATATCATAATAGGCAAAGTTGTAGATCTATCTCATATCATAGGATGGAGAAAAAATGCTTAAAGGAAAAACTATAGCAATCACTCGTTCAAAAGATGACTCTTCTGAATTCATAGATTTAGTAACCAAAGATAACGCAAGACCAATTTCATTGCCTACTATTGAACTAGTTGGCAAGGGAGAAAAAATCGTAGATGAGTTTTTGGATTCAGTAAAACAATACAATCCTGATTATTCGGTATTTATGAGTTCAAAGGCTGTGACCCTTCTTTTTGATACTGCAAAAAAAGTTTCTAAATTTGAAAAATTGCAACTTGCAGTAGCAAATACTATTGTCATGGCAGTAGGTCCAAAAACAAAAATCGCATTAGAAAACGAGGGAATTAAAGTTGCATACATGCCAAATACCTATTCATCAGTTGGTGTTGGAGAGTTGTTTACAAAATTACATGCTGTCGGAAAAAAAGTAATTGTGCCTAGAAGCGGGGCATCTACATCATTTTTGAAAGAACTATTAGAGAAAATAGGAATTGATGTAAAAGAGATTCATCTCTATGATGTCTGTGCTTTTAGAGATACTTCTCAGTGGAATGAATTTAGGGAATTATTTTCACAAAATAAAGTTGATGGAATTGTATTTACAAGCGCTTCTTCCGTTAGAGCATTTTTTGAAATAATGTCAAAAGATTATGATAAAGATTCATTGTTAAGTAATTTAGAAAAATTATCCGTTGTCGCAATTGGCCCCTTTACATCTGACGAATTAAAAAAATTCAATATAAAAAACACTATTGCTCAAGTTCATACTGTACCTGGTGCTTTTGATACCATCAAGAGCATCTTTTCAGTTGCATAGTTTTTCTGAACTATTTTCTGGCTTGTTTTTTGGTTGCCTCTGATTTTTGTTTTTTTATGTCTGCTGACTTGAAATAATTACAATATATGTATGATTACTCTAGATTACACAGAATCTTATTCTGTATTGGGATGATCGCCAAACTCTCTTTTCGTTTCATTAGAATCGATCCAGTTTTGCTCTTTTTTCGATCTACTAACTTCATAGAAGTTATCTGTATAGTTAATATATCTCAAATATTTTACATTTATCAGTGAATTCACACATTATCTTGCTTTCATTAGTTTTTAGTCTGTTTTTAGCTGGTACTGTTTCTTACTCTTTTGCTGAGGACCACTCTATAGAAGTACTTGAAAATCGAATTGTCACCTTGCTTGGTCAAGGAATTGACGCTGATGATGATGCTCTAATATTTGAATGGGTACAAATTGATGGCGAACCTGTAACTTTATCATCATATAATGTAGCTGAGCCACAATTTATGGCTCCAGATGTAGTAAATGGTCAAATTAAAGTTCTAACATTTACCCTTACCGTAACTGACCCCTCAGGTGCAAGTGGTTCTGATACAGTTGAAGTCGTTGTAAATCCTGTTAATCATATTCCAATGGTTAGTGCAGGAAGAGATCAAGTCACTTTTCAAACCCTTAATGTAATTACTCTAGTTAGCAGTGCTTTGGATCCTGATGGCGATTCATTGACTTATAGTTGGACACAAGTAGCAGGTCAAACACTAGAATTATCGACCACACATGGAAAATATCTTACAATTCTCCCAATGCATATTGATTATTCTCAAACTAATCCACTAACTTTCCAACTAACTGTTGATGATGGATTTGGTGGCTCTGCAAGTGATACTGTCAGCGTTTACCCACTTTCTGGTCTTCTTTCAAATAGATTAATTTCAATTGAAGCTGGTCCGATGCAAACTGTAAAAGAAGGACAAACAGTTACACTTAGTGCAACTGGACAAACCGCAAACGGACAACCAATCAGCTACTCTTGGATTCAACTAATTGGCACAGGAGTACAATTGGACTCCTACACTGGTTCATCTGTCCAATTCACAGCCCCTGAACTTCCTAATGAAACTGAGATGATTTTGTCATTCCAAGTGACAGGTTATTCTCCTGGAAATGGTTGGGCAAATGCCTTGGCGTTAGTTAAAGTAATTCCTGCAAACGGCTCTCCTATAGCTGATGCAGGTCCAGATCAAAGTGTATCTGAAAATGCTCTAGTCAAATTAATTGGAACTGGTACTGATCCTGATAATGATAAACTACGATATTCTTGGACACAAAAATCTGGAATAAAGACTGTTATCTATGAACAGGCTACATTCTCTGTCTATTTCTTTACTCCTAACATTAGCACTAATTCTGAAACATTAGTTTTTGAACTAACCGTTACTGATTCTCAAGGTAACTCTGACAAAGATGATGTTGCTGTAACAATTAACACTGTTAATTTGCCACCAAGGGCCTCTGCTGGTCCAGATAGAAAGGTAATTGGAGGATCTGATGTATCTATCACTGGTTCAGGCATTGATCCTGAGAATGGTCCTATAACATATTCCTGGAAACAGATTGCAGGTGAGACTGTCTCATTTGATACTACTCAGCCATCATTTTCATTTAAAGCACCTTCTGTAGTTTCTGGTGAAACTAAGCGAATGGTATTCCAATTAACTGTGATGGACTCTGAAAATCAAAGTGGTTCTGATCAATTAATTATCATGGTAGTTCCAGCAAACAGTGCACCTATTGTAGATGCAGGTGTTGATCAAACTGCTAATGAAAACACTACATTGAATTTGTTATGCGCTGCAATTGATCCTGATGGAGATATGATTAATTTCTCATGGTCTTCATCTAGCAGTGAAGTTGTAATTAGTGATAGTTCATCTCTAAGCACCACTGTACAACTACCTATCGTCGTTAAAGATCAAACAATTACTATGACATGTAGTGCAACTGACGGTAAATTATCATCTTCTGATAGCATGAAGATTAATGTTGTAAACATATTGAATCTACCTATCATAGCAGATGCTGGCGCTGATCAAATTGTAAATGAACATGTCAAAGTTTCATTAGATGGCAGCAACAGCAGTGATCCTGAAACTCAGCAACTCTCCTACATGTGGGCACAAATTTCTGGCGAACCCGTAGTATTGTCATCTGTGTCTTCAATAACTCCATCATTTGCATCTCCAACTGTAGCTAACGGTGAAATCAAAACTTTAGTCTTTGAACTAAAAGTATTTGATAATAATGGCAGAGAAGGTGTTGACACTGTAACAATTACAGTTGATCCAATAAATGCATCACCAACAGCAATTGCATCTGCAGAACAATCATAATTCTAAATTCATCCCAAATCTACTAGGCTAAATTATTCTATCATATGATAATGAGTTCTGGATATAATTTATCCCTGATTTTAATTTAAATCCTTTAAACAAGATTGTGATAAAAAACAATACAAAGTCTAGATTATCTAAAAATTATCTATCCCGCAATAGTATCTTGTGAAATGTCATTATCTGTGTGGCATTACAATAACTTTCAAGAGTAAAATACTAATTTCGATTTAACATCTGAGTAAATGGTTTGATTTTAAATTGGTTAACAAAAGATGGCAAATTAATAATTTCTGCCAGAATAGTTCGAACATTTTCTTATGGATTTTTGAGCATGATTTTGGCAATTTATCTGAGCTTGATTGGATTTGATGAACTTTTAATCGGATTTATTTTATCTGCGACTCTTGTAAATAGCATAATTTTCAATCTATTTTCTAGTTTTTTTGCAGATCGTATTGGAAGAAAAAAAGTATTGATAATTTATGCATCATTAATGGCAGTTTCAGGTTGTGTATTTTTTATCACTGAAAATTATTTTGCCCTGATCATTGCTGCATTTATTGGAACAATCAATGTAACCGGATCAGAAACTGGAGCATTTTTGTCATTAGAGCAAGCAATTCTCCCACAAACTGTAAAGAATATCAAAAAAAGAAATACCGTTTTTGCACTTTACAACATAATTGGAACTCTTGCAATGTCTGGAGGAATTTTGTTATCCTCTTTACCACAAATCATACAAGAAAACTTTGGATTTTCAACAATAGACTCATTCAAACCTCTCTTTTTGATTTACCTGCTTGCGGGAATTACTGTCGTTGTGATCTACTTTTTCTTTTCAAAAGAGATTGAAGTTAAAAAAACACTTGATTCAAAAACATTTTCATCAAATCTATCCCCAAAGTCAAAACAAATTATCTTTAAAATGTCATCATTGTTTGCATTAGATTCGTTTGCTGGTGGCTTTGTAATCCAAAGTATTGTTGTTTTTTGGTTTTTCACAAAGTTTGGAGTTGATCTTACAACACTATCAATAATTTTCTCAGTTGCGGGTGTACTTACTGCAATTTCATTTTTCTTTGCAGCAAAAATTGCAGATCAGATAGGATTAATTAAGACTATGGTTTTTACTCATATTCCATCAAACATTCTTTTGATTCTAGTTGCAATCGCACCCACTTTCCATATTGCACTAGTGTTGTATTTGGCTAGAATGAGCTTGTCTCAGATGGATGTGCCAACAAGGCAAGCATACATTGTTGCAGTTGTTGAGGAAAATGAGAGAACAGCCGCTGCTGGAATAACAAACACCTCAAGAAATATAGCTCAATCTATTAGCCCATCTATAACTGGAGCAATAATACAATCTTTGTGGTTTTCTGCACCATTTGTAATTGGAGGACTGTTGAAGATTATTTATGATGTGGGAATTTATGTACACTTTAGAAAGATAAAACCTTCACATGAAATTAAATAAAATAATCTAAAATTATCTTACGCCAGACTCAGAATTCAATTAAATTCTAGAATTTAGCTGAAGCTATTTAGCTGTGCCTATTTTTCCTTATGTATTTATAATATAACGATGTTATAATTTTTATGTCTACTGAAAATCTAAACATAGATTATTCAAAATATGATTTTAAAGATTCAACTGATTTGTATGTGCATCTCAGCAAAAAAGGTCTCTCAAAAGACACTGTTATTGCTATTAGTAAAATGAAAGATGAACCACAATGGATGCTTGATTTTAGATTACGATCTTATGATATTTTTATGAAAAAACCAATGCCAACTTGGGGCGGCGATCTAAGCCATATTGACTTCCAAAATATCTACTATTATGCAAAGGCAACTGAAAAAACTGAAAAGAACTGGGATGATGTTCCAGCAGAAGTCAGAGCTACTTTTGATAAATTAGGAATTCCAGAGGCTGAAAAGAAATTCTTAGCAGGTGTTGGTGCCCAATATGAATCCGAAGTTGTTTATCATAGTCTAAGAGAAGACTTGGCAAAACAAGGTGTTTTATTTTTGGACACTGATTCTGCACTAAAAGAATATCCTGAAATTTTCAAAAAATATTTTGGTAAAATAATTCCTCCAGAAGATAATAAATTTGCAGCACTAAACAGTGCAGTTTGGAGTGGCGGTTCGTTTATCTACATTCCACCAGGAGTCAAAGTTGACATGCCATTACAAGCATACTTTAGAATTAATGCTGAAAACATTGGACAATTTGAAAGAACACTAATCATAGCTGATGAGGGTTCTGAAGTTCATTACATTGAAGGGTGTACTGCTCCAGTATATTCATCTGAATCACTACATTCAGCAGTTGTTGAACTAGTAGCACATAAAGATGCAAAACTACGATACACAACAATCCAAAATTGGAGTAGCGATGTGTATAATCTAGTTACAAAACGTGCTTATGCATATGAAGGTGCAACAGTAGAATGGATTGATGGTAACATTGGTAGTAAACTCACAATGAAATACCCTGGAATCTATTTGATGGGTGAGAGAGCACATGGTGAAACACTATCTATTGCTTTTGCAGGAAAAGGACAACACCAAGATACAGGTGCTAAAATGGTTCATCTAGCGCCAAACACTACATCAAAAACTACGTCAAAATCTGTCAGTAGATTAGACGGACGTTCCACTTACAGAGGAATGCTTCATGTTGCAAAAGGTGCCACTAATGTAAAAGCTACAGTAAGATGTGATGCATTACTGTTAGACGATACATCAAAAACTGATACTTATCCTTACATGGAAATCAATCAAGAAGACGCTACAATTACACATGAAGCAACTGTAGGAAAAATTGGAGACGAACAAATTTTCTATCTTATGACTAGAGGTTTCACTGAAGAAGAAGCATTATCTCTAATCGTTAATGGATTCATGGAGCCATTTACAAAGGAATTACCTATGGAATATGCTGTAGAATTAAACAGACTCATCAAGCTAGAGATGGATGATTCAGTGGGTTAAACCACTAAATTTCAATTTAGGTTAATCATGTCTCAAACCCTTTCACAAATTAATTCTCGTCATGTTGAAGAAATTTCCTCATCACAAAATGAGCCTGACTGGTTAAAACAATATCGACAGAGTTCCTTATCTATCTATGATACTTTGCCAATTGAGACATCTCCACTATACAACAAATACACTGATGCAAAAAAAATGGATCCACAACAAGTTTCTTTTTCAACATCTACTGCTAATACAATACCTAGTTTCCTTCAAAAAAGATTACATGAATTAGAAAAAGAAACATGCATTATTCAAATAGGAAGTAATACTCACAAAATCAATATCTCTGAAGAGTTAAAATCAAAAGGACTAGTCATCACTTCTATTAATGATGCAATAAAGAATAATCCAGAACTAGTAAAAAAAGCACTAGAGGCATCAAACTCAAAAGAAGACAAGTTTACTGCACTAAATAATGCCGCATTTAATTCTGGAATTTTCATTCACATACCACGTAATCTAGTATTGGAAAAACCAATCCATATCTTATCATGCTTATCTGATGATGGAATTTCCACTATTGCTAGAAATGTTATCTTTGCAGATGAAAGTAGCAAGGCAACAATTGTTCAGGAATTGTATTCTTCTAAAGCAGAAAAACAACAAGCATATCTTGAATTACTAAACACAAACATTGCCCAAAACGCACAACTTGATATTACAACATTACAAATGATGGACCAAACCACTGTTAATTTCTCTACTAGGAGAACTGACTTGGGACAAGACTCTAAAGTTAACTGGTATTCTGGCTTGTTTGGATCTATGCTGTCTCGATACAAAATAGAATATTTTCTTAATGGAACAGGTGCTTCTGCTAATGATTCTGAAGTAATATTTGGAAACAATGAACAATCTTTTGATATTCAAACAAATGTGAATCACGAAAGTCCATCTACAGATGGCAGAGTTGTCGAAAAATCAATTCTAAGAAATAAATCAAAATCTCTTTTCAAGGGAATGATTAGAATAAAAGAAAAAGCCACAAAATCAAATTCATTTTTGTCAGGCCGCTCCATTTTGCTTGACAAAGACGCAAAATCAGATGCCATCCCTGGGTTGGAAATTTTTACTAATGATGTTAAAGCAACACATTCTGCATCTGTTGCCCAAATTGATGAGGAGCAGATTTTCTATCTTATGACTAGATGTCTAAGTAAAGAAGAGGCTGAAAGAACAATTATTGAAGGATTTTTGGAACCACTATCAAGAAAAATGTCATATCAAGTCAGAGCCTGGATTGCTTACTTGATTGAATCTAAATGGGATTCACGTGAATTGACAATTAACACTGATGAAGAACTGGCAAAATTTGTTGAAATTGAAGAAACACGTTACAATGAAGATTCAGAAATTGAGCAACATTACAAGTATCGGTGATAAACTTGACTCAATGGATTAAAGCTTGTAAATTGGATCAAGTAAAGACTGGTCAACTCTTTGGTTTTTCTCATAATGATAAAAAAATTCTTTTAGCAAATCAAAAAGGAAAAATTTATGCAACTGATCTAATATGTACTCACGCTGATGCTGATCTTTCAACAGGATTTCTCAGCGAAGAAGGTGTAACATGCCCATTACATCTTTCTGTTTTTAATTTACAAAGTGGAAAGCCAGAAAATCTTCCTGCAGAAATACCACTAAAAACATACAATGTTAAAATAGAACAAAACGAGATCTACGTGGAGATTTAGAAATGCAAAGTATAGAAACATCTTTTGAAAATTTACGAAAAGATTTTCCTATTTTGCAAAGAACTGTAAGGGATAACAAGACCCTTGTGTATTTGGATAATGCCTCTACAACACAGAAACCAAATCAAGTAATTGACGCAATCAATGATTATTATAGAAATCATAATGCAAACATTCACAGAGCAGTCTATGCATTGGCAGAAGAAGCAACTGAACTTTATGAGGCAACAAGAGATAAGATTGTAAACTTTATCCATGTAAAAAATAGAGAAGAAATTATTTTTGTTAGAGGAACAACTGAGGCAATAAATCTAGTTGCATATGCATGGGGCAGAACTCATATCAAAAAAGACGACATTATAGTTACCACTGAATACGAGCATCATAGCAATATTGTTCCTTGGCAACTCTTAACTCAGGAAAAAGGAGCCAAGCTAGAATACATTGGAATGGATGATAACGGCGAACTAATTTTAGATGATCTTGCCAAATATCTTGCTACAGGCAAAGTCAAACTTGTAACATTTAGTCTAGTGTCTAATGTTCTTGGTACTATTACTGATGCAGAAAAAATAATTTCAAAATGTAAAGAATATGGTGTATTGACTTTGATTGACGGGGCTCAAGCTGTTCCTCACATGCCTGTTAACATTGAAAAATTAGGTTGTGATTTTTTTGCATTTTCTGGGCATAAAATGTTGGGACCTACAGGAATTGGAGTTTTATGGGTAAGAAAATCAGTCCTGCAAACTATGAACCCATTTCATGGTGGTGGTGATATGATTAGAGAAGTTCACAAATACGAAACAACATGGAATGATTTACCCTACAAATTCGAAGCTGGTACTCCAAACATTGCTGATGTCATTGGATTCGGGGCGGCAATAGACTATCTTACAAAACTTGGGATGGATAATGTACGAGAACACGAAATTGAATTGACAAATTATGCTATTGAAAAATTATCTCAGGTAAATGGACTCATAATCTATGGCACCAAAGATATCTCAAAAAGAGGTGGTGTAATTTCATTTAATTTTGCAGATGTTCATCCTCATGATGTAGCACAAATAATAGATGAGGAAGGAATTGCAGTAAGATCTGGACATCACTGTGCTCAAGTATTAATGGAAAGACTAAATGTTGCAGCTACATCTAGGGTAAGTTTTTACATTTACAATACTAAAGAGGAAATAGATTCATTGATTAACTCATTAAACAAAGTTGCGAGGATATTCAAACTATGAGTAGCAATGCAGACATTTATCATGAAATGATAATTGACTATTCAAGAAACCCAATCAATTATGGTAAAATAGAAAACCCAGATGTTACTTTTCATGATTCAAATCCCCTATGTGGTGACAGTATTGATATTGATATGAAAATTGTAGATGACAAAGTATCTGATATTAAATTTCATGGTAAGGGATGTGCTATTTGCATGGCATGCTCTTCAGTATTGACTGAAATTACAAAAGGTAAAGGAATTGAAGAAGTAAGAAATATCACTAAACATGATGTATTAAGTGAGTTGGGATTAGAACATCTACAAGCTGTTAGAATAAAATGCGCACTACTTTCTCTCAAAGTACTAAAATCTGCCCTTTACTCATATCTTGGAAAGCAGATGAAAGATTCTCAAGATGTAGATAAGTTAAAAGAAGAGGCAGCCAACTTATACTAATATGGGCGATTTTATTCCTACAATTCCGATTCAACTTCAAATTAGAAAAATCATTTTTGAAAACCATAATGGTGCTGATGAAAAATTTACCAATGATGAAATTTTTGAGAAAATAAAACAAAACGGAGATCTGGATCCTTCCTGGATTATAGACGACATCGAATCCTATTTTCATGAAATTTGTGATTCTGGTCTTGCAAGAAATATTGCACAAAATTTTACAACTATTTGGCTCAAGCTATTTGATCCTATGGAAAAACACCATTGCAGTGCTTGTAATTTAGATGTGTATCTAGGGGTATCTGAAAAACAAATCTGTCCCAATCCTTCCTGTAAATCGTCTATTTAGATCTGTATTTGATAGCTGCATCTTCTAGTGCTTTTATCATTGGAAGCTTTTCACCAGTAAGATAAAGAACAAGTGCTCCGCCTGCAGTACTGATGTGGTCTATTTGTTCTGCCAATCCGTATTTTTTTAATGCAGATGTTAAATGACCTCCACTTACTATTGTAGTTGCCATGGAATTTGCAACCGCAGTGAGTAATCCTTTTGTTCCATAGCTAAAGTTTTCTTTTTCAAAAAATCCTGCAGGACCACTTATGAAAACAGTTCCTGCACCTGCAATTAATTTTGAATAATGCTCTACTGTTTTAGGTCCTAGATCATAAATTTTGTCTCCTATCTCAAGATCCCTTACATCCATCTCGATTCTCTCTCCGTCTTTGTCAATTGCAATGTCTACTGGCGTGGAAAACACATCTGGATATTCCCCAATTAGAGAATGTGCTTTTGCTACTACCTCGTCTTCTCTTTTTATTCCAAGTGGGTATCTTATTCTTCCTTGTGCACGCATGAAGACATTTCCAATTAATCCTGTAAGTAATACATGGTCTGCACGACCATTTTGAATCAATAAATTGATTGCCTCTAATCTATCTGAAACCTTGGAACCCCCAAGCACAATCACATGTGGTGCCTTGGCTACAGTCATAATCTCATCAAGATTTCTAACCTCTCTTTCAACAATTCGTCCTGCACATGCCGGTAAAACATATGGAAATCCAACTATTGATGGATGTGATCTATGTGCACTAGGAAATGAATCCAACACACAAAGATCAAATAATTTTGATAACCTGCTTACCATGATAGTGTTTGCAGCTTCTTGTGGTGTGAATTCATAATTTTCTTCAGCGCATAAACGTAAATTATCTAAAAGCAATATCTCTCCATTTTTCAAATTCTTTATCTCATTTTGTGCAGCAATGCCAATGACATCTTCTACATACTTGATTTTTTTCACCATTAATTTTTCAAGAACCTTTGCATGTTTGTCCATTCCCGTATAGTCCTTGTTTCCCACTCTTCCTTGATGAGAAGCAACAACCACTTTTGCCTCTTCTAGCGATTTTATGGTCTCGATTGCCTCTTCAATACGTTTAGTTCCTGAAATCTCCATTGTTTCAGGATCTATGGGGCAATTCATGTCAACTCTCAAAAAAACTGTCTTATCTTTAAGGTCAAAATCATCTAGTGTGAGTACCTTCACGACTTTTCTATTGTCCCCTTGGTTAAATTCTTTGAGCCAATCATTTTTTGTCATGATTTGATATTTATCCAGTAAATTATTTTCAATACTTATCTACTTGAGAAAAATTAAAAATAACATACTTGAGGTTTACTTAATTGCAGAATTGGATTTTCGATATTAGGTCACGTTCATTTGTTCTACTTGTAATTTTATTTGTCATTGTATCTATGTTAGTATATTTTCAAATAACAGAAAGTTTTGATCAATTCATAATTTCCTTTGTTGCTAATAATGTGGGAAATCCCTCTCTTGATATTATCATGCAGATCATTACCGAAAGCGGTGATTCCACTTACATGTTAGGTTTTGGTATCTTGATGCTTTTAATCAAAAAAACTAGAAGAGTCGGAATTACCTTGATGATTTTAATCGTTTTATCAACTCTGCTTACTGGATACATAAAGTGCGGAATGGATAGAGATAGGCCTGACTTTGATTATGAAGGCACACCGTTTCCAGTACCAATCAGCCGTGATACATTTGCATTGTTTTGTGAAGGAGGATCCAATGCATCTTATCCATCTGGACATGCAGCGAGGGCTATAATTTTTGGAATAGTACTTGGATATGCCTTATCTGAAAGATTTCCTAGAGGCTCATACTTGTTGTTTATCTATCCCTTATTGATATCTATAAGTAGAGTGTATGTTCTTCAGCATTTTCCAATGGATGTTATTGGAGGAACTATTCTTGGTGTGATGCTCGCTGGCGTAATGGCTAAAAAAACAAAGTTATACAAAATATTTGAGAAATCAAAACCCTAACTCTGTTAAGCCTTTGTTACTAATCAAAACTATGGCATAATGATTTTCATCATAATGATATGTCCAATATCTTATATCTCTAATCTCATTTTTTTGTCTAAGCCCGTATGTGACTCCTGTTGTCACTGTATACCCTATTCTTTTTGCAAGTTTTGATTCTTTTGGCATCAAAACTCTAAAACCCTCTTTTCGATTACTGAATCCCAATTTCACCATATCCTCAACTGCATCTGATGCATCTTTGACATCTTTTAGATCATACGTCTTTGATACTGGTAAATCTTTCGGATGAAACTCCATTCTCTTTTTAATAATTCCCTTTACTAATATTTTTTCAAAAAAATCGATTTTTGCGATCAAAGTATGTTAATTTTGTTAACTGGTAAGTCAAATCATGATTATATTCACAACTTAACCGACCAATTTGTCATTACTCAATCATTGGCATCTCTAGAAAAATTAATAATTAAACTAAGACAAAAGAAACAAGAAGCAACTAATCTTAGGAAAAAATCTGAAAGACAACTCCAACAAGTAAGATCCCTTGAAAGAAGATCTTCATCTGGTTTGAATTCAATAGATCGAAAAATCGAATCTGAAAAAGAGGATGTAACTGATGTCTCTGGGGTTCTTAATCAAAAGACATCTCAATTGGAAAGTATTGAAAGACTAGTTGTAGCAGCTCATGAGCATCTAAACCGTGAAAAAGAGGCACTCAGTGAAGCAGAACAGGAACTAGAGTTTGCTAAAAATTCTGAAGAAGAACAGTATGCCAAATCACGATTAAGCACAATACATGACCGTATCCAAGAATTACAATTTGAGATAAAAAACAGGGAAAAAACGGCAAAAAAGATTGCTGAAGATGTTGCCAAATACAATGAAATTAAATCAAAAATTAGCACAACAATTCAAAAACAATCCAAATCAAAGCCATCATTACGTGAAACAATGAGTACAAGTCACAAGGCAGCTGAAAAATTTGTTAGAGAACTAGAACAAAAAACTAGAGCCGAAGAATCTGCTGCAAAAGCACTTGAGAAAGTAACTTCTAATCTTCAAGCATTACTTGCCAAAAAACGAAAGTCATCACAAAAACGCAAGTTTGTAAAATCAAAGGCTCCTTCAAAGAAAGCAACAAGGAAAAAATCAAAGGCTCCTTCAAAGAAAGCAACAAGGAAAAAATCAAAGGCTCCTTCA
>CAYYXT010000011.1:1151-38012 GCA_964475825.1 uncultured Nitrosopumilaceae archaeon | reverse complement strand
AAGCAATCTAGAAAATAGATATTGCTCTGTGTTTTTTATAATTAAAATAATTTCATTGCTATAAAAAATACCTATTTTATCGTTAGTGTTAAAGTAGGGTTTATTTTTATTATTTTGATTAAAATGAAAAAACGTGGTCCTGTAATTGGAATATTTGGATTGATACTAGTTATCGGATCACTTTCAATTATGATCTCTGTTTTACCCCCTTCTAATATTACTGACCGCGATGATTTTTACATTCCTTCTATGTTTAAAGGAATGTTTAACCAAATTTCTGATGATATCCAAATTCTACCTGGTGAATCTGGCTATTTTTCATACAGTACTAAATCGTCTAATATCCCTCTGTTGTGGGGTATACAGGTAATTGATTATCAGGATGGTGACAAACTCTCCATATCCATCTCTAATATCTATGGGGCTGACTATGGTGTATTTTCTCAAGATGGTCCAATCATCTTTGAGATGTTGGAAATCGCCCAATCTGATACACTAAACTTTGAAATTCAAAATCATGGTTCTAGGATAATTACTGTAGTTGTAATGCTTTCTGAAGATCCTGATAATTCTGATGCTCTTTCTAATCCAAATTCACCTTTTATGAATAAGATTTTGCCTCTTGCAATATCTGGTATTTTGTTAATTCTTGGAATTATAACGTTATTGATAGGTGTGATCCTATCTCTAGTTGACTGGAAAAAAACTCAAAACAACAAACGAAATTTCTAAGACACAAGTTTTATCTATTTTTTTTAGTAATGTGACTATCTTGACATGAAATTATTTTCAAATCGTTAACTTTTATGTTCAATCATATGTGATTAGAAATTTTGAATCAAAATAAAAATTAAAAAATATATTTTATAAGTGCTTATTTGCTAGCCTTTGCTTTTATTGCTACTGCTTCATCAGCAAATGGATTTACATGCTACTGCTTCATCAGCAAATGGATTTACATGCAACTGTCCTTGTTTTAAAAATTCGAATTGACATCTATATTCAAAAACCTATTTAACCTGTTTGGATAAAATGATATCAAATACTGCCAAAAAATAATTTTAAAAATGTAATTTACTGAGGATTAATTTCCATTTTGCCGAACTTACCTTTTGTTAGGGAAACATCACCTTTGAACTCATTGGTATATCCATTTGTGATGACCACTACATCTCCAATGTTTACTGCTTTAATGTCGTCTCCCCATAATGTTAGTTTGATGTCATCTGATCCATCAGATATTACTGCATCACAAACATCAACTGTACCACCTGTTTTGAGATTTACGGTTCTTGGCTCTCCTTTACTTTTTACCTCAGCTTTTAGATTAATTCCACTTCGCATTTTTTTTACTTGTGAAACTGATTGAAATTCTGCCATGTATTTTGACTCCAGTTTGGACAATTATAAGCTTTTTTAAAATAACCTCATATGTGTAATTAAAAGTATATCATCTCATTTATTCAAAATAATCTATAATTTTTTCTCAAAAATTATGTCTTAGCCTGAAGGGAAATAACCTCCCGATCCAGAATCAGACAATAGAAAAAAGTACTATGCCAAGATTATTGTAAATGAGATAAATCCCATAACAATCTCACCCACCTAACTAGAATACGCCTACCAGATCTTCTATGTTTAATCAAAATGGTGTTAATACCCTATTATTACCAACTATTACCAACTATTACCAATGGTATATATAACCACGCATGCAAATAGAAACATGAATACACAAACCACACAAACAAATCAATCAGAAAATGTCTATTCAGTGTACAAGCAAAATGTTCAAAAATATTTTGAAAATGTTACAAAAAATGTACCACAGTATTTCCAATCAATGACACACCTACAAGAAGAATGTGTCAAAACTTGTGAAAAAACAATCGATGCTTCAATCTCAGTGCAACAAGAATTTGCAAAAAAGAATGGATTTTCAACTGAAATTCCAGATGCAATGAAAACCGCATTTGTAGATATCAACAAGCAAGTTGTTCAAGCAAATACTGTACAAAATCAAATTGTTAAAACTGCAATTGATGCAACCGTACAAAACATTAAAACATTCACTGATAACGTAAACGCATTTGCTGATTTGAATAAAAACATTGTCCAGTCTTGGATAACCCCACTCACACAAATAAAAAACTAGTGTGATTATTTTTCTTTTTTATTTTTTTGGAGATAAACGAAATTTCTTGAAAAAATTATGTGTTTTTGATCTAGCCAATAAACACTTTGGATGAAAAATAGATAAAAGAGATGAATACTCCACTCTGATTTACTATCTTTTCTCTTCATACAGTAAAATACTGGTCTTTTAGGTCAATTTACAAGGATTATTTTTTGAATTTGTACTCATGTACAAAGAGAATAATAGACTTTTAAAAACAAAGAACAAACTATTTTAAAAATTCTCTAATTTTACGATCATTTTCTAAATTTTATTCCAATAGTAATCGAAAAATATCAGTCAATATCCAATCTCATTGCAGAGGTATCGAAGCCCGGTCAACCGAGAAGGACTCAAGATCCTCAAAATAGGAAATCCTTTCTCTCAGGAGTTCGTGGGTTCAAATCCCACCCTCTGCACTAATTTACTTGCTAAATCCTGAGAATAATCTGAATAATTTTGAAAATTAGGCGGCGATTGGTTTTACTTTGGTAATGGAATGCTTTGAAATCTCTTTATGTATATCTGCAATGTTTTCATCCTTAAATGTAAGATTACATCTAAAACACTTCCAGCTAACTTCAGACATATGATAGGTAATGTGTAATTTCCTTATAAATATATTGGATGATTGTTTCACTTTCTTCCAATTTCTGATCAATGATCTAAAATTTATGAAATTTTTAGTTAATTTACGATCATTTCAGAGTGTTTTCATGATTAAATGGTAATCCAATGGTTTAGAAACAAAAAAATCAAGTTCAAAGAGGAGATATGACAGATATTTTCGAGATTTTTGCAGAATTATCTTATTTTGGAGTTTTTCTTGTTCTAATCGGTGTTAATTCTCCACCAATTCTTATGCCGCCAACCTGGATTATTCTATCATCTTTTTATGCATTTGATCCAAGTTTGAATCTGATAGTTCTTTCAATTGTTGGTGCAACAGGTGCTACTATTGGACGATTCATTTTAAAAAACATCAGCGGTTATTTCAGAAAATTTGTAGGTCCTGAACAAAAATCTAATCTTGATATAATCGGCGATTTTTTTAATAGAAAAAAATATGGGTATGTCTTGGCATCTTTTCTATTTGCAGCTACTCCCCTTCCTAGCAACATGTTGTTTATTACATATGGGTTGATGAAAGCCAAAAGTTTTGGACTCTATGTTGGATTTTGGTTTGGAAGGGTTTTGTCTTATTATGTAATGTTATCTATTAGCAATATTGTTTTGACTCCATTTCTTCAAATTTTTGAAGAACGATATGTTGGAATTTTATTGTTAGATGGAATAAGCATTGGTAGCGTGATTTTTTTTACTTCAATTAATTGGGCACTTTTAATTACACAGAGAAAATTAAAGTTTGTAAAGCCTAAATTATGGAGATTTTAAAATGAACGTTATAAATTCACTAAAACAAGAAGTACATGATTTAATAATTAATGACTCTGCACATGACTTTGATCATATTATGCGAGTATTTAAAAATGCCAGAAACATATGTAAAAAGGAAAATGCCAATGAAAAACTTGTTCTAAGTGCTGTGTTATTACATGATATTGTTTCATATCCAAAATCTGACAAACGTTCAAAATCATCCTCAATAAAAAGTGCAGAAGAATCAAAGAACATTTTAAAAAAATTTAATTTTACGACAGAAGAGATTCAGATAATTTCTGATGCCATTCGTGATCATAGTTTTTCTAGAAATAAAATTCCTACAACCCTTGAGGGAAAAATTCTTCAAGATGCTGACCGCTTGGATGCAATTGGTGCAATAGGAATTGCCAGAGTCTTTGCTGTGGGCGGTTCTGAAAAAGACCCTTTTATAACGTCAAAGATCCTTTCTGCAAAAATAGAACACCTAATGATGAAATTTGGACACTGGACCACTTTTACCGTAAACTGCTCAAATTAGAATCTCTTATGAACACAAAATCTGGCAAAATTGAGGCCAAAAAGCGAACTAAAGTCCTGAAAGACTTTTTGAATGAACTAAAAAAGGAAATACAATAACCCTATTTTGTTCACATAAAATAATCCATTTTTTCTTATTTTTTACTTGACAATTTTTTAGAAAAATATCACTTTTATCCATAATCAATATATCTGTCGTATCTCTTTTCAATCTCTTTATTCAAACCAGCCATGATTTTTTCATACTCTTCTTGTTTTCTTATCTGAATGTATTTTATTATCTCTGAGAATTTCTCATCTGCCTGATATGATTCAAAGATAGGCTCCATCATTTTGAGATATTCTAAAACTTTTTTTCTATATTCTTCACGAGTAGGTTTTTTTATTTTATTTAATCTAAACCAAATTACTGCCCAACTAGAACCTACAATATGAGGTAGTAAATCAAAAGCCCGTTCTATCTCAAAACGTTCGTCATTTCTCATGATTTTTGAAGAAACTTTGCTGCTGATTTTGCAAAGTATGTTACAATCATGTCAGCACCAGCTCGTTTAATGCAGTATAGTATTTCTTCTGTAATGTCTTTTTCATTTATCCATCCTTGTTTTGCAGCACCTTTTACCAATGCATATTCTCCAGAAACACTATAGGCGGCAATTGGAACATTGAATCTTCTTCTAGCTTCTGCTATCAAATCTAAATATGCTAAAGCTGGTTTGATCATTACAATGTCCACTCCTTCATTGATGTCTGTTTCAACTTCCATCATTGCTTCCCGTGCATTTGTAAACGGAACTTGGTATGTCTTTCTGTCTCCGAATTTTGGTGCACATTCTGCCGCGTCTCTAAAAGGTGAATAAAACGACGAACGATGTTTTGCTGAATGTGACATTATGGAGACATCTGTGAATCCCTCATCATCTAATGCCTTTCTTATTGCTGCTACCTGTCCATCCATCATTGCAGAGGGTGAAACTGTATCTACACCTGCTTTTGCTTGACTAACTGCAATCTTTGCTAGCGTTTCTAGGCTAGAGTCATTATCAATTTTATTTCCTTTGATAATCCCACAATGACCTGTGGATGTAAATTGACATAGACAGACATCTGCCATGATTACTATTTTGTCTCCAAAATTTTTCCTAATTTGAGAAATTGCTTTTTGAACAATTCCATTATCGTCAAATGCTGAAGTACCTGCATCATCTTTCTTGGTAGGAATTCCAAATAGCATAATAGATGGAATATTCAAATCTGAAATCGTACCTACTTCGTCATTGATGTCTTCTAGAGGTAATCTCTCAATTTCTGACATTGATTCAATTTTGATTCTAGATTTTAGATCTTCTTGAACAAACACTGGGCAGATTAGATCTCTTGAAGTTAAAGTAGTTTCTTGAATTAATTCTCGCATTTTCTCAGAAGTTCGTAATCTACGAAGACGTCTAATTGGAAATGACATTATCAAAATTCATTCTGGGTAAGATATAATCTTAGTCTAATTCATTCTGTTTTTTATAGTCAAATAATTTACTTGCTATTTCAATAATATCTGGCTTGCCTTGTTCTGATGCCTTGCGAATATTATTCATAGGTGTTGAAACAATACTTTCTACAACTGCTTTTGTTAGTTCTTCTATGATTTTGATTTTTTTCTCATCTTTTTCATTAAGCATCTGAAGTGCTTTTTGCAATTCTTTTTCTCTTAGTGAATCAATATTTTTGAATACATCTTTTACAAGTGGTTCTGCATCTAATCTTTTCATTGAAGCCTCTAGTACGGATACTTCCTCACTAATTATATCTTCAACACTTTTTACCTTGTTTAATCGTGATTTCATATTTTTTTCAACCATTTCTGCAATCTGATCCAAATTCATCAATTTCACCCCTCCTATAGTTGCAACTTTCTCATCAACTGTTCTTGGATTTGATAAATCTAGAATCATCATCCCGTTTTTCTTTCCTTGCATTGCTTTTATTATTCTCTCTTGAGTGACTAGGAAGTAAGGGGCAGTTGTGGCAACAAACAAAACATCATAATTTTCAAATCCTGTTAGAACTTCTTCAAATTTTACCGGTCTTCCTCCCATAGTTTCACAAAACGCTTGAGATCTGTCAATTGTCCTGCTCGTTACCACAAAATCGTATCCTCTACGTCCAAGTGATTTTGCAACAAGTGTTGATACTTCACCGGTTCCAATTAACAAAATTTTCTTTAATTTTAATTCATCAATGTTCTCTTCTGCTAATTTCACTGCCATTGATCCTACTGAAATTCCACCGCGGTTAATTCCAGTGGAATTTCTAATTCTGGTTCCAATTCGGATTGCTTTATCAAATAAATTGTTAAGGTGTTGACCTGATGCTTTTGCATTTCTAGCTAATGTGATGGAGTTTTTTATCTGCCCTAGAATCTGTTCTTCTCCTACTACCATTGAATCTAATCCTGATGTGAGTTTTAGTAAATGATGTAAAGCTTCTCCGTTTTCTACAAATTCTACATTTTCTTCAAACGCCTTTTCTTCTAAACCCGTCAGTGAAGCCCAAGTTTTTTTAATTTTGTTAACGTCGTAATTTTTTGCTTTGCCAAACAATTCTATTCTGTTACAAGTTTGAATAATGACGCATTCGTCTAACCCTGAATGTTCTTTGAACTGTGTATATGCACTTTCTAAATCTCTTATGGTAAATCTTTCAAGAATATGAATAGGTGAATTACGAAAAGTAACACGTGCATTGATTATGTTTTGGTTCATTTCCAATTCCTCAATATTGTAATGGCTCGTTTTTCAGCTCTTTTCAACTGACCATCTTTTATTAACTGTTTAATTTCTTTATCGCCCATAATGCCTCTCAAATACCTTTTTCTCTCATTTTGAGTCGAGATCATGTTTTTAGCATGTTCTCTTGCGATATTTTGAATTTTTATCTGCCCGATATCTTCTTTAGTGATTATCTTTTTGAATATTTTTTCGGATTCTATTCTCAACTTTTTTGACATGGCTGGACTTTTACCACCTGTAAAAATTGCGATTTGAATTATCTTTTCAAAATCTATAATTGCAGGATTTGCAAAATCACTTAATTCTGGATTGTCTGAACTATATGCGATGATCTTTTTCTTTTTGGCATCGTTAATTATTTTTTGATTCAATTTTTTATCATTTGTTGTTGTGATTATCATATATGGCTTGTAGATAGAAAGAATGGATGAATTTTGAATTTTCTGTTTTTTAAATTTTATTTTTTTGTTTTTTACTAGTGTTTTTATCTGATTGTTTATCGCATTACTGATTACTAAAATCTGACAATTCTCTTCTAGTAATGAATTAATTCTCTTTAGAGCTTCATTTCCTCCCCCAATAACAATAACTAATCTACCTTGTAGATTTAGATGAATTATCACCGATCAAAGGGACAAAAGTTTCTATTTATAGATTCAAACCAGATGCGTAATATTCTAGCTACATTTTTAATTGAATGAAGAGGTTACTGAGGTATTGACTCAATCCATAGATAATCTGGATAAAGAAATTCTTAATGAGATTCAATGGACTTTTCCTCTTACTTCAAAACCTTTTGACGATATTGCAAAAAAATTTGAAACTTCTCCTGAAATTATTAAAGAGCGTTTAATCAATCTTAAAAAAATTGGAGTGTTGCGACAACTGAGTGCAATATTTGATACGAGACGTCTTGGCTACAAAAGTTCCTTGGTTGCAATGGAGATTGAATCTGACAAATTAGAATATGTGGCAAATCAAATTAATCGCCATCCTGGTGTCAGTCATAATTATGAGAGAGACCATCAGTTTAATCTCTGGTTTACTTTGGCAGTACCGCCTGGCTCTGATTTGAAGACTGAAGTGGACAAATTTTCTGTCTTGAAAGGAATTAAAAAAGTTAGAATGTTGCCAACTATTCAGTTATTCAAGATTGGAGTAAAATTAGATATGGTTGATGAAAAAAAACATGATGTTGCACCAACAGAAGAAAAAAAAGAAATTAAAAATGTAAAATTTGTTCCCACTGAACAAGATAAGGAGTTTATTCGTGAGCTACAAAAAGACATGGAGATCACCGATAGACCGTTTCTAAATTCTGCAACAAAACTAGGACTTACTGAAGATGAATTATTTAAGAAAATGAAATACTATGAAGATATTGGAGTAATGCGAAGATTTGCTGCAATTTTGAGACATAGAGAGGTTGGTTTTACAGCAAATGGAATGATTGTTTGGAATGTACCTGATGATAAAATTTCAGAAGTAGGTTCAAAATTAGGTGCTTTTCCACAAGTAAGTCATTGTTATCAAAGGCCCACATATCCTGATTGGCCGTATAGTGTATTTTCTATGATTCATTGCAAATCTGAAAAGGAAGCAGGAGAAATGACAAAATCAATCCAAAATCAAATCAACATTGATGATTATAAAATATTGTTTAGTACACGTGAATTTAAAAAGACCAGAGTAGAATACTTTGTTGAAAATAATTTTAGTCTAGAAGAAACAATTCCTGTATCTTAAAATTCATTTTCATCATGTCCTACAACATGAATTATACAAAAGTATTGGTCATTCATGTTGCAATAATATGCTGAATCCTCACCACAAATTTTACATGCTGGTTTTTCATCATGATCTGATAGTTTTGTGTGGTAGACTTTACTTTTACTAGTTATGTTTGAATCCTTGTAGATTCTTGTTATGTTCGAAAAATACTCCAAGTCTGATGGATTTAGGTCCTCTTTGTTTTTTATTTTTCTAATTATGGTGTTCCATTTTTTGTACTCGCCAATCTTTGCAAGTTTCATTCCTTTAATAATATCTAATGTCTTAATGATATCGATTGATTTGTCCATCTGAAAATTAATTTGCTTGAGTTGCTTTTAATTCGTATGATGGCCAAGTATTGTATAGATCATCTATTTCTTTCATGTCTGAGGAATTTAGATATTTTCCGTCTGATATTGCAGCAAAAGTTTCAATTTCTTCTACACTTACAACTGTGGGTAAAACCGATGCAATTGATTTTTTTGATAAGATGAATTTTATTGCAAATTCTGTAATGTTTAGTCCGTTACGCTCAGCAATTGGTCTAAATTGTTCTACTTTTTGTAATGCATCTTGTCTCCATTCTTGTTTTCTGTCTTTTCTGTGATCATTACTTGGAATCACTGTCTCTGCCTTTACTTTACCTGTCAGAATTCCCGATGCATCTGGAACTCTAACTAGAATTCCAACATTTTGTTTTTCTGCTTTCGCAATTAACTCATTTCCAGGTGTTTGCTCTAAAATATTATAGACTGTTTGTACCGCAGAAACACTTTTTCTTTCCATTGCTTCTAATCCTTCTTGTGTCCATCCTATTGCTGGACCAAGTGCAACTTGTGATGATTTTATCTTTCCTTCTTGAATCAATTTATCAAACATATCAAAAGTAGCATCATTTCTAATATGGTTTAACTTTGGATTGTGCATTCCGTATGAATCAACATAATCTGTCTGTAATCTTTCTAGTGATGCACTTAGTGCTTTTCTTGTAAACTCTGGTTCAAAACTTTGAGGCAATTCTGCATGACCTATTTGTTCGACTTTTGAAAAATCATATCCATATTTTGTTGAAATAACTATCTCGTCTCTCATTCCTTTGAATACTTGGCCAATGAGTTTCTCGCTTATTCCTTTACCATACATATCAGCTGTTTCAAAGAAGTTAATTCCTAAATCATATGCTTTTCTGAGCATACGTTTTGCTTCATCTTCTTCGATTTTCTTACCCCACCAATCAAGACCGATAGTCCATGCCCCAAATCCTATCTCAGATACCTTGATTCCACTTTTTCCTAATGTTTTATATTTCATTTTACTATCTCCTTGAATTCATTTAGTTTTGTTTCTATTTCTGCATCGCTCAAAACTGCTTCTCCAATTGGAATTTCTTCATTTATGTTTATCCAAGATTTGCAGCCCTGATATTCGGATTTTAGAGGCGTATTGAATTCCGGAATTTTATAGACTTTTAAAAATACTGCTTTCATTGGATTGTCTGGTTTCCAATTTCTCCTTTCATTAATGTATGAATCACTCCAAATATGAAATGAGGATAATCTCTTGATTGTTTCCTCCGATGAAATATCTGCTTCTGCTAATACCTCCGCATAAGATGTAATTCTATTAAATCCATTCTTTGGTAGATTTAATTTTACTTGTTCGAGATATTTGTGAAATTGTGGTTTTATGTGATTATACTCTTGATGTTCTTGTGTAGGAAACAATAGGCATTTTTTTGATTCAATTCTAAAACCTGACGCCACATCTAATATTCCCCCTTTTCTTAGGATAACTGTTTGATCACCGTTTTCTAGAGCATTGACTACTGTTGCCCACTCTTTTAGGGATTCCACTAACCCAGACTTCCTATTAGCGGAATAATATCTTTTTTTACACAGACTAACATTGGCGTATCTACTTTGACATAGGCTGAAACTTTGGTTTCTCTCAAGTCCATGATTAGGTCTTGAAAGTTTCTTAAATCATCTGTCTCAAATGCTAGCATGAAATCCTGATCATCTATTCCAAATGAATATGTAGTATTGAGAACTATGTCTGGATATTTTTGACTAACATCGATGTGCTCATCCATCATTTTCTGTCTGTCTTCTTTAGATAACAAATACCATTCTCTTGTTTTTGTAAATGGATAAACAACCACGTATTTTTTTGGTTCATTTCCTGTAACAAATGCAATCGTTCTGCCCTTTCTTGCATAGATTGATGGCCTTGTACATGAAACATACGTTTGTGTTGGAATGATATACTTTCCAAATACTGTTAGATATAATTTTGAAATTACACTTTGTATTTCCTCAATTGATTTTGCTGCAAACCAAAATAGAAAATCTGCATCTGAACGTAATCCCAATGTTGAATATGTTCTGAATTTTATTCCTGAATTTTTTATTATGTTCTCTACTTCCTTGGCTGATTCTTCTTTGGCTAGGTCTGACATCCATCTCCATTTAGGATCTATTTGAAAAAACGAGAAATTGAAAAAATATTTCTCGTCATCATTTCCTTCCATGTCCTCTCTTTTTTTGAACCCTATTTAAACAAAAACTAGATTTTCTAATGTTGTATTTGTATAATTTTCTGTTTGGATTTCTGTCCTGATTTTATTTGAACCAACGATGTTGATATCCCGAAATGCTTTGCTAGTTTT
The DNA here is from genome assembly GCA_964475825.1 of uncultured Nitrosopumilaceae archaeon. GTDB lineage: Archaea > Thermoproteota > Nitrososphaeria > Nitrososphaerales > Nitrosopumilaceae > Nitrosarchaeum. Next base: position 26,689 of record CAYYXT010000011.1, on the reverse strand, counting down.
TTTATGATTTCTTTATTGGCCTCTCCTTTGATTGGCTGTGATTTTATTCCTATTGTAATTTGGTTTTCTTTAATACTGAGAAATTCTTTGTTAAATTCTACGTTTACCTCGTATAGCACATACATTATCAAAAATCATTCCTGCTTAAACTTGTTCATTTTAAAAAAACTATTAAAAATTCAATTAGACTTTTTGTTCTAAAACCCATTCATATCCCTCACTTTCTAATTTATCTGCAAGGGATGCATCGCCTGTTTTTAAGATTTGGCCTCTGGCAAAGACATGAACATAATCTAATTTATCTAAGAATTTTAAAATTCTTGCATAATGAGTAATTATAATTACGGTTGAATCTTTTCCTGAAACTTGACTTATTGCCTTAGCTACTGCTTGAACAGCATCTATGTCTAAACCCGAATCTGGCTCATCTAAAATTGAAATCTTTGGTTTTAAAACTGCCATCTGTAATACCTCCGCGCGTTTCTTTTCTCCTCCTGAAAATCCTTCGTTAAGATATCTGGAAAGAAATTCTTCTTTCAATCCAACTTTATTCAAATTTTCTTTAAGATATTTTTGAAATTCTCTTACTGTGATGAATACTTCTCTGTCTTCTCCTTGGAGTGCCTTGCTTAGTGAATTGTAAGCTGTTCTAAGAAAATGTGAGAATCCCACACCTGATACTTCTGTAGGGTATTGAAATCCTAAGAACAGTCCTTTTTTTGCACGTTTATCTGCAGATAATTCTAAAATACTTTCACCATCTAACAAAATATCTCCTTTGGTTACTTCGTATTTTGGATGTCCAAGTAATGTGTATGCCAAAGTACTTTTTCCAGAACCATTAGGTCCCATTATGGCATGTACTTCTCCTGGACCTGTTTTCAAATTAACTCCTTTGAGAATTTCTTTACCTTCACGTGTAACATGAAGATCTCTAATCTCAAGTACTGCCATGGTGCATTTAGTTTTGTTTCTATATATAATACCGACGAAATTTAGCTAATCCTAATAGAATTTTCTATGATAATTAATAAAATGAAAAGGGGGGGATTAAATTTTGGCCAGAGATGGTCTCAAAGTGATTTTGAGTTTGTAACATGTTAGGATCTCTTTACATCTATTTCTGATAGTAACTTCTGTGACACCTGCAATACTTGAGACGTCTCTTTGAAGGACATTTTGTCCTAACAAAACTGAGGCAACATACAGATATGCTGCAGCAATTCCATTTGGAGCTTTTCCATCTGCAATGCTACTGCCTTTAGTTTTTTCTGCTATTTCCAAGGCTAGTCTTTCAACTCTAACTTCAGTCTGTGTCATGTTTGCAATCTTTGAGATGTATTTGTCCATAGTAACTACTGGAGCACTCAATTGACCCATTTCCATTACTATGGTTCTATAGTATTTTGCTGCAAGTTTTGTCTTTGACTTGACATCTTTTGGCGCACATATTCCTTTGCAAATTTCTTCTAGTGATCTTACAACATTACATTGTTTACATGCTATGTAAATTGTAGCCGCAGTAATACTGGCTACTGACTTTCCCTTTACATCAACATGTCCATCCAAGTTTCTGTATATCATAGAAGCAGTTTCCAAGACGTTTCTTGAAAGATTTAGACCGTCACATGTTTCACCCATTTTTGATAAAACATTTGCTAATCTCCTTTCTCTTGGTGAAGAAATACGTACTCGTTGTTGCCATTTTCTGAGATTATTCATTTGATTTGCAACTTCGCGGTTGATTGTTTTTCCACTAAAGTCCTTCGTGCTAATTGATATCTCAGTTGTTATTCCCAAATCATGTTGAGAATAAGTTGTCTGTCCTGTTGCTCTTGCTAGCTTCATCCTATCTTCGAGATTTGAGCTTTTTGTTTCTGGACCATGATCTACCATCTGATCTGCGACAACTACGCCGCAACCAGAGCAGATTATTTCACCATTCTGAACGTCATCCACTAATGAGGATTTACATTCAGGACAGCTTTGTGGTTGTAATATGTTCATTTTTTTCTTCTCCTAAATTTTTGTGTATTGGCAGGAGAATAATCAATTGCGAAAACACTTTTGCCAATGTATTTTTTGATGTTGTTTGTTAACGGAGTTGCTGATGCAAACGGTCTTTTTATTGGACCAATTAATTCCATTACTTTTGCAACTTTAGTTCCTGTCTCGTCACAGAGTATTTGTCCTTCAACTAACTTACCAGATAGTTGAATGATCACTCTGCCACTAGCGGCTAAGTGCATTATTTCGCCTACCTCCTGCAATTAGAAACAATAATTATCGTATTCTTATCATAGACTTCTGTCAACTTTACTTTAGCTAAGAGCTAGATTTGATTTTATTTTGTTTGCTTGGCTCTTTTTGAAACTAATTTTTCTGAAATTTTGTTAAGAATATTTGTCTTAGTGGATCCTTTTGGTAACACTATGTAGCCTGACCTGACATAAGGCCTTCTTGGAAATCTTACTTTTTCATCAGTCTCTGTGATTTCAAACCCTGCTGCTTGTGCAGCTTCTGTTAATTCTTTTAGTGAGGGATCGAAAATACATTTTTCTTTTTCTAATTTTCTTCCTTTAGCTCTTGGTAATGTCTTGTTAAAATAATCCAACCAGATTACGACATGCTCGTAATCTTTCATTTTATCACTTTATTAAAACTGCGTTAACTATTCCTGTTTGTCCTGGTTTAGAAACAACTTTGCATTTTCCTGCTTCTGTTTCTAATATTGCACCTTTTGTAATGATGCCTCTTCTTTGATAATCATTGTTTGTAGAATTTTCTAATACTTTGAGAATTTTTATTTTCTTTACTTTCGAATCTCCTGTTGCTAAGTTGACAAAATCGATTGTTTTCAAAGCTGTCTTTTTATTATTGCCTCTGACTCGTCTTGTGATTGTAACTTGAGCTCCCGTAACCGATTCATTTGGATATCTATCTATCTCATACTTTCTTCGAATTCTTGCAGGATGTCTTCTTCCACCAGTTATTTTGCTGGTTGCAAGATTTTCCATTGATTTTCTCACGAATGTTCTTTTAACTACTCTAATTTATACAAAACGCAAAAAGTTAGGCTTAAAATAAAAAACACTTAGTTTAGTTTAGTGACTATTTCAGGTGCAGGATTTGATTCTGACATCTTTGCTGTTTTTCTTACTTTGGAAAACAGTCTTTGTTTGAGATTTTCTACATCTCCTTGTATTCCAAAGTATTTTTGGAATTTTTCAGTTGTATTGTAAATTTTTAATCTACCTACATTTTGATGAGTGATAAAATCTAATTGTCGTAATTCTTTGAGATGTTCGTATACTCCAGAGCCCCTTGTTTCTACAAGTTGTTTTGATGAAATTGGTTGCATGTATGCAATATATGATAATGTTTTCAGAGTTGCATTTGGCAGAATAGGTTTTGACGCATATCTTTTGATAGTTGAACTATATTCTGGTTTTAATTGAAACACATATGATCCATCCGGAAGTGTTACTACTTCAAGTGCCTTGAAGGCTGACTTGGTCTTTTTCATTATATCGCTGAGTACTTCAAACGTCTTTGTTCGTGATTCTGTGCCTGAAGCTCTGATTAATTCTTCTATTTTTAGGGGTCTTCCAGCAGAGTAAAGAGCAGCTTCGATCCTTGCAGCTGGTTCATCATTTGTTTCAATTTTTGCCAATTGTCTCTTTTTCCATGTAAAATCTACTTAAAGAAATCCTTTCTTCATTTTTGATCAGATTGTTAACTTCTCTTTTATCAAAATAATTTTGATGTCTTCTTCTATTTGTTCTAATTCTACTTTTTCATCTCTGGCCAAAAACAATATTGCAAAAAAGCATCTAATCGAATCTATTTCATTAAGATCTTTTATGATGGCTTGAAGCATACCATACCCTGCATCTGAAATTTTTCTAATGATCAAATCTTCGTATTTTCCAATGATATTCTCAAGTGAAATGAAATATTCTTGAAAATTAGGGGCTTCAATAGGTTCTATCTCTAGCTTATTTCTTCTGGATTGTGGATTGGCTATTGTACCAATTAAATTCTGTAATAATCCTAACAAATCATCTAGTGAAACAGGATAAGTTGATTCATGTCTATATGGTATGTCGATTAACTCTATATCGACATCAGTTCTTTGTCTGATTGGTTTTTTCCCCATTGCAGCGTGTTGCAATGCAAAAATGCTTTCTACCTTCATTCTGTAAATTAATGAAGATGATAATGCCGCCATTCCTGCAACTCTTAGATCTTTTTTCCCACTTTTTTCAAGAATTTTTATTAATAAATTTAGAATTTTAATAAGATCAATATCCCAAACATCTTTTTTAGCAACCGAAGCGGGATTAAATAAAATATTTACTGGCGCTTGCGAAATACTGTCAGGAGTTTGCTCTTCACTCATAGACTAACTCTTTTTTTATTAAATAATATCTAAGGGCTCTATTTTTTTCTCATATCCAGTCAACTCTTATATTGTTAAGATTGAATTGTCAATTTATGAAATCTGCTAGGATTACAGGTCCTAACGAACCGTTGAAAATTGTAGAAATAGAAACCCCTCATCCTAAAGATAATCAGGTCTTAGTTAAAGTCAAAGCAGTGGGTGTGTGTCATAGTGATTTGCATCTTTGGGAGGGTGGATATGATTTGGGTGATGGTAAATTCATGAAAGTCACTGATAGAGGGGTCAAGTATCCTGTTACTCCTGGACATGAAATTGTTGGTACTGTTGAAGAATTTGGAGATAATGTTAAGGGTTTTTCAAAAGGTGATCAAGTTTTAGTTTATCCTTGGATAGGATGCGGTGAATGCCCTGCTTGTAAAGTTAGCAATGAAAATTTATGCGATACTCCAAAATCACTTGGCGTTTTTCAAGATGGTGGATATTCTGAATATTCTCTCATCCCCCATTTCAAATATTTGGCAAAATTAAATGGAGTTGATCCAGAATCTGCCACTTCATTGGCTTGTTCTGGACTAACAGCTTACACGGCAATTAAAAAATCAAATCAAAATTCTCCCGAATTTCTTGTAATAATAGGTGCTGGTGGATTAGGTTTAATGGGTGTACAAATTGCAAAATCTATCACCAAATCCAAAATAATTTGTGTGGATCTAGATGATCAAAAATTGGAAATAGCAAAAGAAATGGGTGCTGATTTTGTAATGAACTCCAAAGATCCTGAAACATCTCAAAAAATAATTTCAGTTTGTAATGGTAAAGGAGCTGAAAGTGTTGTGGATTTTGTTAATGCTCCCACTACCGCAAAAATGGGATTGGCGGTTCTGAGAAAGAGAGGAAATCTTGTCTTAGTTGGTTTGTTTGGCGGTTCAATGGAATTATCTCTTGTTACAATTCCTCTCAAATCTATTACTATTCAAGGTGCATATACTGGAAATTATAATGACATGGTAGAATTATTAGATCTTGCCCGAAAAGGAACCATTAATCCGATGATTTCAAAAAGATATTCTCTTGATGATGCAAACTCTGCTTTAGAGGATCTTAAGGCACGCAAGATTGTTGGTCGCGCTGTGATCAATCCTTAGTTAAAAATCTCTATTACAAAATGTTATAACATAAAAAAATTGTATGTCTTTATTGGGTTCAAAGACTAACTGTGAGGTAGCATTAACACATTTAAAAAATAAACAATTTATCACTGCTCATAATTTATTTTTTAATCAAGCAGATTCTATGAAAAAAACTGAATATCTTAAATCTGCACTCTTGTATATGCTTGCAGCTGAATGTAAAACTAGACAAGGAAAAGAATCTAAAGATGAAATTGAACAAGCAGGTAATCTCTTTTTACAATACTCTAAAACTAAAAATTCAAAAAATATTCAAGGTGCATTACTTTGCGCATCAAAATGTTTTTTGAGTCTTGGTGAATACAACAAAGCAAAAATTTCATATCAAAAAGCAAAAACAATACTTTCTTCAACTATTGAAATTTCCAGATCTATAGTTATAATAGACGACAGTAAGGCGATAGCAATGAAACTCCAAAACTATGTGGAGAAATTGGGGTATGATGAAATTCTTGTTTATGAGAATGGTAAAGATGGGCTTAAAGGATGCCAAAAATTATTTTCTGAAAACAAACAGCCTATCATATTCTTGGATATGGGGCTTCCTGATCTTGATGGTGATATAATTGCTACAAAATTATTAAAAGAAAAAATAGATTTACAAATTATTGTAATTACAGCTGATGACAAAACCACAAAACGAGTTAATAAAACAATTAGTTCTGGGGTTGCTGCATTTATTCAAAAACCATTCACTTTTGATGAGATAAAAAAAGCAGTTGATATTGCTGAATCCGAATATTCTTTATTACAATAACAATAAAGACATATTCAAAATATTTACATCTTTAATATCTATCTCATTAATTCTATAATCTATTAATTCCTCGGAAAATTTTTCAACAATTTTTTGTGTTGTATTTGATTTTGCTGAATCTATTTGAATTATTACAAACATATTCCATTCCCCTTCCATGTCTGCTACGAGAAGATAATTGTCTAATTTTGTGATGAATTCTTTAATTGAATTCTTGACTGCCTCTAATGATTTTGATGGTTTTAATTTCATTAATATCGCTTGATATTCATTAATTCCAGAAACATCTGTTAGGACAGCTTTGTATCCTTTGATGATGCCGCTTTTTTCCAGTCTTTCTATTCTTTTTCTAATTGTTCTATCTGATACATCATGGGCTGATTTTTTTAATTCGGATGCAATTTCTTTTGATGAGGTTCTTGCATTGTTGTTAAGAATTTCTATAATTTTTTGATCTACCTTGTCTAAATTTGACCATGCATCATCACTCATAACATAAGGATGTTTTACATGCTTTTGAATTTTTGCTTGTATTTGCTCTATCAAAAAATGTGATTCTTTCTTTCAATTATTCTTCTAAAATCCAACCTGTTTCTATTTGGTTTTTATCTGATTCTTCTCCAACTCCAGTAGCAAATCTCCATATGAAAGGAGCATTTGTAGTCATTTTTGTTTTAATTTTTAACAGTGATTCTATTTCAGAATTTAAATTTTGATCAGCAGAACCATGCTCTTTACAAAACTTACATTTCTGATCAAGTATGACCGGTTCTGATTCTAATAATGGATAAGTCATACATGCAAGAGGTCGTTTATTGTATATTTTACAAGGAAATCCTCCATGAGGTGATCTAGTTGCGGTTTCTGTATCTAGAAAGGGACATGTATTTCCATTTTGTTCTATTCCCATTAATTGATATGCTAATATTTTTGTTGGACTAGAATTATTTTCTTCCGATATTCCGATTCTCGGCAGAATTGTTATTTTTAGTCCATTTATTTTTGCAAGATGTTCTATTCTTTCTTTTTCTTCAGGTAGTATCAGAACTCCAATTTTTCCAAATTTTTTTGTTGGATAGTATTCTCTTTCAATGCAACATTGAGAACAGTCCTGTATACATCTAAATTCCATAGGCTATTTTTATCATCCATAAATAAAATTCATTGGAAGTATAAAATTTTATGAAAATTCTGATATTTTTATTCCAATTATCCTCACAGTTATATGCTCATAACTGTGTTGTATGCTATGGGTAAGCGCCAAGTCAAAAATGAAAGTGATTTAAAAGAAATGCGTTTGCCCGAAGAGGGCGAGCTTTTTGGTAGAGTGCTTAAAATGCTTGGAGGAGAAAACGTCATGGTAAAATGTACTGACGGTCTTACTAGAAGAGGTAGAATTAGGGGAAAATTAAAGCGTAGAGTATGGATACGTGATAACGATATAGTCATAATCGCACCTTGGGATTTTAAAAAGGATGAACGAGGTGATATTGTTTGGAGATTCACTTTACCTCAAGTTGAATGGTTAAAAAACAATAATCACTTTGCAAAAGACTTCTAGACTCACTTTAACTGGTACTGTAGACCAAGTTTGCGTATGATTGTCATCTGTTAGATCTATTTTGATAACTTATCTTAATATACGGAATAATTCTTATGATAATCAAATGGAACAAGGCACAGTTAAGTGGTTCAACCGCACAAAAGGCTTTGGTTTTATCGAAAGAGAATCTGGTGACGATCTATTCGTTCACAAATCAGATGTTGATGGATTCATCAATGAAGGCGATAAAGTCGAGTTTATAGTCGGTGAAGGTCAAAAAGGACCAGCTGCTCAAAAAGTCAAAAAAACAGCATAGACAATAGATATTTTTATTAATTTAAGAGTTCAACATTGTTTTCTTAAATTAGTCTATTTTTTTATTATTTTTAGCAATTTATAAAAAAACTGTGGTCCCAAGCGAAGGAATTGAACCTTCGACAACCCGGTTTCTGTATGCCTGATATGCTGTTATTCGGTCAGCCATCGTAAGCCAACAACTACAGCCGGAAGCTCTACCAGGCTGAGCTAGCTTGGGACAAAAAAAACGAAGTGTTCTAGTATTAAAAAACTATCGAAGGTTGGCTAATTTAATTAATGATCGTGCCTACTTTCTATACGCATAAATACCATATTTCAAGGAATGTAGTTGTGTCTGTACAACAATTATCTTATTCTGGTTATGTCTGTGCACCTTATCTACACAATCATGAATCTGTTAAATTAAAAGACTCTTGGATGTCTTCAAACAATATTGAGGCATTATATTTTGTAACTGGAACATTTTCTGATGAAAGTAAACCATATTTTTCTGATTCAACTAATCATTATCTCTTGGGAAAATTCAAAGATAGCCAATCCATCACAGACGATCTAAACAAACACAACCAAGAAAAAACATCCTTTATTTTCAATGTTAAAGATGAACTATTTCAAAGAGAAGTATCTGGAGAAACAAATTTTGTTACTGTCTATTATTTGGAATATGGGGAATATGAAGAAGATTTACAAGAAGTTGCAAATATCTTATTGAAAAGAGAAAAAATCAGAATTGGTGGGCTTGGTCATATGACCACATTTTGTATGTTGCCTTCAAAATTTACTTTTCCATACGCTGAAAATATTGTGATAATTGAGGTTGCAAGTGAAAAGAGTCATCAGAGTGTAAAGAAGTACTGTGAACAAACTAAACGTGATGTAAATCGAAAAGGACTAACGATGACTAATTTGTTAAGTCTTTCAATTCTGGAAAAACTAAAGTAGAAAAGTTAAATATTCGACTAAAACCTGCTCTTCATGAGTAAGCCTGCTGACCTTGGTTCATTAAAAATAGGCTCATACATTCTTTTGCCCGTCTCAGATCAACCAGATGGTGAGGCTTGTAGGATTACAGAATATGATACATCTAAACCGGGAAAACACGGTGCAGCAAAAGCTAGAATTGTAGGTGTAGGTGTATTTGATGGTAAATCAAGACCACACGTAGGACCTGTTAGCATGCAAGTGCATATACCGCTAATAGACAAGAGAACTGGTCAGATTATCTCCATTATTGGCGAAACTATCCAAATTATGGATTCAGAAACTTTTGAGACAATTGATGTCACTTTAGTTGATAGTGAAATAAACGGAACAATTGAAAATGGACAAAATGTTGAATATTGGAAAGTAATGGACCGAACTAAAATAATGCGTATTAAAAGTTAGGTTTGGAATAATTATTGGTATATCCATTTTAGTAACTTTTAATTCGTCTTTCAATCTCATTTTTCGCTTACAACAGTTAGATAATTTTAGTATCTGAATATTGTTTCATTATGGGATATTTGACCTCTACCTACTGATTATGGGGACCTGTTTGCAGAGAACCGTCCATGACAATTACATCTCCTTTCTCCAATTCATTTTCAACTACATGAATTGCCATTTAGCAAATCTCCCCAGTGAATTTAATCTTGCACCCCGTAAAATTAAAGTGCTTTCAGTCTTTGATGTTAGATCATTTTCAGAAGGAAGATACTTTTATCTCCTGGATTGGGAAGTCTTGTATTCTAACTTACTTTCTTTTTTCCATTTTCAGTGTGATTCTTTGATATTATACAAGAGAAAAACTGTACATGAAGATTTGCTTTTAGCTTGATTCTCTTTTTTCCTTGAAATAATGTAAACCCAATTAATTGTGATCAAAAATTGGTGACTCTTCTAGCGGTCCATCCCCACCATCAGCAAACGCAATCTTTCTATGTGTGATGATTTTTATCTCCTGGAATTCAGACGGCGCAATGAGAAACTGTTTTCCAGTTACATGGTTTAGTAGAATATCATAGTGCTCTTTTTGATTCTGGAATGATTATGCCCAATCAGAAATGGGAGTTTGTCTTTACTGACTCGAGAATATGATTACTATTGTATGATACATCCTTAGATGACAGACAAGTAATTGTTAGTTAGATAATCAAATTCTAATTTTATGCATAATTATGCGCATATTATTACCAAGGCTATTTTTAACCCCTAAAACTGGGCATTTTAGGCTAACTTTAGGCATAAAATATATTTATATATGTTGCCAGTGAAATTAATCATATATGTCTGATTCTGAATTGGATGCTATAATTAGCATTGTGGAAGGGAGAAAAAAGCATTTTTAAAAAAAGATAGATTGTCAGGATTTCCCTTTGTTAAATTAATTATATCTTATAGTTTCTAAAACACCAATCAATGAATATAGACCATTTTCATACGTACTAAACTATCCTGCCGATAAATGATGTATCTAACTACATTACGTACCCAATTTTATAATTTTTATAAAATTTATAATATAGAGGGTACTCAAGTGATACATGGTAAATGTGGTAAAGGAGACAAAGGGAAATGCTCACTTTTACTATTTGAGGCATCATTCAGGTGCAACTGAAAATAAGATAAATTATTGCAATTGACGATTTTCCACAAATACTACAATATTTTTGCATCATTTCTGGACGTTTCAATACCTGATGCGATAACGTGACCATTCAGACAAACCTGTACTGTTTCATAATTACCACACATGGTTGAAATTGTAGAATACTATGTCCAACTCATCACAAAACCCTACAATACATCAAAAATTCGTAATGTTGATCTCAAGCAGTAATCTTTTTGGTTGACTCTAATGCTCTTTTTGTAGCCATCTCAAATGCCAATTTGTCAATATGGAATCCTTGTTTTGATTCCAGATTCAGCTTGTACATTGTAGCTTTTCCTACAGTTCTTGTTTTAGATAACACCTGCTGTTCTTCTAGGCTCTTTATTTCATGTAAGGCAGTCTTGAAAGAGACACCAGCATTTTTTGCTATATCTGATACAGAATAATCCCAGTCCTTAAAGACGCAAAGAAAATCTAAGATTTTAGAAGTACTGCCTGGAAACACACTCTCTAGTGGTCCAGTCTCCAATGCTTTTTTCACTTTTGCTGTTGTCATAGCTGCTATTGCATCTATGGTAACTATTGTTAATATAATTACCTATTATTGGGTAATAAATTACATAATAATTAAATGAAATGCCGTTAATCATAATCAATGGTTGACGATACTAGCAAGGCAATTCTAAGAAAGATGTTTTACGACAGAAGAATTGGTGGGCGTCACTTGGGCCTAGAAGATCTAAAGCGTGGCTTTCCATCCCATCTCAAAGGAGATGTGGATAAGAAACTACAGAAATTAGTAAAAGAGAATTTCGTCTTGCAACATCCTACGTCATATGGCCCTCAGTATGCTTTGAATCATCTACGACTACAAGACGTGATAACTATTCTTAGTGATAACAAGTAATTCATGTGTTCATTTGAACAACATTCGTCTCAAGTTATACAAAACAATCTTTTGGATTTCATTAATTTTTTCGGTTCTAGACGCCAAAGGCTAATCTTGTTGAACAAATGCAAAACTTTGAGATGCAATTAATGTGATTACAAGGAAAATTAGTGGAAACAAGAATCTCATCATTCAAATTACTTGCCAATTTGATTTGAAGATTTTTTTTAATTGTGTATTATGACCGATTTAATTTCTAACTAAATTAAACTTGGCTACACTAAGACCGATTTGATACTTTTAATTATCTGTAATATTTTAAGAATATTTTATAATTCTTAATTTGGATTGTCTCAGTATGGACGATGTAATTCTTTTTTGAATAGATTTATTTCCAATTTCTGGAATTATGTTATTTTCAGCAAGTTTATTTTTTGGTATGGTGTTTGCAACAGCCACTGCAACAGCGTATAAAATATCCAGAGTTATTTTACGGATTTTAAGATCCAAAATTGCTCGCATCAAATAGGGAAAAACAAGGGCATTATTTACTTTATTTTCATATCTAAAGCTGCCTGTTGCAACAATCCTGGCACCTGCATTTTTGGCAAGTGTTGGATTGATTTCAGGGTAAGGATTTGTAAGTGCAAATACGATTGAGTTTTGATTCATTTTTTTTACCATCTTTGTTTTTAATAGATTCTTTATTCCAGAAACCCCGATAAAGACGTCTGCTCCAACAATAACATCATCAAGATATCCCTGCTCCGTTTTATTTGTAAACTCTGCAATTTCATTTTTGTACTTGTTCATGCCTTTTCGACCTTTGTATATGGCGCCCTTTGAATCCAGAACCGTGATGTTTTTACAACCTGCAAAATAAAGTAATTTTCCTATTCCATACCCCGCAGAACCCCCTCCAGCTATTACCACTTTGATCTCTGAGATCTTTTTGTTGACCAAAATAAGTGAGTTCAAGAGCGCTGCCAATACTACTATGGATGTGCCATGCCTATCATCATGAAAAACAGGTATGTCTAGTGACTCTTCTAAATCATGCGATATGTCTAGTACCTTAGGAGATTCTATATCCTCAAGATTTATTGCTCCAAATACGGGGGATATTGCCTTAATCGTCTCTACAATATGTTCTCTATCTATAGTATCAAGGCAAATTGGAAATGCACTGATATTCCCATATTCCCTATACAAAACAGATTTTCCTTCCATGACTGGTAGTGCGGCATCAGGTCCAATATTTCCTAGTCCCAATACTCTAGTCCCATCAGTTACAATTGCAACATTATTTCCTTTTGAGGTTAATTGGTATCTCATGTTTGGATGATTAAAAATTTCGTTACATACTGAGGCAACTCCAGGAGTGTAAATTAATTGCAAGTCCTTGTCTGTCAGTCTTGTAATCTTACTTGCTACAAATATTTTTCCTTGTAATTTTTTATGTAGTGAAATTGCATCTTTGGACATACAATTACTCATTTTGACGATTAATGAATATATGCCAATTGAACTAGAGAGGTATTTTTGATGGATGATTAATGTTGTTAATGATAATTACATGATTTTGATTGGTTTTCATATGTTTGGTTACAGAATAAGAGCGAGAAAGCCCACACCTTTTAGGGTTGGGAGTATGTCAGTAAAAATACCTCTACACTATGAAAAGCATTATTAGATTAATAATCATAAAACCGGAAGTGTACATTGGTATGAAAATTTCAATCATGTTGCTATTCTCTGTCGTATTTGCTGGTCTTTTAATTGGATGTTCATATGCACAGACTAACGAAGAAAAAAACAACGACGATGTTGAAATATTCATGCAAATAGTGTTACGCAATTCAGATGGAATACTAGTAGGATACATTGAAGGTACACCGCAGATCTTTCATATTGATCAAATAATTGATTGGGTGGAACCAAAAGCAAACAAAAGTACTATAATAAAAGATGGAAAGAAATTTGAAATGTTGCAGTTTGGAAATAAATTTAGTTGGTCTGAGACTCCAACAATGGGAGCATACTTTCTAAAGATTCCAATAAATGGCAAAACTGTCAATGGCATGTACTTCCATTTTGATTCATTTCACATCTCATCTGACGATACAGTACAAGTCTTTTGGACGGTATTTAGACCAGCTGATTAGATTTTTTTGAAAACAATACCCCAACACCAATTGCACAAAAAATTATCAACGGCATGAATCTGTACGGTTCACTTGACTGATTAGTAAAGGCTGCAGTAATTGGCTGTGACAAAATCATCCCCATAATCAAAACCATCATTGAATCTGCATGTAAAATTTTTCTTCGTGATGCAATACCTAACCCTACAATGAGTGGTAACAGAATTATTAAGATGAATATGTCATATCGTAACTGATAAGAAAATGCATTGAATGACATCCAAAAATCATGATACTCAAATGTATTCGTACTTGTGCCTAAATTAGAGCCGCCCGTAACAAACACTATGCCAATTATTATCACTACGCCGTATGTTAATATTAAAAGTATTTTATTTCGTTTTGATATTACAGATTTATACATGAAAACAAATGTCAACGGAAGATAAATGACAGTCAACGATTTTGAAAATACTGATAAAATAAAAGAAATTGGCGAAACTAGCCACTTTTTGCAGATCATATACAAAGATAAGAGGTAGAATAAAACCCAGAAATTATCATATGTTGTACTGGTGTCGTATGTCAAAAAAGTGCCACTCTGAAGCACAACTAAAACCGATACTATGCCGGCAAATCTCTTTTTGGAGATGAGGGTTGTAAAAAAATAAGTCAAGATCAGTAAAGTTATACTTGCAATAAACGGAATAACTTTGTAGTTACCAAAAACACTCATCGATGTAGTTAGCAGAAAATATTTCACATGAAAACCGAATCCTTTAAGAACATCAGCAATCGTCCATTTTTCAAGTGCTGGTTTTATCACATTATAATAATCAGGCCATGGTTCTTTTGTAAAAATTTCTTGTATCTCAAAAACAGCATAGGCTCCAAGCAAGACAATCATAACTAGAAATGCAATTTTCCCATTAATTTCAAAATTCAAAATGAAACTAATGCACCGTCTTATTGTTTGTGGGATTTTATTTTTAAAGTATAAAATTGCTATTCCAAAAATAATGCCGTCTGTGATCAAAACTGGATAGGTCCAAATTCCAGTTTCAAAAGAATTGATACCTGAATAGTCTTCAATCCCGCCTAGTAATCTTAGTAAAAGAGCCGGAAAAAGAACTGTAGTTAAAGCAAGAAGAGTCGTTACAAGCGTGGCCAAAAAAATTGTCCAACAAATAAGATTTTGTTGATTTATGTTCTTTCTAATTATGATTATCCCTCAAAAACTGATGAATAATTTTATAGATAAATCATTGCATGTCTAGTGAAACACTAAAAAGAAATAATTACATTACACATTACTGCATTCTGCATATGCCTTGATTGTATTACTCGTTACATAACTCCAATCAAATTTTTGTGCATAGGCAAGTAATTCATTCATGTTATCCGGCGATCTAAAGTTCGAGATTACTTTTAAAACCACATTCTCAATTTCAACAGTTGAAACTCTTGAAAGTATGGTTTTTGCAGAATACCCTTCTAATATTTCTGGCACCCCGCCTACTGGAGTGTAAACGATGTGTAAGCCAGCATTCATAGCCTCAATTATCGTCAAAGGAAGCGCTTCAAATCTAGAGGGAAGGACAAAAATATCTGATGCAATGTATAATTCATGAATTTGTTCTTGTGGCTGCCAATCAAACAAATCCCACTGAGTCAAATGGTGAGACGAATATCAAAATAATATACTATGCAAAAGATGACAAATCAGGATAGGTCATGTAAGATATATCTTACGTGATCCACAGGGAGTACAGCACAACTTTTATCATTACCACAAGAATCTCCATAGTTTATTTTTTAGTGAGAATCCAAGTGAGTTAGCATCAAGTACATGATCTTTACTTTACATAAAGTTTTACGACAGCACAGGTATGTTTTTGTTTAGAATGTCTTGATGGTTTTTATATTCTTATTCGCTATCTAATACATGACTGTGCGCCAATTAGTAGGCATGACACTTCGTAAACTGAAATGGCTACTATCCAAGCCCCCAGAGATAGACGATCATGGACGTTATTTCATCCAAGGTAGTTGGATGTATGTAGATGACAAGGATTCTCTGAATCTTACAAAGTACGGAATTTACGAACCAGTAGAAACAGCATTGATAAAGAAATTGATAAAGCCCAACTATGTTGTGCTCGATATTGGTGCAAATATTGGCTATTATACACTAATGTTAGCCAAATTGGTTGGTGAAACTGGAAAGGTTTATGCGTTTGAGCCAGAGCCTAGAAACTATCACATATTACAACAAAACATTGAATTTAACAACTTGAAGAATGTACATGTTCACAATACCGCAATAGCCGAGAAGAGCGGTACTTCAACATTGCACTTATGTGATACAAACAGAGGAATGCACCGCATTTATGAATCTCAGTGGTGTAAAGAAGGAACCGTGAATGTCCCGATGACTGCCATTGATGATCTCATAGAATATGCCGACTTTATCAAGATGGATATTGAAGGTGCTGAGCTTGGAGCTTTAAAGGGCATGAAAATATTGCTAAAAAAACATCATCCTACCATACTAATGGAATTTCATCCGCCAAGTATCCTAGAGTATGGGGCACAACCTAAAGAGATCTTTGATTTTGTAGTGGGATTAGACTATGTGGTTGAAATTCCAAACGTTGGTCCCGTAACATTTGAACAACTGGAAAAACAGTCTGGTGGAAAAGTAGCAACAATCATACTATGCAAAATAACCCACACATCTAACTGAATTATTTTGAAAGACAAGACCAAACAAGATTATGTACTGATGGCAATACCATAACTACACCTGACAGTGCAACTAATGTTGGAGACTTCATCAATCATAATCTATTCAGATAGTAATCTCGTGATTAGTTATTATGATTTCATAAATCGTGATTCTAAATCTATTACACTGCACTAATGCATTCTGCATATGCCTTGATTGTATTACTCGTTACATAACTCCAATCAAATTTTTGTGCATAGGCAAGTAATTCATTCATGTTATCCGGCGATCTAAAGTTCGAGATTACTTTTAAAACCACATTCTCAATTTCAACAGTTGAAACTCTTGAAAGTATGGTTTTTGCAGAATACCCTTCTAATATTTCTGGCACCCCGCCTACTGGAGTGTAAACGATGTGTAAGCCAGCATTCATAGCCTCAATTATCGTCAAAGGAAGCGCTTCAAATCTAGAGGGAAGGACAAAAATATCTGATGCAATGTATAATTCATGAATTTGTTCTTGTGGCTGCCAATCAAACAAATGAATATGTTCAGAATTTCCAATAATTGTTTTTACTTGAGATCTTAATGATCCCTTTCCAGCTATGACAATTTCGATTCCACTTTTTTTGACTAAATTATTTGCCGCCTTTGTAAACTCTATGATTCCTTTAACATGTTCAAAACGAGTGCAGAAAAGAACTACCATACTATTTTGATTTATGCCGTATTTTTTTCTGTACTCTACTTTCTTGTTTAGATTTTTTTTAAAAAGTTCTGTGTTAACCCCATTTGAAATAGTAAAATATTTTGTCGTATCTTTGCCGAATTGTTTTGCATAATTGGTAATATGTTCTGTTAATCCTATAATTCCTTTTGTTTTTGATAGAATTCTAGTAAATACGTATTTGTTAAGACAGTCTTCTATTATCGATTTTCCTCCAAGTACATTTGGATTCAATGCATACATTCCATGCATTGTTAATAATGATGTAACACCGTATTTATGAGCATAATTTATTGCCATCCATGAAGTTGGGAAGTGATGACCATGTATATGTATAATGTCAAAATTTCCATTTCGTATAACTGATTTTATTTTTAAACCAAGATCTATCGGAACACTCATGCTACGTAAAGTGGGGTATGGCCATCCTGGTAGATAAATAGAATTCATTCTGTAAATTTGGCTAAAGATTTCATTTGATTCTTTTATTTTGTTATCAAAGTGCTTTGGTACAATAATAGAAACATCGTTTCCTTCTTTGACCAAATTGGTATTAATATTTAGTACATGAGTAGAGAGACCGCCCACATCAGGTGGAAAAAATGGAGTGACGGTCAATATTTTGTAAGTTTTTGACATGTATTATTTATGTCAAGAACTGCACTAATTTAACAGTGAGTTTAGATGTATTCTAGTAGGAACTATTTAATTTCTTACCAAGCGCATTCAACATCTTAAGCAGTGGATTAGATATGTGAGGTGGTAAAATACCAAAAGAATCTTGTAAATCAATTCTGGTTATAATTTGTAATCTCAAAAATAAAATGTAAGATATGAAAAGTGTGATTAGGATTGCCAATACATAGTGTATGTTAAAATAACTTTGAACAAATGCTAAAGTAGATGGTATTAACAAAACAATAGCAAGATCTTTCCAACCCATTTTCATCTTAACTTTTTTGGCAATAATAATTGATATTATTAGTCCGGATACAGTTCCTATTGAATAGCTTATAGCTGCTCCTATGCCTCCATATTCTGGAATGAGAAGAAAATATAGCACTGTGCGTGGCAAATTTGACGCAAGACCAATTGCCAAAACTTGTTTATAATTTCCGTATGTATACACTAGTGTAGTGACACAAGTTATTATTCCAGTTGGTAGAATTGATAACAACATAATTTCTAACATTGAAGACCCTTCAATGTAATTTTGCCCAAACAACTGCATTATTTCTTTTGAGTAAAACATAATCGAAGAAGAAAACGGTAAAGTGATAATCAAACTAATTTTTGTTATTCGCCATATTGATCTTTTTCGTCCGTCAGTCATCGCACTTAGAACTGGGTATGCAATAGTTAACAAAACAGACATAATTGCAGATATTCCAGTAACTATGGAAAATGCGATAAAATAAACCCCAGCTTGACTTGCTCCTTGATATCCAAATACAACTACTGTTCCTAAATTAATGCCAACTGCATAAATCACATGTGGAATCCAGTTTGCAACACTCGCAGTTAGGACGCTCCGTGCAGAATGCGTAAAACTAATTTCTGATTTTGCTTTATGCGATTTGAAAATTCTTATTAAAATTATGGTCATAAGAATTGATGATAAAATTGGAAATAAAGCAAAACTTATAGTAACTCCTAATGCCCCTGTGCCAATAATTGATAATATTATTCCAAGAGCAATCTTGGAACTTGAAGACATAATCATTATGATGACCAGTTTTTTTGTCTTAAGAGAAGCAATTATCACACCACGAAACAAGGTAGCGATGGCAGAAGTCCCTACTAGGACAATGCCTACAAGTAATAAATTAAAGTCAATTTTGAAAGTTTTAATAAACCAATCGCTACCAAGTAAAAAAAGTAAGGAACTACCAATTATCCCTATAACTATGAGAAATAAACTGGATTTTATGAACATTTTTGATTCATCTATTTTTTTTTCCGCAAAACTCTTTCCTAAAAAACGTTGAATCCCTGCAGGTATGCCAATCATTGATATGACAATAAAAATGGTGGAAATTGAAACAACGGTAGATGAGATACCTATGACTTCAGGAGTGGTAATTTTTGATAGTCCAAACCAAAATACATAGCCTGATAACATGGAAACCATTGTTTCAATAAACAAGTATGCTGCACCTCTTCCCACATCTATTTTACTAAACTCCTAACCCCTCGTAAATCTCATGTATTAGGAGCATAATTAAGTCCTTAGAACAATAACTTCATATCAATATTGAGATGCAAACTTTTTGATAAGTAGATCTCCACTTCATTATGCATCGAATTAGGTTTCCACTGATATCAACAGCAGTGAATATTTAGCAATATGCAGAAATAATCTGTGCAATTCTATTATTTTTTGAATACTCTGTTTCTACAACTTCTCTGGCCTTATCTCCTAATTTTTTTCTAAGATCTGGGTCATTGTAAAGTTTTATGATTGTTTTAGAAAGTTCATCTATATCGCCAGATTTCATAAGCAAGCCAGTAACTCCGTCTTTAATCTTTATTTCGTCAACATCATTCCATCCTATGACGGGTTTTCCACACGAGAAAGCTTCAAGAGTGAAAATTCCTTGACTACTATAACCAAGATTACACACGACGTCGCTTAGACTCAAAAAATTAATTACTTCAGAATTTTGGACACCGCCTGTAAATTTATAATTTATATTATTTTTGTCAAATAATTCCTTAACTTGTTTCTTCTCATCTCCTTTACCAATGCAAATAACAAGAAGATTATTTATGTAAGATCTTACCTTAACCACTGCTTTTGCAAAATCTAGTGCACCATATGTTTTTGAAAGATGCGGGCCAAAAGTTACCACATAGGAATTAATCTCTATGTTATTCTTTTTCCTAAGTTCCACACCATTGTTTTTAGGCAATTCCACAAAAGGTGGTGTAAAAATTATTTTCTTGAAACCACATGTGTTCAGATTATCGTATAAGCGACGTTCTCCAGTGATAATACAGTCCGCTTTTAGCCCTGTTTCAAGAACCATTTTTTTTAATTTTAAGTTACAAAAAGTACGTTCATCTGCATCATATCCATGTGCTGTTATTACAACTTTTTTAGGAAAGTATTTGCAATAAGTAGTTGCAATAATTCCTGCAGGATAAATCCAATGCGCATGAATAATTTCGAAATGGATTTTTTTATCCAATATTAAGAGATACACTAAATGAAAATACCAGTATATTAAACCAGGTAAATGATATTTTTTTAAATTAAATAAAATCAAACCCATAAACAATATCACATATTTCATGTTCAACAATATTGTTTTGAAGTTAAGAGCTAATTCACGTAGAAGCATATTGGGTGGCAATGCTTCAAGTAGAGTGATATTTTTTATATGATTTTTTAATTCCTGAAATTCATTCATAACTAAAGGATGTAAAGTAAACGTAAATACTAGAACATTATCAATACTCTTATTCATAGTTGAATGTTTTTTATTTGGGTTATTTAGGGTTAGTGTAATTATTTTGAAATAATATTATCTTACAATCTACTACGTATGATTGCAACAAATTAAACAATTACTAATTTAATATTATATCATCATACAAATCAGTTACTATTGCTACTTTCATGATTTATCGCTCATCCATCAAAGAATTAACTAATTTTTTCATCTTGTCTTCAATATCATAATTTCTTGAATAAATAAGACATGCCTCGGCATATTCTTTCATTTTTTTATCATCAAGTGATAATTCCTCCATAGCTTTTGCCAATGCCTCAGGACTTGAAGATTTCACAATGCAAACGGTGTTTTCGGGGAATTCTCTCATGACTGGTATATCCATAACTATTACAGGTTTGCCTGCTGCAAAAGATTCTACGAGTTTAATTGGTAAAATTGTATCTGTCGAGTCATTTTGTTTTGGTCTTGGGATTACAACTATTCGAAATTTTTTGAAATATTCCTGAAAAAGCACTTCTCTAGGAACACTTGTAAAGATAACATTAGAAGATAAATTATTTTTAGTCACTGTTTCAATTAACGACTCTTTCAACGATCCCTCTCCTATAATAAATAAAGTTGCATTTGATATTTTCGCTAGTAATAATTCAAATCCTTTTAAGAGAAGATCTACTCCCTGCCATTTTTCTAATACGCCAAAATATCCAAATGTGTGCTCTGGTATTCCTTCGATTGGAAATTTGGGGATTTTTTTTATGTTTATTCCAACTGGAATTATCAAAATTTTTTCTTTAGGAAAACCAAACTTCTGTAAATTTTCTGCTTGATTGAGTGTTGAAACTTTGAAATACGTATAAAATTTCATTGCCTTTTTTTCATATTTTTTTAAAAGCCACCAAATTTTTTGGTTTATCTGGTCTTTAAGTAAATCACTGATTAATTCACCATCAGCTATGACCCTTATACTAAATAATCTAAAAATAATTGGTAGATGCAACGTGAGAATACTGTGTCGAACAAATACGAATCGGGTTCTTTTACGAGCAAGTGTTCCTAATACTGTGAAAAATTCTACTAACAAGAAAAAAAATAATTGAAAATAAGTTTTAAGTTTAAACCCATTTTTACTTTGTTTTAATCTTGGTGGACGATAAGGTATTCTAATTATCTCAACATTAGACGAAAATCCAAGATCTTTACTATTTGAATCCGAATTCTTAGGACATATTAGTAAAACTTCTAGTCCTGCAATCGATAACTGTGTTATCATTTCAGAAAAATTTGCTGTATCTCCTGCAGTGCCTGGAAATTCAGCTGGAGAAATAACAGTTATTTGTTTTTTATACAATTCGGTTTATTTACAATATGAGTTTGTTATATGCTTATGTAGATTAAATATCTACATACATTTTTGGTAAATTATTTTTTGTGACTTGTTCAAGATTATAAAAATTTGTGCTTGATCATACAGCAGATATTACAAAACACTTTTGCTACCTCGATTAATTCTTTTAAAACATTAATTGCATGTACATCAAATCCTCTATCTGCCAATCTTTTTGACACTGATTCCAAATGTTAATTATTAACTATCTTTTTAATAAAATAATACATGAAAGTAATTCTAGTAGTTGGAACACGACCTCAAATCATAAAATCCCAACCAATTGTCAAGGAATTATTATCTAAAAAAATAGAGCTCCAGATAATACACACAGGTCAACATTATGACTATAAGATGTCAAAATCTTTTTTCGAAGAATTAGAAATAAAAGATCCGGATCTCAATCTAGGAATCAAAGAAGGTTCTTCTATACTACAACTCTCACAGATCATTCAGAAACTTGAAAAACCATTATTGAATTTTCCCCCCGATTATGTTTTAGTTCCAGGAGATACCAGATCAGCGCTTGGAGCAGGTCTTTGTGCATCACGATTAGGATTGAAATTAGTCCATATTGAAGCAGGTGCAAGAAGTAACGATTTTACTCTAGAAGAAGAAGTCAATCGAAGAATCATTGATCAAAGTTCAAGAGTATTATTTGCACCAACTAAGCATTGCTTAGATAATTTAAAAAAAGAAAAAGTTCTAGGTAAATCCTATTTTACAGGAGATTCTATGTATGATGTTTTTTTGGAATTTCAAAAAAAATTGAATTTAAAAAAAGATAAAAAAAACCAAATTTTAATGACAATTCATAGAAAGGCAAACGTTGAAAACTATTCAAAAATAAAACGAATCATAAATCTGGCAAATCAGATTACGAAATTAGGCTATGAAGTAATCTTTCCAGTACACCCACATACTGAAAAACAATTAAAAGAATTTCATATTTCTATAAATAAAATTAATACAATAAAGCCTGTGAATTATTCAAAAATATTGTCTCTCTTAGCTGAATCTAAAATGATGATAACTGATTCAGGTGGATTACAAAAGGAAGCATATTGGATGAATACACCATGTATTACTATCAGAAAAAGTACAGAGTGGATTGAAACACTAAAAAAAGATCATAATATCCTTTTAGATACTATCACAGATTCAAGTGTAAAAATTGTTACAAAAATTTTAGGTAAAACAATCTCTAATGTAAAAATATCCGAGTTCGGTGATGGTCATGCATCAAAAAAAATGGTTTCACTTCTTTACAATAATCTTTAGACACACATTTTTTTCCAGTTGTCAAAAGATCGGCCAAGATTAAATTCTCTTTTCCATTAAAAGAACCAATAATTGAAAAATTAAAGAAAAATATTGACCAAATAACCCACTATCGGCGTTTTTTGAGTCTACAATTTCAGAAATAGTTTTGAAAAGTCTTTATAATTAATTTATCCATATTCATAAACAATGATTCCATAATTAGTCTCTTAGGAGATTAGAAAATTTTTTTCTAAATGATTTAATACGATCAAGTGAGTACTTGATATGATGTTCAAAATAGCTTGCATTCCTGTCTATAACGAGGAAAAAGCCATAGGCGAACTAGTGAAAAAATGCATGAAATATGTAGATAAAGTTATTGTGTGTGATGATGGCTCAACTGATGATACTGCAAAAGTTGCAAAAGAAAACGGTGCTCAGGTAATTCAACACAAAAAAAACATTGGAAAAGGAGGTGCGATGAGATCCCTTTTTAGATCGGCGCTAGAAAACAATGGTGATGTTATTGTTACTATTGATGGAGATGGCCAGTTCTTGCCAGAAGAAATTCCAAAGATAATCGAACCGATTCTTAAAAACCAGTCAGACATTGTTATCGGGTATAGATTTGATGACAAAACAGAAATGCCATCGTATCGTAGAATTGGAAATAAATTCCTAGACAGGATATCCAACTTTGCATCAGAACTTCCTTTTAGAGATACACAGAGTGGGTTTAGGGCATATTCTAAAAAGGCAATACAGATGATTAAATTTACAACCGATGGTTTTGGGGCAGACTCGGAAATTCTAATTGATGCATCAAGGAAAGAATTAAGAATTTCAGAAGAAAAAATCACTGTAATCTATAATACAGGCGGAAAAACGTCCACTAAAAATCCTATATCACATAGCTCTAGCGTGATCAGTACTTTGATAGAGTTGATTGCCATCAGACAACCACTCAGATATCTCGGTGTGCCCGGGGTTATTTTGCTAGTTATAGGTATTGTTTATTCTATAGTCGTAATTACCATTTTTAATGACACCAGATATTTTTCGATACCTTCAACTCTTATCGCTTTGGGTTCTGTGATGATTGGGATCATATTACTTTTGATGTCCGTAGTGTTATTTAGTATCAATCGCGTTATAAAAAGAGAAAGTTAGGCAAAATTAGTCTTTCGGGTATTGATTACTACAAAACAAATGTTAAATAACGTTATATCATCAAAACAACTAATGAGTTCTGCTAGTAATCCACAGCTTTTCTTAACAATTACAACGATTGTTATTATTGTGTTTGCTGTAGTGATAACTGCTTTAGTGCAAGGCTCGCCAGAACCCGCATTTTCACAGATAATTACGGTAGGACCTATATGGACAACAAATACCTGGTCTTGTACCTCTGATGCAGATTTTATCGTACATGGAACAATTAGAGCCTTAAGTAATGCCCAACTTGAGATTGCAATATCTGGGTTAGGGGCTCAATCACTATACACATTCGTACCCTCAAATTTGTACTCATTTACCATTGGAAGCCCAGCTGATCATACCATGACACTAACTAGAATTGGAACCGTGACTGGATGGATTACATTACAGACAGTTTCGGGCGCAACTGCAAGCTGTAATCCAGTATAATACCTCATGACACTCCCAACTCTAAAGCGTTAGGGTTTACGATTTCTGTCATTTTCATCAATACAACATATGGTGGCTCATCTACAGATCTCTTTTTTGCGGATTCATATTTTGCAAGTACAAGTTTTGGATATTTTGAAAGTGCACTGTTGATTGTAAATGTGAATTTTTTTTGGCTATTCTAATAGAACAAAATCCCATTTTTGGGAATCGTTTAACAACAAATCAATTTGTCATATTAATAATATGTGTCATTTTATCTTAGTACTAAACCAAGAGTTTATGAGGATGTATTATTCAATATATATATAACATTGATTAAAATAATTTTTACATTACTTCTGGCGGCTATGCTAGTGTCTGGGGTATTTACTTCCTCACTTGCATTTGCAGCACCTGATCCTAAAGTCCAAAAAGACAAGAAAGCAGCTGATGAAAAGAAAGCAGCTGATGAAAAGAAAGCAGCTGATGAAAAGAAAGCAGCTGATGAAA
>CAYYXT010000011.1:259-1051 GCA_964475825.1 uncultured Nitrosopumilaceae archaeon | reverse complement strand
AGAAAGCAGCTGATGATGATCAACATAATACAAACCAAACAAGCTCAGAGACACTCAACTTCAACGGCAGTGACTATATCCCAATACAGAATAATTCCACTGATACATTATCAGCACTCACGGTATCAGGCTGGGTAAAACCAGATTATTCAAATGGTTCAAATGAATTTACAATAATTAGTAAAGAAAACTCATTTATTTTATCGATAAATAACAATATCCCGCCAGAACACATTGCAAAGTTTTCCATATTTGATGGGATTAAATGGACAGACGTGGAATCAACAAGCACAATTCCAGAGCAATGGACTCTTGTCTCTGCTACATTTGACGGCAACTACATCAAAATTTACATTAATGGACAGCTTGAAGCAACAACAGAGCTTGCAGACACATTAACAATATCTGGTAATGGAACGCTTACCACAACACAAGTAGGTGCAATATCGTCTGATCAAGACATTGTAGTTGGAGCATATGTCTCCACCAAGAAAGGTTCATCGCAACCACAGAACGAATTTTCAGGAGAAATTGATGACATATCACTACATAATTCAATATTTGATGAACAAAAATTAAGTCAAATATATCAGGAGCAATCTGATTATTACTCTTCTCTGGATGTAGAGATCAGTGTAGAAGAAATCCTGCAACAAATTATTCAAGAAAATGCATTTACAGATTCTGATGATGATCAACATGATGGACAAGTTAACAAAAAGAATTCAAGTGAAGAATCAAGTGAAGAATCAAGTGAAGAATCAAGTGAAGAATCAAGTGAAGAATCAAGTG
>CAYYXT010000011.1:0-159 GCA_964475825.1 uncultured Nitrosopumilaceae archaeon | reverse complement strand
AAGAAGATGAACAACTCACAACAGAACGCATGACAGGTGGTGGTAGTGTAATCGATCCTATTGGTACTCCTAGCACAAGAGTCACTCACGGCTTTGAGCTTCATTGTGATGTAGCCAATGTGCCCAACAACCTTGAGGTTAACTGGGGCAAGGGCAACA
>CAYYXT010000010.1:49827-67341 GCA_964475825.1 uncultured Nitrosopumilaceae archaeon | reverse complement strand
TGCAGAGCTAAAAGGGAAGTCAAAGATCCCAAAGAAACTAACCTAAAGAACGGACGTCCTGCTGTAAAAGGCACATGTCCTAAATGTGGAACTAATGTCTTCCGAATAGGAAAGATGTAGACCAACAAAATCCACACGATTTCTCTTTTTCAAAAACCAATATAGGGTACAGTATACACAATTTTTCAGTGACCAAATCCGATTATGAACACCTACTTAAGAGAATTCAAGATAAATTAGGCGATACTAAAAAAGCATCTACTACTAGATTTGAACTTCCAGTGGTTGATGTGATGTGGGAAGGACAAAAAACTTTCTTGCGTAATTTCTCAGAATTTCCAAAAGTTCTTCGTCGAGATCCTGATAAAGTTCTACAATACCTCTCTAAAGAATTTGCAGTTCCAGCTGAGCGCTTAGGTGATAAGGCAATGTTTGTTGGAAGAAGAGCTCCTGATGACTTTACTCGTCTTTTCCAAATTTATGTTAAAGACTATTTGGAGTGTCATACTTGTAAAAGTCCTGATACAAAGATTCTGAAAGAAAACCGAATCTCTTTTTTGATTTGTGAAGCCTGCGGTGCAAAATCCACTCTAAAAGGTAAATATGCATAATGCAATTCTCAGTTAAAGTTACTGAACATCAAAAAAATTCTATGCTGAATATCTGTGATGCAGATCTTCTTGGAAAAAATATATCTCAAAATGAATTGACTGTGACAATAAGTAAGAGCTACTATGGTGATCAAATAATTGAAAAAGATGAAGCTAAAAAATTACTTGAAAATTCGTCGATAATTAACATGGTTGGAAAAAACACTGTATCCCTTTCATTAGAACTTGGAATCGGCTCTGAAAATGGAGTAAAAAAAATTTCTGGAGTACCTTTTTTGATTGTTTTTAAAATATAATGCATTTAAATTACAAATAAAGAAATAATTATATTGATTACATGAAAATATCCCTTTCCAATACAAACACGATAAAGGAAATCTCTTTTATCTAGTATCTGCAATAATATTTAATGTCCGATGATATAATGTCAGATGATTTATTGTATGATGATTTAAGTAGAAAGTTAGAATCAAAAGTTGACAATAAATTAATTTCTAAATCTAAAAGAGGAGGTTTGGAAGATGGATTCAAAAAAGGTAAGGTGATCAACGAAGTTTTAGACAAACCTACTGTAATGACACTTTACAAGATGATCACAGATCATATCATTGCATATGTTAATGGTCCTGTAAGTGCAGGGAAAGAATCTGTTCTTTTCTGGGCTGTTGATGAAAAAAATACTGACGTCGCATTAAAAATTTACTTGATAAGTACTTCAAATTTTAAAAAACGAGAGCAATACATATTGGGAGATCCACGATTTTCAAAATTGAAAAAGGGAACAAAAAATCTTATTTATCTATGGGCAAAAAAGGAGCATAGAAATTTATCGCAGTGTTATAAGTGTGGAATTCCAGTCCCAAGACCTCTTTATTTAACAAATAATGTACTTGTCCTGGACTTTATTGGCGAAAATGGCGTACCTGCAAAGATTTTGCTTGAATCCGAAGTTGATGAAAATGACTATGTTCAAGCAATCTCAATAATTACACGGCTCTATCAAAAAGCTAAACTGGTTCATGGGGATTATTCTGAATATAATATTTTTAAAACTCCAAAAGGATTGGTTCTTTTTGATCTTGGTTCTGCAGTTGATCTGAGACACCCTAATGCTCAAGAATTTCTTAAAAGAGACATTAATAATATAACTCGATTCTTTTCTAAAAGGGGAATTTCTGTTGAAGATCCAACTAAAATATTTGAGGATATTGTAAGATGAGCTTTGAAAAAATACTTCGAATTCCAAATGAACGAATAGCTGTACTAATTGGCAAGTCTGGAAATGTAAAATCTAAGATTGAACAACTCTGCTATGTTACTTTAGATATAGATGGTGAAACTGGTGAAGTTTTTATCAAATCTAATGGCGATGTTGAGAACATTCAACCCTTCAAAGCTATGGAGATTGTTACTGCAATAGGTAGAGGATTTTCTCCTGAAAATGCAATGAGTTTACTAAAGGGTGAAAATGCATTACATGTGATAGATTTGAGAGAGTTTGCAGGAAAATCAAATGCAAATATTGAAAGGATAAAAGGGAGAATTATAGGAGAAGGTGGTAAGGCAAGAAAAAATATGGAAAATTTAACTGGAACTCATATCTCTGTTTATGGAAAGACTGTTTCAATAATCGGTGATACTAGTAAACTAAGATTGGTTGCAGATGCAATATCTTCAATATCAAATGGTAGCATACATGGTGCAGTTTACAACAAATTAGAAGCAGCAAACAGAAAAAATAAACAAGAAAAAATGCAATTATGGGAAAACCAAGATGTCTTCTATTAAAGAAAAATTTAATCAAATCTCACCAAGTGAGTTTTTTTATAGAAATAGGGATTTAGCTGGTTTTAGCAATCCTACTAGATCACTATACACAGCAGTAAGAGAATTTGTAGAAAACTCCTTAGATGCATGTGATCAGAAAGGAATTTTTCCAGATGTTCATATGTCAATAAAGGCAGTTGATCCAGAAAAACCAGACCCCAAGCCATACATTCTAACAGTCAAAGATAATGGACCTGGAATAGAGTCAAAACATGTTCCATTGGCATTTGGAACTGTACTTTATGGCTCCAAATTTGGATTAAAACAGGCACGAGGTATGTTTGGCCTTGGGGCAACCATGGCAATTCTGTATGGTCAGATTACAACAAACAAACCTGTTTTAGTCAAAAGTTCAACTGACGGGAAAATTCAAGATGAATTTGAATTGTTATTAGATATTCAAAAAAATAAACCCGTGATTCTAAAACACACTACCAAAGAAGTAACAAAACGAGGTCTTTCCGTTAGTATTTGTCTAGAGGGTGATTATGCAAAAGCAGGTTCAAAAATTAAAGATTATGTTTATGAAACATCCTTGATTACTCCATACGCAACAATAACTTTTGATGATCCTAAGGGAGAAAAATTCCATTATTCTAAAATTGTAAATGAAATGCCACCTGCACCCACAATAATTAAACCTCATGCACATGGTATTGATGTTGAAACAATTAGACGGATGATGGTTGAATCACAATTTGAAATTCCCAACATTGATGATGCTATGGTTGAAAAAGTTAGAAAAGATTTAGGATTGGCAAAAAATAATCTTGCGTTCACTGGAATAATGGATAAAGCAAAAAAACGTTGGAAAACTCTTTCTAGACCTGTAAGAGTTGTAATTTCTTTGATGTCCTTTCTTAAAATGGATTTTGATAAATTAAATAAAATCCGAATTGATGATATTGATGTACCAAATAAAAAATTGTATTATTGGGATTTTGGTGATTCACAATCTAAATTTGTAGATATGGATCCTGAAAGTCAATACTATAAACAATTGACTGGTACTGTCCAAGGAGAAACACTAACTACATTTTTGACAAAAGGATTCCAAAGAATAGGACCATCAACCGCTGTTAAATTTGCAGAATTTGCAGGTTTCAAACCAGAAAAACGAATGGGAACTATGACTAATGAAGAATTAGTAAAACTTAGCGATTCGCTACAAAAATTTGAAGATTTTCTTTCACCAGATCCAAGTTGTCTAGCACCACTAGGAGAAGAACCACTTGAAAAAGGAATAAAGAAATTCTTTAAACCTGATTTTTGTGCGGTGATTCAACGTCCAGCTTCAGCTTATTCTGGGTTTCCCTTTATTGTAGAGATGGGTATTGCATATGGTGGCGAAATACGTCCAGGCGGTCCACATGTTTATCGATATGCCAATAGAATTCCATTACTTTATGATGAGGGAAGTGATGTCGTTCTAAAAGTAGTAAATGATACTGATTGGAGTAGGTATAAAGTCAAAGGTGAACCGCCATTTGTTATAGTGACTCATATCTGTTCTACTCGAATACCTTACAAGACAGTTGGAAAAGAAAATGTGGCAGATAGACAAGAAATAGAACGTGAATTAAGATTAGGACTCCAATTTTTGTCTAGAAAACTTGCAGCGTACATGTCTAAGCGAGGTCAAGCTGAGATGGCAAAAAAAAGAGCAAATCTATACGCAAAATATCTTCCATTAATTGCACAGTTTTGTACAGAACTTGCTGGAAAGACTAAAGAACCAAATTATAAGAAATTGTTAGAAGAGGAGATAATAGTTGACGACAAACAAAGCTAAAGATCGTAAGCAAAAAGCAAATGAAAAACAGCAGAATATCATAGATGCACTAAAAGATCACGGTGCTAAAGTCTACGGCGATTTAGATAATGGGCAATTCCCAAAATTTTCAATTCCTAGCAGATCTGTTAGTAATATTGTCTATGACAAAAAACTTCGACAATATATTTTAGGAAACTCTGCTGCACTTCGAAGTTCAAGAAATTCTTCTCAATTAAGATCATTTACACAATTAATGTGGTTAGCATTTTTTGCCAACAGATTAACCCACGAAAAAAAATCATCCACATTAAGAGATGTCTATTATTCATCTCAAGCATTCGCAATTGAATTTGAAGACCAATCCGAGTCTGATAATATTATCGTTGATTTGGAAGCTGTATTATCAAAACCCCGTGAAGATTTTCATATATTCCCAGAAGAGAGAAGTTCAATTTTTGGAGATTTGAATATAGAGTATACAATTCCTGGTTATGAAGGTAAAACCATGAATCTTTCTAATCATCCTGATGGGTATGCCATAGGTCCTAGCTTGACTACTGCAGAACTAGTAGATACAAGTGCTGAAATTGTAATTGCTATTGAAAAAGGTGGTCTATTTACAAGATTTGTAGAAGAACAAGTTGATAAGAAATTCAAATCTATTATCATTAATACTGGAGGACAAGCTCCCCGTTCCACTAGAACTCTTTTAAAAAGACTACATGATGAAATGGGGTTGCCTGTAATTGTTCTCACAGACGGCGATGTGTATGGAGAACATATTGCAATGGTAATAAAATCTGGGTCTGCAAATGCTGCACATCTAAGAGAACTGACAGTCCCTGATGCAAAATGGGTAGGTGTATGGGCTACTGATATTGAAAAATTTAAACTTCCAACAATTCCGATGACTGAATCTGACATTAAACGATGTCACGATCTACAAAGTGATCCACGATATCAAGAAGGCATATGGAAAAAAGAATTAGATGTATTTCTTAAAATAAAAAGAAAAGCTGAATTAGAAGCATTTTCAAAATATGGTTTGACAAACATTACTGATAAATATCTTCCACAAAAATTAGAACTTGCAAAAAGTCTATAGTTATTTTATTCTTAGTGTAAGTACACCGTTTCTATATTTGAAATCAAAAATTTGCATTTCATTTGAACCTTCTATTGGAACCTCTTTTGAAAAACCTACAGAGCCACGAATATACAAAATACCGTCAACTAATCTGACTGCTATCTTGTCTTCTGGTCCTGGAACTTCAGCTACAAAGACAAAATCTCCCTCACCTTTGATAAGATCATAAACCCAATTTTTTGTTTCTTGCTCTCTTGCATTGTATACTGGTTTTTGATCTTTAGTCATTTTCTTTAGAACGTGAACCCAATAAAACATTGTAATTGCAGCAGCTCCAATTAGAATAAAACTGACAAATCCTGAACCTGATCTTTGAGTCATTATGTAAATAATTCCAAGAAATAAAATTACCATAATTGGAATTACAAAATTTAATGACTGTTCATTTGAATATGTTCCCTTATAACTTGCCAAGTAGTTCAATTTGACTTTGACCAAATATAAAGTATCTTTGGTTTTTATTACCATTTTTTTGAAATTCATCTAATGACTAGTGATAATAAAACTGGTAAACTGACGATGAGCGATATTGTTTTGAAAGGCTCAATTATTGCAGTAATTGTCACTGTTCCATCTATTGTGTCTTTTATGGTTGTTTGGATGATTCTTGATGATTTGATACAGGCTGCAATCATAGGTGCTGTAATTCACTTTATTGCAATGGGGTTCTCGCTGAAAATATCGAAGAAATTATCGGTGAAAAGAGATTCATAATAATCCTTTATTTGACTAGGTTTTATTTTAAAAATGATGGAAATGTCCAGAGTTGAAAAAGATCTAATTTCGGAAATAAAATTAGACCCATTACAAGCAAAAGTCTTTCTTTTAGTCACATGTTATGGAAAAATGTCTCCTCTCACAATTGCAGAAAAACTAAAGATTTCAACTGATGATGCTTTGAATACTGCCAAGGCACTTATGACGTTGGGTGCTTTCATAGATATTTCTGAAACTGAGTTTGAGGCAATGCATCCTCGATTTACAGCTGTAAACATGTATAGAAAATTATGTGAGCGAGAAAATATTGAATTTAAACGAAATAAAATTGTAGACAATATAGGAGTAATTCTAGAAAAATCATACGATGATGCAAGAACTAAATAATCCTAATGTTTGGTGAACAGCATTGAATATTGATACCGAATCTTGTAAACATCAACCCGTGTATTTTGGGGTAGTTAACATCAACGTAGATGAGAGAACTATAGGTTCAGTTGATGTCTGGCGATGCGGTGTTTGTAAAAAACGATTTTGTGAGGAAAAACAGCTTGGAATAGAGGAGTTGGCAGACTTGGTAGGAATGCCAAAAATTGATCCAGATGCAAAATGGGGTGTCACTGTATGTAAATTACAACAAGGAAAATATAAATGGAAATTAGTTAGATTGAAAGAAAATTCTGAAATTAAACATGAGTGTTTAGATGAACAAATGGTCTCTCTTAAAGTAAAACATTTTAAAGTTGAAGATGATAAACACTGGAGCTTTTTGATAGACGATAATGTTAACAAGGCTGTAGAAATCTAACTTCAATGAATCTCAAAGTTCACATTAATAATGTTCATGGAAGCCAGATGGCAGCAAAAATTACTGGTACTTTTACCATTGATACTCACTCTTTTAGATTCAATGCAATTGCATTTGGACGAATTGGTGGTCAAAATATAGGTGCAAAAATTTCCAAAATCACAGAAAAAGAGCTAGAGAAACTAGGATATAATGTTGATGAAGTAATAACTTCATTACAAATTAATCTTCTTCAAGGTGATCTTACTTTGCCAGAAGGATTGAAAAGAGAATCTTTTGTTGACGATTAGAATTCAGCTTCTTCTAAAGCCTTTGCACACAAACAACTTCTTGTTTTTGGAATTTGACTAATTAAATCTGTAAGAACTTTCTTTGTTCTCTCTACATTTTTTGATAATGTCTCCAAAACTTCTTTGGCAGTAACTGGTTTTTCTGCCCATACATCGTAATCCGTTACTGTTGAAATTGACGCATAACATATTTGAGCTTCTCTTGCAAGTTGACATTCTGGAACTAGAGTCATTCCAATAATGTCTGCTCCTGTGGTTCTGTAAAATTTTGATTCAGCTTTGGTAGAAAATCTTGGACCTTCAATGCAAACATATGTGCAATCTTTATGAATATGGAGCTTTTGTTCCTTTGCAACTTTTAGAATTGATGATTGCAATTCAGGACAAAATGGATCTGCTACAGAAATATGGATGACTCTTCCATTCTCTGAAAATGAACCATTTCTTGATTTGGTGAAATCTAAGAACTGTATTGGCAATGCAAAATGTCCTGGTTCTATCTCTTCTTTCAAACTTCCAACTGCAGAAGGTGCAATTATTCTCGTGATGCCTAATTCTTTGAATGCCCAAATATTGGCTTTATAATTTATCAAGTGTGGCGGAATTGTATGCTTTTTTCCATGTCTTGGTAAAAATGCAATTTTTCTTCCTTTAAAAATTCCAACAGTGATTGAATCTGATGGTTTTCCAAATGGTGTATCTATTGTAACTTCTTGGGCATTTTCAAGTATTCCTGAATCATAAATGCCCGTTCCGCCAAAAATTCCAATTTCTACGTCTTTTTCCATTAATATTTGACCAATGATTTACAGTTGTATTGACTGATTCCCTTCATTCCATTTAGTTCAGTTAATTCTATTATGAATGCAAATCCTGTAACTTTCCCGCCTACTTTTTCTATTAATTTTGCAGATGCTTTTGCAGTTCCTCCCGTTGCAAGTAAATCATCACAAATTAGGATTTTTTGCCCCTTACTGATTATGTCTTTTTGAATTTCAATTGTATCTTGACCGTATTCAATTTTGTATGATAATTTCGTAGTATTGCCTGGTAGTTTCCCTGCTTTTCTAATCATGATCATTCCTTTATTGTATCTAGTAGCTAGTACACAAGCCAGTAAGAATCCTCTGGATTCTATGCCTGCAAACAAATCAACATCTTTTGGATGGAAATATTTTGTAAATTCATCTGCAATAAATGACAATGCCGATGGATCTTTCAATATGGGGCTGAAATCTCGAAATAATATTCCTTTTTTAGGGAAATTTGGAAAGTCTCGTATTTTTTCTTTAAGATTCATATCTTGAATTTAAAATAGGTGGAATAAAATTGTTTGAAGTTATTTTATATCAAAAGTTGTTTCAGTAGTATTTTGTGCATCTTTTACTTTGATAGTATATGTTCCTGGCACTGTGCCTTCTGGAATAATCCACAGTCGTTCAACTTTTCCTTGACTCGAAACAGGAAATGATGGCAATGTCACTATTACATCACCATTTGATGATATGATTTCAATTTGTACTGTTTGAATTGCATTTATCACTTTAATGTTGATGCTTTTTCCAAATCCTGGAATTTCTATGCCCTGATTCACAGTAACCACAAGTCCTTCTTCTATGGATGTTGTTACTTCGATCTCAATCTTATCAAAATTTGAACCGCTTTGTGCATTAATTGTCCATATACCTGGTTTTGCTTTAGAAGGTACTCTTAACTCCTTATCTGCAATCTTTCCCTTTTTATCTGAAAACGTTTCCTTTGTTTTCCATATGTTTCCATCAGGGTCAATCAATATGATTGTGAGAAGTGTATTTGGGTTTGCTTCTCCTAAAACTAAAATTGATTCTCCCGGTTTATATTCTAATTTTGTACTGCTGATTTTAATTTTACCAGAACCTGTTTGTAATCCAACTGTAAATATTTCAGAACTCTTGGTATTGACAACAGCAGTGTATACTCCAGACGCATATCCATTTAGATCTAAATTATATGTTTTTCTTCCATCTTGTTGTAATATGATGGGAATTACATCTTTACCATCTGAAAATATTTTTGGTTTATCTGATGGATCAACAATTAACATGCTTAATTTCTCTAAGGGCTTTCCCGTTAATGATATGATTGCGGTTTCTGTAGATTTATAATTTAATTTATCAAATTCTACGTTTATTGGTATTGAAGGAAGTTCTCCTAATCCTGCAAAAATAAACTCTCTATTCCCATCCTGTGTAGCAATTAATGTCCACGTCCCCTTTTTGTCTACATTTGCTGTCTGATATTCAAATTCAACAATTCCTGACTCACTAACTTGAATGATGTCTGAAAATTTTTCATCTCCAAGTGGATCTTCTAAAATTACCTCTAGTATTTTATTTGGCAGTGCTGTACCATTAAATTTTATTGCCTCTCCAGGACTAAATTTCAAAGTTGTAGGTGTTAAGGTAATTACTTTACCTGATTCTAATACCCAAGATGTTGAAATCTCATCTTTACCATCAGAAATTACAGCACTGTATCTTCCAAATGATGCGTCTACAGATACTATGATTGGTTCATCTATTTTCCAATCTCCTTTAGAATCTACTTTTGCAGTTCTTGTGTTGATAATTTTTCCATCTGTATCTTTGACTGATGCCGTAATGCCACCGTTGGGTTGAGATGTACCTGAAATTTCTAAAAAGTCTCCTCTGTGCAATACCTCTGGAATTCCTTTGATTGTAAGTTTTATATTTTCAGTCTCTGGTATTCTGTTTTCTACTTCCCCTATTCTTAGACTTATTTTCTTTTCATTTCCTGCTTTATCTTTAACAGAAAAATCCACCCTGTCAGCATTTTGATTTTTTGGAATTGTTACGGTACTGATAAAATAACCATCTTCATCTGTCTCAAAAGTTCCAATTTTGTCTGTGTTTATGTAAAAATCAAATTGTTGCAATGCTCCAAAATTATCTCCAGTGACTCTAATTGTTGATCCTGCATTTGGTTTTTCTGGAATTATTCTAAATGCTGAATCAGATAAAATTCCATCACCTGAATTTTCTCCTGTTAGTTTTTCATTAATTATGGCCTTTGGTAATTCTTTTGGAATAGTTTTTCCAATTTCTATTTGTTTTTCGTTTTTATCTAGTGCTTTCCAATTTATTCCTAGATTTGTTTTATCTGTCTTGACTCCAATTTTTATAGATTCACCTGGTTTGACAGATTCTGAAGATGTGAAAATTATGACTCCTTGAGGTGTTCTCTCACCAATCCAACCACTTTCTGTTTTAAACGATTTAAAATTAATATCGCTACCTAACCAAATTCTAAATGAATTTACATCTTCTTTTCCACCATTTGTAAATTCAATAATGGTAGTTTCTTCAAATGAAAAACTTTTTGCATTAATTGTTTCTGTTGCATATGCATTGATTGGAATAATTATTACTACTGTTAAACATAACAGGACTAAGGAAAGGAAAATTCCTCTCGTAGAGGACTTATTCATATGTTCAAGTTGCTTCATCTCTCAATTAAACCTTAAAGGATATTTTACTGCTTTTGTATTTGTTATTAGGGTATTTTTCATCAGTAAACTTCTTTAATCTTAAACTCTGGCCCTTTGAAATTTGGCCAAATCTGACTTTGTAACAACATTTTGATATTGTCGTATTCTTTCAGCAATTAATCTATATAATGATCTAAATTGGTCTTTGGTTTTGTCTGATAAGAAATCCGTCTCTTCTAAGGTAATTTTTTCACAAATATATCGAGTGATTTCTTCATTATCAAATTGACCCCAATCGTCATCTCTGTGATCTTCCCAAATTTTTTTCAAATTGTCTAAAACTCCTTTCTTTTCCTTTAAAGTGACATCTCGAGATATGAGGTTTGAATAGCCTTCTTTTCTCAATCTAATCTCATATGTTTGATTAACGGCATGAAGGTAATCTTCTAGAACAATATAATCCTCAATTGATTCTAAATTCTTTCCCTCCCTCTCAAAAAATATCGTCTGAATTGGTGAGAACTCATTTGATACTAACTGAGCTGAAATTTGTTTGGATTCTTCTGAATTATCCAATAAAATAAATGTTCTGTATCCATGATTTCTGTAAAAAATTGCTAGAGGTAACACCGAATTTTTATTGTATGCAGCTACAACATTTAGTGGATTCATTGAAATATTTGGGTCCTGTAAAAATTTATCAAAAGCATTTAGATACATTGCATCTGACATTGTCTCTACAATAATCACTGGCCTAGAGTTAGTTCCAATCTCTCTATCTACAATAGATTCAACTAATCCTCTCGATAAACCGTATAGTATCGGAGTTAGTGTTTTATCATCTGCATTCCAGTAATCATAAAAAATTTTACTGAGATGTTTTCTTTTATCTAATTCTACTACTAGTAAGTTTCCAGGTGTATAATCAAAAATCATGAATGGTGAATGAGTAGCATACAAAACCTGATTTGAACCTGCCAAACTCTTCAATAGATCTGAAATTCCTCTTTGCTGCGTGGGGTGAAGATTCCTTGCAGGTTCGTCAAGAAGTAATATGGCTTCTTTTAACTCTGCCCGTTGTGTTTCTGCTGCAAAGTTTACAATAAAAGAAAATGTCCATTTGAAACCTTCAGCTCTTCTATTTAGCAAACCTGTATTGGTTACTGTTCCGTCACGATGAATATCCGAAATTACAACACTCATGATATTTCCTGGATTATATCTCAAATCAACATGGATTGGATCTCCTTTCCATGCTGGATTTAATTTCTTAGTTAATCTATTACTTGCAGTATTGAGAATTTTGATGCATTTTGATGGAGTTCCTTTGACTTCATCTAATGCTTTAATGTCTAATTCTGCTAAATAGAAAAGATTTCTTACCGTTTCAGCTTTATCAAATTCTTCGACAAATTCTATCGAACCTACTCGTTCTCCTTTTTCCTCTCGAAGATATTCATTTAGATTGATATTACCGTAGATTTTCTTGTAATCTGAAAAATATACAAAACGAGGATGCAATTCTGCTGCAATAAAGTTATCTAAAGCTGATTTTTCACTCTCTCCACTAAGAAGTTTAGAGAACTGATTTTCAGGACTTTCATAGATTTTTTCCCACTCTTCGATAACTTTTGGTTCTTGTACGGCTATTACGTGAAATTGATTACTAAATTCAGCCATTCCACTATCAAACATTTCCTGATTTTTTGGGGGAGGACCTTCAAATAATTTTGTATCAATTTGAATTCTAAGATGATTTGGTATGGTATCTAAAAAATTCAATATTTGCTTTGAAAAATTCTCCCAAGAGTTTAGTTCTCCATTTTTCTCTTCACTAATTTGAATGTCTTCAAATTCATATTGTACTTTTGGTTTTTTATTAGTTCTAAATAATTTTATTTTCTTCATTTCAGGTAAACCTGGAAATAATTGTTTGAGTAATCTGATTTCATTTGAATTTAATTCAAATTCTCCTTCTGCTAGTCTGATTTCTCCTTTGAGTTCTTCTGATAATTCATCACAAAGATCTAATTCAGAAACTCTTTCATCTCTGTTCAATAAAGTCAGTGCTTGTAGAATTGTTGTTTTTCCACTCTCATTTCTTCCAACAAAAGCTGCTAAATCTCCGACTGTAATTTCACCGGAATCATGAATGCAACGATATGCTCTAACTCTAAATTTTCTAAGTCGCATCTAGCAATATTTAGTCGGCTCCGATTTAACTCATTCGTCAAATTCATCACAAGTATTGGAATTTTGCTAAATAGATATAAGGGAATTACAGGTGAAAAAACGAAATGGCAACTAGATTAGCATATGTTGTATTTATTTTGCCTATTGTGCTATCAATTGCTTTTGGTTCTGTAGTTATGGCAGATGTTCTTCAATCACCTGATCGTGAGCTAAACATGTGGCGTGTTGGCTCAACAAACACCCTAACTCATGATAAATCAATTAAGATAATTGGATTGGAAAAACAATATCTTGCTTCTACTCCAATTGAAATACAAGTGAAGATTGATGACACTTTTTTTGATTGTGGCGATCTTTATATCACAATTTACTCCTCTGGAAAAAACACTGTAATTACACAAAGTGGATTTTTCCAACAATGTTTTGATCAAAATAATGACCTTTTGCCTATTGATGATGAATTTTCTGAAATAATAGATACTTCTGGTCAATATGAGTTAGTCGTGAAAATGAACGATCAGAATCAAAAGAGTAGTATAACAGCAAGTGGAAAATTTACTATTAAATAGGAATGAAATCTTGTATGGTTAGGAGTTATATTAAAAATTAAGGTGATTTGATGGCAAAGAAAAAAGATACACTATCTGGAGAGACACCAAAAAAAGAAGTACCTTCTAAAGAAAAGAAACCAGCAAAAAAAGTACCTTCTAAAGAAAAGAAACTAACTAAAAAAGAAGTATTGCCTAAAGAAAAGAAACTAACTAAAAAAGAACTCGAAGAAATTAAAAAAGAAGCTGAAAAAACATTAGAAGAAGAGTTAGAAGAACAACTAACAGATCAAGAAATTGAAAATTTCCAAATTGAAAAAGTTGACATGGAAAGACTCACAAACAAAATCTGCGATGTTTTAGCTGAACATGAATCTGATGGAATGTTTCAAAGTGAACTATGGAAAAAACTTAAACTTACAAGTAGAGATGGTTCTCGGCTTGCATTAAAATTAGAAAGAATGGGAACTATTTACAGAGAAAAAATTCTAGATAAAGGTCGTTGGACATATAAATTAATTCTAAAGAAGACGCCTATTAGCACTCTGTCAATTGAGAATGCCCCTTGCCTTGTTTGTCCTGTGGAACAAAAGTGTTCCCTTGAAGGAGAAATCAGTCCTCGTAATTGTCAATTTATTGAAGACTGGGTACTTGCTGACATGAAAAAACCTGCGAAAGTCAAATGAAGCTCATAGATGCACGACGAGATCAATATAGAAAATTAGCTCATGAACAAGGATTTCGAAGTAGGGCCGCATACAAACTCAAACAATTAAATCAATCTTATCGTATTATTGGACCTGGATTTTATGTTCTTGATTTAGGATGTGCACCTGGAGGTTGGACTCAAATGGCAGTCAAATTGGTCGGTAACAAAGGTAAGGTTATGGGTGTCGATACATCATATGTAGAGGAAATTCCTGGTGCTCATATTATTAGAGAAAATATTGAAAACGAGTTTGTAATTGATGAAATTTTATCTTATTTTGAAAGAAAAGTTAATGCTGTAATATGTGATCTTTCACCACAAGTTACTGGAAACTGGTCTGTTGATCATGCAATACAAATTTCATTGAATTATGAATGCACAAAAATAATGGACAAAGTTTTAATGCATAAAGGAAATGCAATTTTTAAAGTTTTTGATGGGGAATATTCCATGGAATTTAAGGACTATATTAAGAAGAAATTTGCAAGAATAAATCTTACAAAACCTGAAGCAAGTAGAAAACAAAGCAGTGAATTATACTATGTCTGTTTGGGATTTATTGGCTGATCTGAGAACACTGATTATTTCATTTATGTTGGCATTTGTTCTAAAGCCCGTAGGACAAAATGATGTGGGACTAGATAAATAACCATTTTTTTGTAAATTTTTTATTGCGTCTTCTAATTTTGGTGGAGATGATTTCATTTTTGATGCAATTTCATCTAGTGTAAAGTAAATTCCAGGCATTTCAGATTCTGCACGACATTTTTGTAATGTTTTTTCACAAACTTTGTCTACTGATAATTCTGGTATTTTTAAAATCATACTTTCTACAAATTCTTTGTCAAAAATCTTATCAATCCATAATGGTCCTCCAATGCTTATTTTTGATTTACACAATTCACATTCATTATTTTGTTCAAGTACTATTTTTCTATGACCGCAGTTTTTACAATGTAAGATGTATCCAATATTTTCTTTTTGATCCTGTCGAATAAGAACTCGCACATATGTTCTGTAATAATGCATATTGCTTTCTGCAAATAATGGAACAATCTCTACACCTATTCTTCCTGCAACCATCCTGAGACATCCTAAAATTAATCGAATTGCCATCTCATTACCATATTCGACTCTTATTGGAATTCCGCCATACTTTCTCTTACATGCATTTTGATAAAGTCCATTTAACACTTGAAGATCCGTGGCTGTTGTAGAGAGAATTCCACCGTGCATAGTTGCCCTTATCCCACAATCAAAAAATTGTGATGGCGAGCCAAACGGATCTATGTCTATAATTGAGCCTCTTTCTCCTTTCTTGGAATATTTACTAAGAAATCTACATACCTCCATTTCAGAATATTCTATATTTTTTAAATTGTTTAATCGTGCTGAATATTCTGCTAATTTCAGTGCCGTTGGATTTAGATCATTAATTACTACCTTGTCTACTTGTAATTCATTTGCAACCCGTAATCCTCTGATGCCAACACCTGATAATCCCTCCAAAAATATTTTTGGTCCTGCAAAATTTTTCAGAAAAGATCCATATGCAATTATTGAGTAATCTCTACTCAATCTTGCTTTTGGATTAAAAAATGCTGGTTCTTTTGGTGGAACTTTATCTGTGATTGATTTTTTTGGAACCAATACTTTTGTTTGCCCTTCTATAATTTCCTCAAACGTTTCATCTGGAATCTGCAATTGTTATTCTGTATTTACTTAACCTATAATGGTTTAATACGTGTGTTCTAAGACAGAATCAGTGCAAATTTGTGGAGTGGATGATGCTGGACGTGGTTCCATGTTGGGACCTCTTGTAATTGCTGGAATATCTTTGAACAAAACTAATATTCCTAAACTGTCATTGTTGGGTGTAAAAGATTCAAAGCAATTAACTCCAAAATCACGAGAGGAACTTTATAAAAAAATAATTGTGTTAGTGGATGATTACTATGTTGCAAAAATTTCTCCAAAATCTATTGATGCCAGTGTTAAGAAACATGGTCTTAATCATCTAGAGGCTAAATACATGGCAAAAGTTATCTTGAAATTAAATCCTGATACATCGTATGTTGACTCATGCGATGTTAATCCGCAAAGATTTGGGAAAGAAATTGCAAAATTATCAAATAATAAAAAAATCCGATCATATCATCATGCAGATAGTAGATTTGTTGTAGTTTCTGCTGCATCTATAATTGCCAAAGTTACTAGAGATAGAACGATAGACAAACTCAGAAAAAATCATGATTTGGGAAGTGGATACCCCTCTGATTCTAAAACCATTAATTTTGTTAAATCCTATTATAAAGCCAACCAAACTCTTCCCGTTTTTGTGCGTAAAAGTTGGAAACCCACCCAAAAAATATTGAATAAAAAATCAATTTAGAAACTTTGCAATTACTATTGCATGATCTTTATCATATGGATGAAGATCTATTACTTGCAGAATTTCAAAATGGACTTTCATCTTTTCTATTTCTTCTTCTATGATTCTTTTTGGAGATTTTGTAACATCAATACTTCTTGTTTTTATTACTAAAAAGAAATAACCATCTTTTTTGAGATACATTTTACAATTTTCTATTGCAATATTTGTTTGATCAGGTTGTGCTATGTCTACATACACTACATCCACTTTGCCAAATACTGAAAAATACTCTTTTGGTTTTCTTGCATCTTGTAAAATCGGAATTATATTTGATCTATGCGATGCAACTCTATCTAAAAAATCTCTGGCCACTCTACTTGCATGTTCCACTCCAAAAACTACTCCTGTTGGTCCAACAATATCTGAAATATGGCTAGCAGTTGTACCCGTTGATACACCTAGATACAATACAGTTGATTTATTTTTAAATGGAAATATTTCTAACCCATTCATTATTGCTGCAGCTAATTTACTCCTAAATGGATCCCATAATCTGTATTCTATTCCTTTTTTTGTAATTAATTTTTCTTTGTATACTTGATTTCCTACAACCAAATTCTCAGTTGCTAGTTTTTTTTCACCATCTGAGTTTATCCAAAAAAATTCATAATTATCTTCTTTCAAACTTCGTTCTCTTTTTGTTTTTATTTACTTTGGAATCTGTTCTTTCTCTGTAGTTTTTATTCTCTCTTCTAGAATCAGTACCTTCTCTTCTTCTAGATCCTCCACTACTTCTAGAATCAGTACCTTCTCTTCTTCTAGATCCTCCACTACTAGAATCAGTACCTTCTCTTCTTCTAGATCCTCCACTACTAGAATCAGTACCTTCTCTTCTAGAATCAGTACCTTCTCTTCTTCTCGATCCTCCACTACTAGAATCAGTACCTTCTCTTCTAGAATCAGTACCTTCTCTTCTTCTCGATCCTCCACTACTAGAATCAGTACCTTCTCTTCTTCTGAAATCTCCAC